>JBDHAL010000223.1:0-5752 GCA_039588075.1 Gemmatimonadota bacterium | reverse complement strand
TGGCGTTCCCTTCAGCCCCTCCGCTTCGTGGTTGTTCAGCCCCCTGGGCTACATGGTTGGAGGACTCTCCACGCGCTACGCGGTCGATTTGCACATCGCAGGCGACCGCGTTCTCCGCATCGAGCGGGGCGACTGGGAGCCGGTCCCGGTGAATCCCTCGGAGAGAGAAGAGCAGGAACGCATCATGACCGCGAACATGCGGCAGACCCAACCCAACTGGAAGTGGAATGGTCCGCCGATCCCTGACACCAAGCCTCCCTTCAAGGGCCTGCTCGCCGGGGAACGGGGACGAATCTGGGTCGTGCTGTACCAGGACGCCCACCAGATCGAGCTGGAGGACGAGACCGCGGGCGAGGACCGGCCGGGGCACGTCCCGGAGGCGACCTGGGTCGAGTCCACGGCCTTCGACGTGTTCGAGCCCGACGGGCGTTACCTGGGGATGGTTCGGGCGCCGGACGGCTTCGCCCGCTATCCCTATCCCGTGATCCGCGGCGACACGGTCTGGGCCGTGGTCCGGGGCGAGTTCGACGTGCCTTACATCGTCCGTTTCCACGTCGACCACGGCGGCATCGAAGCTACACACTGAGCGGCGCACTGGGTCCGAGATGACTCGGTTGCGTTCCTAGGGCGGCTAGCCCAAGATGCTACCCAGCCATCTACACGGGAGGGACCCATGACGCTCGAGCGCAGCGACGAACTCGCGCGGCGCCTGCCGCAGGCACTGGCGATCCTTCGGATCGTCACCGGCATCTTCTTTTTGTATTGGGCCGTCGAGAAGTTCGTGCGCCCCGACGTCAACGCACGTATCTGGGATACTTTCTTTCATATCCCTATCGCGGTGAACTTCTCCTACGTCATCGGCGTCGTGAACACGATCATGGCGCTCGCCATGATCGCGGGCTTCAAGCGGCGAGTCGTCTACGGCTACTGGTTGCTCTTCCATACGATCTCCGTGCTCTCGACTTACCCCCAGCTGATCCACCCCTACACGAGCAACCACCACCTGTTTCTCGCCGGCGTCCCGATCATCGCCAGCATGGTCGTGCTCTACATGCTCCGCGATTGGGACAACTACTGGTCGCTGGGGAACTGAAGGTAACCGGTGACCGGTAACCGGTGACCGGTAAGGGCGGGCGCCGGGCCAACCTTCGGAGCGGGAGTGCTGTCCTAGTACCAGTGGGACGCTATCGGGGCTTCACACAGCGGACAGAGAGAACCCAGGATGATGAGAACGAAGCACTCGGCGGCCTGCGCGCTGCTGGCCGCCGCAGCCGTGGCCTGCTCAGGCGGCGCGGGGTCGTCGGGAGGACAGGAGTGGCTGGCCGCCTACGATACAATCGGAGACACGCTGATCGTTCGAACCGTAGGCGGCAGCACCTGGGGCGACGCGTCCCGGCTGGCTGCCGAGCTCAGCATTGGTGAGCTCGATGGTGCCGACGAGTACATGTTCGGGAACATCCGGTCGCTTGCCGTCGCGAAGGACGGCACGATCTACGCGTTCGACGATCATGCGGCCGCCCTGCGCGCCTACGCACCGGATGGTACCTACAAGAGAACTCTCGGCCGCGATGGCGGCGGCCCTGGCGAATACAGACAACCCGACGGCGGGCTCGCCGTTCTGCCAGACGGCCGCGTCCTGCTTCGCGATCCGGGAAATACACGCATCAACGTCTATTCTCCCGACGGCGAGCCGCTGGAAAGCTGGAAGATTCGTGGCGGGTTTTCCTTCTCCTTTCCCCTCTTCGTGGACACGGCAGGAAACGCCTACACGCGGTTCCTCATAAATCCGGGTTCCGGCCTCTTCGAATCGGTGTACGGGGTTCTCCAATTCAAGCCCGATGGCACAACGGGCGACACAATCGCACCGCCCGTTTGGGACTACGAGGCACCCCAGATCGTCGCCAGTCGTAAGTTCGGCGACCGGACCGCCTTCAGAAACTGGGAAGTGCCGTTCTGGCCGACGAGCACCTGGATGTTCAGCCCGCACGGCTACATGGTAGGAGGTCTATCGACCCGATATGCGATCGACCTCTTCATCGCGCCCGATCGAGTGCTTCGAATCGAGCGCGCCAACTGGCGGCCGGTGTCGGTAAAGCCTCCCGAGAAGGCCGAGCAAGAGCGGATCGCCACGGCGAGCATGAGAGACTTCCAGCCGGACTGGCGGTGGAATGGCGAGCCCATCCCGGACACCAAGCCTCCGTTCGAGCGCCTCTTCGTGGGGGAGGATGGACGCGTATGGGTGGTTCTACACCAGGAGGCGGCTCAGATCAGCGTGGACGAGGAAACCGCTGACGAGGAGCCCGGACGCTTACCGCGCCGGACCTGGGTCGAACCGATTGTCTTCGATGTGTTCGAGCCCGATGGCCGATACCTGGGGCCGGTCCGAGCACCTACAGGTTTCTCGTTTTGGCCGACGCCGGTATTCAGAGGTGACAAGGTCTGGGCGGTGGTGCGCGATGATATGGACGTCCCATACATCGTGCGTTTCCGGATCGTACGCGGAAGCGCCGACACGACCTAGCCGACGATTCGAACCTTTGTTCGCCTCTCGCTGTCTCAAGGAGTGGCACCGGTACCGGTAACCGGTGACCTTCTTACCGTCTACTGAGTACCGGTCAGTACCGGCGCCGGCCCCAACACATCCTCGATCGTCAGATTATGGATCGTGCCGAGGTCGAGGGCTCGGATGCCGTCTTCAATCGTCTCGCGGTCGCCGACGACTATGATGGCCAGCTGGTCCGGGACGATGTACTTCTGCGCTACGCGCTGCACGTCGGCCTGGGTTACAGCCAGGACGCGCTCCACGTACTGGTTGAAGTAGTCTTCGGGCAGATCGTACAGCTCCAGCTCGGTGAGCTGGCCGGCGATGCCCGCCACGGTCTGGAAGCGTGACGGGAAACGGAGTGCCACGTAGTTCCGCGCCCGCGCCAGTTCTTCTTCGGGCACCGGCTCGAGGATGCCGTTCAACTCCTTCATGAACTCGCTCAACGCCGCATCCGTGACATCGGTCTGCACCGCCGCGCTCGCCATGAATGGGCCGGGCGTCGGCGTGAAGTCGAAGGACGAGCGGGCGCCGTACGTGTAGCCGTGCTCTTCCCGCAGATTCTGGTTGAGGCGCGAGGCGAACGAACCGCCGAGTATCGTGTTCATGACGACGATGGAATAGTAGTCCTCGCTAAACCGGTGGACCCCGATGCGTCCGATCCTTATCTCCGACTGGGCCGCACCCGGCTTGTCCACCAGAAATACCTCGCGTGACGCGACCTGTTCGGCTTCCTGCCAGCTCATCGTCGGGACATCGGCGCTCTGCCAGTCGCCGAACAATGCTTCCAGCCTCGGCTCGATGTCTTCCATGGTGACGTCGCCGACCACCACGAAAAAGGCATTATTGGGCCGGAAGTAAGTGCCGTGAAATCCCTTCAGGTCGTCGACCTGAATCGAGCGAATGCTCTCCTCGTCACCGGTCGCCGTCCTGCCGTACGGATGCTCCGTCCCGTACAAAGTTTCGTCGAAGATCACCGAGGCGATGGCACGTACCTCGTCCCGCGCCTGCACCAGCTGGGTCAGACGCTCCAGCCGCTTTCGCTCCAGCTCCGCCTCCGGGAAATCCGGCTCCAGGGCGACGTCGGCCATCAGCGACAGCGCCGGGTCGAGCCTGTAAAGCGGGGTGTGCAGCGATACGGTCGTCTGATGGCCGCCGGACCGAACTGAGAGTCGCGCGCCTATGAAATCGATCGCATCGGCCAGCTCCAGCGCGTCGAGCCCGGCCGCTCCCTCGTCCATCATGTCCGCCGTCATGCTGGCGAGACCCGTCATGTCGGTGGGGTCCGCAGTGTAGCCGGTTCTCACCACCAGGTTCACCTGCACCAGCGGCACGTTGTGCTTCTCGAGCAGAATGACCCTGGCGCCGTTGGATAGCTCGAGCCGCTGGATGGCCGGCAGCTCGAGTGCGGGCGGCGGTCCGAGCTCGGGCGGCGAGCTGCGATCCGGCACCTGCGCCTGTAGCGCGGCCGGGATGGTGAGCGCCAGTAGAAGCGCTGCGCCGAGAGCCGCCGCGGCCGTCCTATAAGTACACTCCTGTATTCGCATAACGTCGCGTCTCCTATAGGTATCGCTTTCGTTCATTCATCAATGTGTCGCGGCGACTCAGTCCGTCTTCGGCTTTCCGCTGTCGGCGGCAAGCTCGAGCTGCCCTTCGGGCACCACGCTCAAGATGACGCGCCCGTTATCGCGCAGGTAAGTCTTCGCTACCGCGCTGACGTCGCTTGGATCAATCGCTCTGTAACGCGCCACTTCCTCGTTGAAGTAATCGGGGTTGCCCGTGTAGATATAGAAACTGTTGAGCCGGTCCGCCTTGCCCCCGAAACCGCCGATCCGCTCCAGCCCGTCCAGCCGGCTGGCTTCGATCTGGTTGACCGCGCGCAGGACTTCCCGATCGCTCGGGTTCTCCATCTTGATCCGATCGATCTCCTCCTGGATCACCTGCTCGAGCTCGTCCAGGTCGTGGCCCGCGCGCGCCGTGGCGATGATCTGGAACTGCGAGCCCAGCTCGCCCGACGACTGGTAGGCGAAGACGTTCTGCGCGATCTGCAGATCGTAGACCAACCGCTTGTAAAGCCGCGAGTTCTTTCCGCCGGATAGTACGTCGCCGAGGATGTCGAGCTCGGCGTCGCCCGGGCTATAGTAGGCGGGCGTGTGCCACGACATATACAGACGCGGAAGCGAGACCCGGTCTTCGATCACCAACCGCTTCTCCTCTGTGAGGAAGGCGACTGGCGCACCGGCCGGGGGCACGGGCGGTCCCGCCGGGACATCGCTGAACCACTTCTCCACCAGCGCCTTGGTCTCCTCGATGTCGATAGCGCCGGCGATCGAGAGGCTGGCGTTGCTCGGGCTGTAGAACCTGCCGTAGAACTCGACCACGTCCTCGTAACTGGCGGCCGACAGGTCCTCCATCGAGCCGATCGTCGACCAGCTGTAGGGGTGGTCCGGCTCGTACATGTTCTCGCGGATCGTCAACGAGGCCATACCGTAGGGCCGGTTCTCGTACGACTGGCGGCGCTCGTTCTTCACCACGTCCCGCTGACCGTCCACCTTCTCCGGCGACATGGCGTCGAGCAGGTAGCCCATGCGGTCCGACTCCAGGAAAAGCGCCAGCTCCAACGCGTTGCTGGGGACGTCCTCCCAGTAGTTCGTTCGGTCCGGGTTGGTGGAGCCGTTGTTGTTGCCGCCCGCGGCTTCGAGCCAGTTGTCGAAGCCGCCCTCCGGCACGTGCCCCGACCCCTCGAACATGATGTGCTCGAACAGGTGGGCGAATCCCGTGCGCCCGGGCTTCTCGCGCCCCGAGCCCACGTGGTAGTACACGTTCACGCTCACCGTCGGCGTGGTGTGATCCTCGTGCAGGATCACGTTCAGCCCGTTCGGCAGCACTATCCGCTCGTAGGGCACGGCGAGCCGCACCTCCTCCTGGGCCAGCGCCGGTGACGCTACCAGAAGGAGGAGGATCGGTAGAAAACGTCTCATCCCCATCGTCTCCTGCTTGTCTTGTTGTTCGTTGACTGTGATGGCATCCGTCCAGCGTTGCCGACAGGATGGGGAACATGGAGCCGGATGGCCAGTGTTCCCCGCCCTTAATAGAAAGCGGCCGCGTCCGAAGGTTCGAACGCGGCCGCAGGGTCTGGCCCACAGATACTGCAGCTGTCAGTCTCTTCTCCAGGCCAGCACGTAGCTGGTTGCTTCGCCGACCGTGAGC
>JBDHAL010000222.1:0-6523 GCA_039588075.1 Gemmatimonadota bacterium | reverse complement strand
GCTGATGCCGGCCTGCGCAGGCTCGAGTACCGCGGCTACGACTCGGCCGGCATCAGCGTATGCAACGGCGGCAGCCTCGATACGCGGAAGATGGCCGGCAAGATCGTCGACCTGGTCCAGTCGATCGGTGGCGACTTGCCCCGGGGCACGGTGGGGATCGCCCACACGCGCTGGGCGACCCACGGCGCGCCGACGACCATCAACGCCCACCCGCACTACGACGACAAGGGAGAAATCGCCGTCGTCCACAACGGGATCATCGAGAACGCCGGCGTCCTGCGAAAGAAACTCGAGGAGCTCGGTCACGCGTTTCGCAGCGAGACAGACTCGGAAGTCCTGGCCCACCTGATCGAGGAGCTGTACGAGGGCAACCTCGAGGAGGCCGTGGCGGAGGCGCTGACCCAGATCGACGGTACTTATGGTATGGCGGTCATCTCGAGTCGCGAGCCGGAGAAGCTCGTCGCCGCGCGCAACGGCTCTCCCTTGCTGCTGGGGCTCGGCGAAGACCAAAGATTCATCGCCTCCGATGCCGCGGCGGTCGTCGAGCACACTCGTGACGTCGTCTACCTCGATGACGGCGAGCTTGCTGTCCTCGATCGTGATGGCTACCGGACCCTCGATCTCAAGGGCCGGCCACTCACCAAGGAGGTGAGCCGCGTCACCTGGGATCTGGGCAAGATCGAGCGAGGTGGCTATCCCCACTACATGCTGAAGGAGATCTTCGATCAGCCGGAAGCTGTCGAGCTGCCTGCCCTGGGAGGAGATCGGGAACTTCAACCGTATCGTCCTGACCGCCTGTGGGACCTCGTGGCACGCGGCGCTCATCGGCGAGTACATGCTGGAAGAGTTCGCGCGCATTCCGGTCGACACCGAGTACGCATCCGAATTCCGCTACCGCAATCCGGTCCTCGACGAGCGCTCGCTCGTCATCGGGATCTCCCAGTCCGGTGAGACCGCCGATACCCTTGCCGCGCTCCGCGAGGCCCAGAACAACGGCGCCCGCGTCGTCAGTCTAGTGAACGTGGTCGGCTCGACCATCGCGCGCGAATCGGACTGCGGTGTCTACATCCATGCCGGCCCCGAGATCGGCGTCGCCTCTACCAAGGCGTTCACCTGCCAGGTCACGTCGCTCGCCCTGCTGACGCTTTACCTGAGTCGTGGATCGTCCGCTGTGGATCAGCGCCGCGATGTCGTCGCCGCCCTGAGAGAGTTGCCCGATCAGATCTCGCAGATCCTCGATCGCAACGACGAAATCCACGACATGGCCGAGCAGTATCATCTGCACCGGAACTTCCTGTATCTCGGTCGTGGCTACAACTTCCCGGTCGCCCTCGAGGGCGCCTTGAAGCTGAAGGAGATCAGCTATATCCACGCCGAAGGATACCCGGCAGCCGAGATGAAGCACGGCCCGATCGCCCTCATCGATGAGAACATGCCCGTCGTTTTCATCGCGCCCCGCGGCAGCGTCTACAAGAAGGTGCTGTCGAACATCGAGGAAGTTAAGGCACGGGGCGGCCGGGTGATCGCCATCACCACCGACGGGAACGGCGAGCTCGACAACCTGGCCGATCACATCATCACCGTGCCCACCACGATAGAGATGTTGCAGCCGGTGCTCACCGTCATCCCGTTGCAGCTGCTCGCCTATCACATCGCCGTGCTCAGAGGCTGCAACGTCGACCAGCCGCGGAATTTGGCGAAGAGCGTCACTGTTGAGTGAAAGAAGGTGACCGGTGACCGGTAACTTCCTACTCCTACTCCCACTCGTAATTGTAGTCGTCCTCCTACTCGTGCTCGTCACCCCAATCAGAGTAGGAGTACGAGTAGGTGATAACTGTCAGGACATCGTTGACGCCAGGAACTGCCACGACATCGTTTACAGCTCCATAAGTAACCGGCGCTCCTACCGCATGTGACTGTCGCATTCGCATGAGAAGCTGGGCGTCCGGAATAGCCCCTTACTCTACCCCAATGTCGAACACCGCACACCGAACACCGCCTTTCGAAGGTGGCACTGCAAGGCTGAATCACTGAGCCCGAAGACCAAAAGCCCATCCGACTTAAGGATTGCGATTTGTTCATTTGTCATTAGGGATTGCCGTGCGCCCTTCGAAAGGCGGTGTTCGGTGTGCGGTGTTCGACATTGCAGTAGTACGAAGGAGGATCTTGGTCTCTATTTCACGTACGGGCGAATGTAAACGATGTTCTGGCGGTTACCGGTGTAAACGATGTCGTGACAGTTACCAAGTAGGAGTAGGAGTACGAGTAGGAGTAGGAATTGGAGTATGGGCTCATAGCAGTTGAACCCTGCGGGCTACTGTCTAGCGCCCCTAGGTTGCGTCCGGGCCGATTCCGGACCAACGTACCCCCTCAATGCGCGTGATACTGCAGCGTGTCTCTCGGGCGGAGGTCCGCGTCGAGGGAGAACGAATCGGCTCCATCGGGAGGGGCTACCTGCTGCTGGTCGGCTTCAGGGCAGGCGACGGCGAGGAGCAGCTTCGGTGGATGGTGGAGAAGGTGCGGGGGCTGCGTCTCTTCTCCGATGATGAAGGGAAAATGAACCTGCCGATCGACGCCGTGGGTGGCGAACTGCTGGTTGTCTCCCAGTTCACGCTGTACGCCGATGTGCGAAAGGGCCGTCGCCCTTCGTTCATCGGCGCCGCCGACCCGGGTGAGGCCGAGCAGCTGTACGACCGATTCGTCGGCATTCTTCGTGAGGGGACGATCCCCGTCGCTACAGGATCGTTTGGCGCCATGATGGAAGTCGATTTCGTGAACGACGGTCCCGTGACGTTGATCATCGAAAGGGAGTAACTCTCTGTGTCCAACTCACCATCGCTATCGTCATCGCCATCGTCATCGTTAGTTGCGATCCTGGCCGCGGCGATAGCTCTCTCTTCTGCCGCGTCTACAGCCAGGTCGCAAACCGCTTGGGACCCCAACGCCGTCGCCTACACCGGACCGTCCAGCTGGCAGCAGGCCGCTGTGGCGGCGCTGAACCGCCAGCTGCCCGCCGACTCCGGTTACTGGGTGCTGGGTCCCATCGACCTCACCGCCGATCTGCCGGACACGACCGACCTGGTCCGTAGCACGCTGAGGATCATCACGCCGGACCCGAGGGCCTCCCGCAATGTGACGCGGCGGTTCTGGGTGCCGACCGGCGGAGTCGCGCTCGAGGAATTGCAGCCGTCCGACACGTTGCCGCACGAGCTTCCGCCCGGTTATTCCGGCCGGTTCTTGGAGGGGACGATCGTCGGTGAGCAGACGCTGGTGCAGGTGTTCACGATACAGGAGCACCGCTGGCTTCTGTGGGCGCAGAGGGCACAGGTCGCGGGCATCACCGATTCGGTGACCGGCCCGATTGCGCGGTACGCAGCCGCGGTCACTCGCCACCTGGCGGCCGTCGATAGCGGTCGCACTTCGCCGGGTGCGCCGATGGCGGTCGATTACGGACTGGAACCGATCTACGACCTTTACGCGCCGCCGCCGGAACCGGTCGTTCGCGGCAGGGAAGGCTACCTGCGCCTGCTTGCGGAGAACCGGGACTTTTCGCTCGGCGACGATGTGCGGGATGTGGAGGGCTTCGTGCCCGGGCCGCCGCTCATCGCGCGGCTCGAGGACGGTGCCGATTCCGTCCTCTTCCAGGACAAGGACGGAGAGGTGATCCTCCAGCACCGCTATCGAGACTTCGGGTTCTCCGGCGGCCGCTGGACCGGCTATCCCATCCTGTCGACCAGCACGCTGAGACGCCTGCGACCCGGCCGCTACATTTTCGTGGCCGACCGCTACGGCGTCGTCCGCGTTGCCCGGGCGCCGCTCAGCGAATTCGGCTCCTCGAGCGACATCACAGCGGCGCTCATCGCCCATGGCGAGCCGCTCCGTGCGGCCGGCGAGCTGGTCATAACCGCCAACCCGGGCGTGCCGGTCGCGGTGACCGAGTTGAACGTCATGTCGGAGGAGTACTTCTTCAGCAACTTCTCGCTGACGCTATACGGGGACGTTGAGCGGCGCTCCGACCGTTACGTACGCGCGCTGGGTCACGTGCTGAAAGGACTCGAGCAGGCCCGGGTGCCGGTGCAGGGGATTCTCATCCGCAAGTACTGAGACCGGCGGTAGTTGCGCGGCCGACGGCGCCGCCCGTGTTCGACGGTGGTGGGGCCGGGCATCATCCATCAGTAGGAGGGCGCCGTTATGCCGATAGAAGTACTTCTCCTGTTCTTCGGCGGCATCGTCGGCATTGGCGGGATCATACTCGTTGGCCAGAGGATGCAGTACCGGCATCTCCAGGGTGGCACCGGCCCCGAAGAGGGCATGGCCGATGCTCTGGATTCACTGCGAGACGAAGTCCGGCTGCTACACGATGAGGTCGCACAGCTCAACGAGCGCGTGGAGTTCACGGAGCGCCTGCTCTCAGCGCCCAGGGTCGACGACGCGGACCCGGATGCGCTTCCCGACCGATAGATCCGAGCGGCCTAAGTCGATCCGGCGGAGGTCTTGATTGATTGCGCTTCAGCTTCTCCCCGTTGTTTTGAGCCTTCTCGTCCTCGGTGCGCATTTCCTTCGCGCCGGCAACCTGGTGCTCATCGCGGCGGCGCTGGTCCTCCTGGCGCTGCTGGCCGTCCGTCGGCCCTGGGCGGCGCGCGTCGTACAGGTGGCCCTGGTCCTCGGTGCCTTGGAATGGATGCGAACCCTAGTCCAGCTCGCCTCGTTCAGGGCTCAGACGGGGCAGCCGTACCTGAGACTCGTGTTGATCTTGGGCGCTGCAGCGTTGGTGACGGGGCTATCGAGCCTGGTGTTTCGCACCGGCCGACTGCGAGACCGGTATCGGCTACGCGGGCAATCGAGTGAGCGCTGAAGTTCATGCTGTAACCGGAGCGTTTGGATACTCGGGGCGATACATCGCCCGGCGCCTGCTAGGCGCTGGCCATCGCGTGATCACCCTGACGAACTCGCTCGAACGCCAAAACCCATTCGGGCGGCGAGTTGAGGCCTACCCCTTCCACTTCTCCGATCCCGACAAGCTCCGGGCCACCCTCGAAGGTGTCGATGTCCTCTACAACACCTACTGGGTTCGGTTCAATCACCGCAGGTTCACCCATGCCGAAGCTGTGGAGAACACGTTGAGCATGTTTTCCGCCGCGCGGCAGGCCGGGGTCAGGCGTATCGTTCATATCAGCATCACCAACCCGTCTGAAGACTCAGAGCTCGAGTACTTTCGCGGCAAAGCACAGCTGGAGCTGGCTTTGCATGCCTCGGGGCTTTCGTACTCGATCCTCCGGCCGACGGTCCTCTTTGGAAAAGAAGATATTCTCATCAACAACATCGCCTGGATGTTGCGCCGCTTCCCCGTATTCGGCGTTTTCGGCGACGGCGAGTACCGGCTCCAGCCGATATACGTGGACGACCTGGCGAAACTCGCGGTCGAGCACGGCGCGCGCGACGACAAGGTGACCATCGATGCGATTGGGCCGGAGACGTTTTCGTATCGCGAGCTCGTGAGTCGAATCGGTGAAGTCATCGGAAAGCCGCGCCCGATTGTCTCAATACCTCCGGCGCTCGGTCACGGCTTTGGACTTCTACTCGGTTTCTTTTTGGGGGACGTGTTGGTGACACGAGAGGAGATCGAGGGTCTGATGCGAGGGCTGCTGTGCGTAGGCTCGCCGCCGACAGGCGCCACGCGCCTCACGGACTGGGCGGCCGAGCACAGAACGACGCTTGGGGTTCGTTACGCGAGTGAATTGAAACGGCGTGTAGCTTGATCACCCGGAGGGCCTATCTTGTTAGGGTGAATTTCTGCCAGCTCGTGAGTGCACTGTTCGGCTGGAGGCCGACCACGTCAGATGGTTCGTTGTGAACATGCAAGAAGTTACCGTTCTCGTAGAACGTCTTGCGGCCGCTTGGAATGATAGGGACATCGAGACGTTTCTCTCGTTCCTGACCGACGACGTAGTCTGGGATGACCCGGCTATGGAGGCTCCGGCGGTTGGTCGCGACGCGATTCGTGGCTTCAGCGAAACGGTGTTGCGAGCGTTTCCCGATTTCCAGTACAGGATTCGCCCACCCATTTGTGTAGCAGCCGACGGAACTCGGTGCGCCGTTCCCTGGACGATCACGGCGACTAATCTGGGAGACATGGATCCTCCGGGCTTCGCCCCGACCGGTAGGCGCGTCGAGTTCGACGGTATCGATCTTCTGGAGATAAGGGAGCGGCGCGTGAGCCGCATCGATACTGTATTCAACATTGTGCCGCCGGCCGAGCAACTGCTGTCGCTGAGCATGCGTCCGGCGCCGGGCAGTCTGCGGCAGCGACTCCTCGTCCGCGCGCAGCGTCTGGTGGCGGCATGGCTGCGCAACAGGAAAGCAGGGTAGCCGTGGGCCTTTACAGCAAGTACATACTCCCGAAGATCGTGCACTATACGTGCAGCGCGAAGCCGACGATGCGTCAGCGGGAGAAAGTGGTGCCGCTCGCTCGGGGCCGAGTTCTGGAGATCGGGATCGGCTCTGGCCTTAATCTCCCTTTCTA
>JBDHAL010000221.1:0-5859 GCA_039588075.1 Gemmatimonadota bacterium | reverse complement strand
GTCGAGAAGCACGGCGTGGAGATCGAGGAAATCCTCGAGGTGCGCGACGGACAGGAGGCGCTCAACATCGCTCGCGGGCGACGGATCGACCTGCTGATCACCGACGGTGCGATGCCGCGGCTCGACGGCTTCGCCCTCTGCTCAGCTGTCCGCCGCGAGCTGACCGACCATCACCCGAGGGTGCTCGTGATCACGGGCCAGTTCGATCGGAAGGATGCGGAGCGGCGGGCGCGGACGGCGGGTGCCGATGGTCTCCTGCTGAAACCGTTCAACGCGCTCACCTTGTGCGAGAAGATCGACAAGGTCCTGGGCTTTCGTTCACCTTCGACCAACTCGGATGTGAGCAGATCGGAAAGTAGCCATTAGTTGATCGACTCCAGCACCCCAACCATGGAGGTAGTTATGACTCGCGCGACACTCACAACAACAATGACGGCGATCCTTGTCGTCTTCGCCGTCAGCGATCTGGCGGCGCAGCTCCCGGATCCTGGCATGCAGATCGATCCCTCGCGGACCGCTCTGGTCATCACGGACCCGCAGAACGACTTCCTGAGCCCTGACGGCGTGACCTGGGGCGTCGTGGGCGCAAGCGTCACGGAGAACAACACCGTCGAGAACATCGAGGCGCTTCTGCAGACAGCGAAGCAGAACGGGATCGAGGTATTCATCTCACCGCATTACTACTACCCGACTGACCACGGCTGGCAGTTCGAAGGCGCGCTCGAAGTGCTGATGCACCACATCGGCATGTTCGATCGGACAGGTCCGCTGAGCCTCGAAGGGTTCGAGGGCTCGGGCGCCGACTGGCTGGAGATCTACAAGCCGTTCATCAACGACGGCGAAACCATCGTCGTCAGCCCGCACAAGGTCTACGGCCCGGAGACCAACGACCTGGTGCTCCAGCTCCGCAAGCGAGGCATCGACAAAGTGATCCTCGCCGGGATGTCGGCGAATCTTTGCGTTGAGGCGCACATGCGCGAGCTGTTGGAGCAAGGTTTCGAGGTCGCAGTCGTCAAGGACGCCACGGCGGCGGCTCGTGTGCCCGAGGGCGACGGCTATGAAGCCGCCCTGGTGAACTTCAGGTACATGGCCAACGCCGTATGGACGACGAGCGAAGTCGTGGAGACGGTGCTGGCGTCGAACTGAACGGACGCAACGATTAGACGAACCAACAGAGGACACAAACAGGAGGACATGATGGCTACACCGGAGACGTACAACGAGATGTTGCCGAACCCGGGGTTCGATGTAGAGCGCGGAAAGACCGCGGTCGTCATTACGGACCCGCAGAGGGATTTCCTTTCGGAGGACGGCGTGGTCTGGCAAGTGGTCGGGCCGAGCGTCGAGGCGAACAACACCGTGGAGAACCTGCGGAGGCTTCTGACGGCCGCGCACGAAGCCAAGATCCCCGTCTTCATCTCGCCCCACTATTACTACCCCCACGACCACCAGTGGAATTTCGGCGGCGCGCTGGAGAAGATGATGCACGCGGTCGGGATGTTCGACCGGCAGGGCGCGCTGACGACGGAAGGGTTCGGCGGGTCGGGTGCTGACTGGCACGAGCCGCTAAAAGAGCTGATCGACCGTGAGGACGTCGTCATCGCGAGCCCGCACAAGGTGTACGGGCCCGAGTCGAACGATCTCGTGCTCCAGCTTCGCAAGCGTGGGATCGACAAAGTAATTCTGGCCGGCATGTCGGCGAACCTTTGCGTGGAAGCGCATCTGCGCGAACTGACCGAGCAGGGGTTCGAGGTCTCCGTTGTCAAAGACGCCACGGCGGGTGCCCAGCTCCCGGGCGGTGACTTCTATCAGGCGGCTCTGCTCAACTTCCGAATGATCGCGAGCGCCGTGATGACGACCGATGAAGCCACCGGCGCGATCGAAAAGGCGTAGGCCAGCGATAGTGAGGATCTGAATGGACGCAACCTCAGGCGCGGAAGAGGTCACGAGTCGACAAAGCCTGGCTGGTAATGATGACCTGGCTCGGCTGCTGCTGAATTCGACCGGCGAAGGGATCTACGGAATAGATCTCGAGGGTAAGTGCACGTTCGCGAACCCGGCGTGCCTGAGGTTGCTCGGTTTCGAGAGTGATACGGAGCTGCTCGGCCGGAACATGCACCAGCTGGTGCACCACACGCGCCCGGATGGGGAACCGTACCCCGAGAAGGAGTGCCGCATCTACCGGGCATTCCGAGAGAGTAAAGGTACGCACGTCGATGATGAGGTGATGTGGCGCGCCGACGGTTCCAGTTTCCCCACCGAATACTGGTCGTACCCGATGAAGCACAACGGCAAGCTGGTGGGGTGCGTGTTGACGTTCCTGGACATTAGCGAACGGCGACACCAGGAGCAGCTACTCGCCGAGCAGGCCGCTACCCTCACCGAGGTGGCACGTTTCCCGGAGATGAATCCCGGGCCGGTCCTCCGCGTGGACTTGGAGGGTGCGGTTTTAATGGACAACCCGGCCGCCCGCGACGTGTTCGGCGACGGTCTTGTGGGTCAATGCTGGTTGGATGTGTGCCCCGGCATCGATGAGGCGGCTTGGAAAGACATTCTCGAGGCCAGGGAAGCCGTCGTTCTCGAGCGAAGCATCACTGACAGGCAATACGTGTTCACGCACCGCCGCGATTTCGAGGCTAACCTCGTATTCGTGTTTGGAGCCGACGTTACCGAACAGAAGCAAGCGGAACAGGCGCTTCGCCAGGCGGACGAGCTGGTTCGGCTGCTGCTGAACTCCACCGGCGAGGGGATCTACGGGGTCGACCTCAAGGGGAACTGCACGTTCGCGAACCCGGCGAGCGCGAAGCTCCTCGGCTTCGAAAGCGTCGATGAGCTGCTCGGCCGGCAGATGCATGAGCTGGTCCACCACACCCGACCGAACGGCGAACCCTATCCGGTCGAAGAGTGCCAGATCTACAGGGCGTTCCGCGAGCACCGGGGCACCCACGTCGACGACGAAGTGATGTTCTGCTCGGACGGAAAGCCCTTCCCGGCGGAGTACTGGTCCTACCCGGTGGAGCACGACGGCGAGCTGGTGGGTTGCGTGGTCACCTTCGTCGACATCACCGAACGCCGCCGCGTCGAGGAAGAGATGCGACAGACGGAGAAGATGGCGGCGTTGGGCAAGCTCTCGGCGGGCTTGGCGCACGAGCTCAACAATCCCGCGGCCGCCGCTCAGCGGGCGTCCGGCCAGCTGGCCGAGGCACTCCAAGAGATGCAGGCGGCGACGGTGGAGTTGACGCGGGCCGCCATCGCGCCCGGCGCCTGGGACGCGGTCATCGGCTGGGCTCACGAGTTCCGCGAGCGCGCGAACGGATCGTCCGCTCTCTCGGCGCTCGAAGCGAGCGACCGTGAGGAAGAGCTGATCGACTGGCTGGGGACGCGCGGCGTCGAAGATGCCTGGACGATGGCATCGACGCTCGTGAACGCCGGGGTCCTGAAGGATGACCTCGACGCCATCGCCGCCGGGCTTCCCGAAGCCCCGCTCGGAGCCGTGGTACTGTGGCTCTGCCGTGCCATAACGGTCGAGGACCTCGCCGGGGTCGTCGCGCGCAGCACCAAGGGCATCTCCGACCTGGTCAACGTGGTGAAGTCCTACTCGTACATGGACCAGGCAACGCTGCAGTACATCGATGTCCACGCCGGGCTCGAGGACACGCTCACGATCCTCGGGCACAAGTTGAAGCGAGGTATCGAGGTCGTGAGGCAATACGACCGAGATCTTCCGCAGGTTGAGGTTCAGGGGAGCGAGCTGAACCAGGTATGGACGAACCTGATCGACAACGCCATCGGCGCCATGGGCGAGCGAGGCACGATCACGATCAGGACGTTTCGAGAAGATGAGCACTTGTTGGTCGAGTTGACCGACGACGGTCCAGGCATACCGGAGGATGTACAACCCCGCATCTTCGATCCCTTCTTCACTACCAAGGGTGTGGGCGAAGGGACGGGTCTGGGACTGGACGTGGCGCGTCGCATCGTCACGGCGCGCTGCGGCGGCCAGATCGATTTCAGCTCGCGGCCGGGCGAAACGGTCTTTCGGGTTCGCCTGCCGTTGCAGAGTACGTGCGCTCCGGAAAGCTGAAGATCGCGCGGTAATCCCGAGAATTGTTGAGGAGTAGAGAGATGGCCAGACCACTGATCCTGACGCTCGACGACGACGTAAACGTGCTGCGCGCGGTGGAACGCGATGTCAGGAACGAATACGGATCGGACTTCCGGATCGCACGGTCCGACTCGGGCGGCGCGGCGTTGCAGATGCTCCAGGAGCTGAAGAAACGTGGCGACCCTTCGGCGCTCTTCCTGGTCGACCAGCGGATGCCCGGAATGACGGGTGTCGAGTTCTTGGAAAAGGCGGTCGACCTCTATCCCGACGCCAAGCGGGTGCTGCTCACCGCTTATGCGGACACCGACGCGGCGATCAAGGCGATCAACGACGTCCAGATCGACTACTACCTTCTCAAGCCGTGGGACCCGCCGGAAGAGAAGCTCTACCCGGTGCTCACCGACCTGCTCGACGACTGGCGGTCGGCCTACCGGCCACCGTTCGAGGGGGTCCGCCTGGTCGGCAACCAGTGGAGCCCGGTCAGCCATCGGGTCAAGGACTTCCTGGCGCGAAACAATATCCCCTACCAGTGGCTCGACCCCGAAGTGAGCGAAGAGGCCAGGCGGCTCATCGATGCCTCGGGAAAGACGATGGAGCTTCCGTGCCTGTTCTTTCCCGACGGGTCGACGCTAGAGAAGCCCGAGAACCGCGAAATCGCTGAGCGGGTAGGTCTTCAGACCACCGCCGACCAGCCGTTCTACGATCTCGCCGTGGTGGGAGCCGGGCCGGCCGGGTTGGCGGCGGCGGTGTACGGCGCCTCGGAGGGGCTTCGAACCATCGTGGTCGAGAAGCAGGCCCCGGGAGGCCAGGCGGGGATGAGCTCACGCATCGAGAACTACCTCGGCTTTCCGAAGGGTCTCTCGGGCGCCGAACTGGCGCGCCGGGCGGTAAGCCAGGCGCGACGGTTTGGGGTCGAGATCTTGACCGCACAGGAGGTCGTCGGCCTCGATGCCGACGGGCCGTTGCGAACGCTGAAGCTCGGGGACGGTGCCGAGCTGTCTTGCCGGGCGCTGCTCATCGCGACGGGCGTCTCTTATCGTCAGCTTCAGGCCGAGGGAATCGAGAAACTGACGGGGGCCGGCGTCTACTACGGCGCCGCCATGAGCGAGGGCGAATCGGTGCGCGGCAAGGACATCTACATCGTCGGCGGCGCCAACTCGGCGGGCCAGGCGGCGATGTACTTCTCCGGGTTCGCCGAGACCGTCACCATGCTCGTTCGCAGAGAGTCGCTCTCTACCACGATGTCTCAATACCTGATCGACCAGATCGATGCCGCGGACAACATCCGGGTGTGGACGGACTCCGAGGTCCAGGAAGCGGTGGGTACGGAGCGGCTCGAGAAGCTCGTGATCGTGCACGAGGGCGGTCAAACCACCGAGACCGTCGCGGCGAGCGCGCTCTTCATCTTTATAGGCGCCGTCCCACACACCGACTGGCTCGGGGACTCCGTCGCCCGCGACCCGCACGGCTTCATCCTCTCGGGGCCGGAGGCGTTGGCGAACGGCGCCGCGCAGCCGAACGCGCCCCTTGGCCGCAGATCTTTCCTGCTCGAGACGAGCCTACCGGGCGTCTTCGTAGCTGGCGACGTGCGCCACGGTTCGGTCAAGCGGGTCGCGTCAGCCGTCGGCGAGGGCTCGATGGCGGTCATGTACGTGCACCGCTACCTGAGCTCGGTGTAAGTCAAAGAAGGGGACCACCCCGATCCCGTCGAGGTGGCCCCCTTTATGTTGGCCTTGTCGAAACTGCCTTCAGCT
>JBDHAL010000220.1:0-5860 GCA_039588075.1 Gemmatimonadota bacterium | reverse complement strand
CAAAGGCCGTGTCCGGGTCCAACTCGCCGGCTCCAACGTCGAGATCGAGGCCGACCGATTGCGCCCCACGCTTCGCGGCGAGGATTTGGCGGCATGGCGGTTCTCAGTGCGACGAGCTCTGCTCTGGACTCACGACGATGACGGGGTCGCTCTTCGTTCGCTTCCGGCGGCCACAGGAGGATTCATGAGCCAGCACGAACGGCTGCTCGAGAACCGTGTCGATCTCAAGCCGGGCCAGCCGTACTGGAGCCTGTTCCGCGCCCGGCCGGCGAAGTGGGCGGAACGAGTCGCCTGGCGCGACATCGCCCCGGCCCCGGGAGCCGTCGTGATACCGGACTGCGTGCCGTTCCTCGGCCGCACGAGTCCCATCATCAGCGTCAACACCGTCTATCAAATCGCAGCCGCGTCGGGAGAGGACGCTCATGTCTTGGCCGCCGTCCTCAACTCGACCGTCGCACGCTCTTACCTCAAGGCAATCGCCGAGCGCGCGTCCGGGGGCTATTTCCGGTTCCTCGGTTGGACGGTCGCTCTCCTTCCTTTTCCCGAGCGACCCGATGCGGCTGTGCTAAAACGCCTCGAGCGATTGAGCCGCAAGGCTCATTCGCGGGGCAACCTGGCGCCCGACGACCAGCGGCTGCTCGACGAGTGCGTCGCCCAACTGTACGGACTCTCCAAGGCCGAGCTACGGGTGCTCGAATCGTTCGACCACAAACTCTCCAACCCGGAGAAAGCGAAATGAGCGGCGCATCCTGGCCCGAGCCCATCGCCACGGCATCCGACCGCTCAGCGGCCGCCATCGTCAGGCAGCTCTGGTCGAAGGCCGCACGCGTCGAGGCGGTGGTCGCCGACGTTCGACGGCTGTGTGACTTGCTCGACCCGAGCGATGGCTCGAGGACTCCGGCCGTTCGCGTGCTCACCGCCGGACCTCCACGCGGCGCGCTGCCGGCCAACTGGCGGTGCACGCCGGCGCGGCAGCCGCCCTTCCCCGAGTTCGTTCTCTTTTACCAGCCCGAGTGCTCGTTTCCGGACAGCGCGCTCATCTTCACGGGCGACCTGATGGGCGACGGCTGGATCACGTATCACCGGCGCCCCCTCGTGCTCGACCGCCTGCGGAAGCGCTTCGAGCAGCTCTCGAGCTCCGAAACCACGACGCTACCCGCCGCCGCCGCTTCGATTCGCGAGCAGCCGGCAGGAAGAACGACGAAGCAGCCGGGGCTCGAGAGCTCGCGGGAGAAGGGCCCGAGGCCAGTTGCTGCGGCCGAGCTGTATCGACGCGTGCTGGCTTCTCACTTCGAAGGCTTCGAATCGGATCGTGGCTCGGCGCCCTCCGACTCCCGGCTCTCACTGGCGGCTCACCAGCAGCGCGCCTTCGAGCGGGCCTGCGCGATCCTCGAGCGTTATGGCGGGGTGATCGTGGCCGATTCGGTTGGCCTCGGGAAGACGTATATCGGGCTTCGCCTGCTGGAGCGGACGCTCGATAGGGGCGGCCGCGCTGCCGTGATCGTGCCCGCGGCCATCAAGGATCAGTGGGAGCGAGAGCTCTCTCTTATAGGGCTGGGCTCCGACTCGCGACCGGCGCCATCGGGCTCGCGGCCGCCGCCCGGGGACAACCTCGACCTCTGGGTCCGGGAAACTCGGACGCCGAACGTAGAGCTACTGACGATGGAGTCTCTGGGCCGGCGTAACTTCGACCCGAACCGATACCGTGGCGCCGATCTCGTGATCGTCGATGAGGCTCACAACTTCCGAAACCCTGCGACGCGGCGTTACAGGAAACTGGTCGACCTGGTTCGTCACTCGAAGGTGGCGTTGCTCACCGCCACACCCATCAACAACACACTCCTCGACCTTCAGCATCTCATCGACCTTTTCGCAGCGCCCGGCGCGTTCCGCCACCTCGGAATCTCCGACTACCGGGAGCTGTTCCGCAGCGCCGCCGCTGAAGGTAGCGTGCAACCCGTGATCGCCGCCTGCGTTCTCCGCAGGACGCGCCGCTTCTTGAGAGCGCATTACGGCATCGTCCGCGTCCGCGAGCCGTCCACCGGCGACGAGGTCGAGTTGCGATTCCCGAAACGCCGGCCGCCCACCTCGGTGCAGTACGACCTGGCCGGCACCTATGGAGCGCTCTTCCCGCAACTCGAAGACTGGATGGATGCACTCGCCTTTCCGTCCATCCATGCCGATGGGCGCGGCGCCGAGCCCGACGAACGGCCGGTCTACCCGGCCGAGCTGTTGAAGATCATCCTGCTCAAGCGCCTCGAATCGAGCATCGAAGCTTTCCGCTGCACAGTTGTTCAGCAGCTCGCCTGGTGCAACACGGCGCTCCGCGCCATCGATGCCGGCCGCGTCCTGACGCGACCCGACTACCGCGCCACCTTCCGCGGGCCCGCCGACGACCCGGGCAGCCAGCTCGCCTTCTTCGAGCTCATGCTCCCCGCTCCATCCATCGAGCCGGCCCGCATCGACGAGTTCCGCGGCGCACTCGAGAACGACCTGCAGGTCCTCTCTCACATCCACGCGAATCTCGTCGCCGTCGGGCCGGGCGGCGATCGTAAGTTGCGGAAGCTCATCGAGCTATTCGACGGCCCGCTCGCTGACAAGAAGGTCCTCGTCTTCTCCGAGTTTCGCGATACGGCCCGCTACCTCCACCACCAGCTCAAGAACCGACCGCACGTCGCTCAAATCGACAGCGAGGCCGCGCGCCTGGGCCTCGAGCGCGCCGGCCGCCGCGACGTCATCGAGCGCTTCGCACCGCGCAGCAACGGCCTTCCCGAACCGCCGCGGCGCGAGCGCGTCGACCTGCTCATCGCCACCGATGTACTGAGCGAAGGGCTCAACCTGCAGGACGCATCTGTCGTGGTCAGCTACGATCTGCCGTGGAACCCGGTGCGGCTGATGCAGCGGATCGGCCGCATCGATCGCCTCGGCGCCGTCGCCGACGTCGTCGAGCTTCACCACTTCGTCCCGGCCGGCCAACTCGATCGCCTGCTCGGCCTCATGACACGGCTCCAGGGCAAAGTCACCACCATAGGGTCGGCTCTGGGCCTCGATCACCCCGTCCTCGCGTCACCGGTTGGCCGGGAACGGACGGCGCTGCAGGTACAAGCCCTCGCCCGCTCGCCCGAAGGCTATGACCGACTCGAAGAAGAAGTGGAGGGTCCCCTCGACCCCGAAGAGCAGGCTTACCTCGACTACATCGCCTTCGCCGATCGGGATGGGCCCCTGCCGTCATCGGCGACCGCTCTGGCGGCTGTGGAGGACAAGAGCGCGACCGGCGTCCGGGCCGTCGCCTACTGGCGGGTCACCTGCGACGGCCAACACCGCGGCCTCTGGCTGATCTGCGACCTGAACACCGGTATCGTAGTCGAGGACCAGGTTGCCGCCCTCGATGCGTTCCGTCGCGCGGCAGAACTGCCTACGGCAAACCCGTCCTCCAGCATCGCCGACAGCGCGCGGCGCGCCTTGTCCCGTTACGCCCAGACCGTGCTCGCCCGGCTCGAAGCCGCCCGCATCGCCGGCGACGCGCTGAGTCCCAGCCTGCCCCAGTGTCGTATCGCCGCCTGGCTCGGCCGCTACCTCCAGTCCGAGGGGCACCTCATTCCGGCAGGCAGGCGCCAGCAGGTTGACGACCTGCTCGACCGCCTGGGCCGCCGGTTCACCACCGCCGGCGAACGCTCGCTCGCCGGACTCGCGGGGGGTCTTCCGGAGCGGCTCTCCGACGTGTTCTTGACTCAACTCGAGGGCCTGCTTCGAACGATTGACTCCGCGCACTCCGGACCTACCGACGTACGAGAGGTGGGAGCACTGCTGTTCGTACCTGCCAACAACACTTAGAACGGCCACACCTGGTTCGCGGGTTGTCGGGAGTCGCCGCCGGAGTTCAATTGGTGAGGTTCGGGCAAGCGTACCGCGCAAACAAGGGAGTCTGACCGGTGGAAGATCTAGCTCGGTGGGCGATCGGGCTCTTCGTCGCGCTGGTGGTCGGAGCCGGCGCCACGGGATTGTTCATCAATCGGCTGCGCGCCTACCTCAAGGTGCCAAAGCCCTCGGGCCGCGACATACCCGCCTGGCTCACCGGCGTCGCCGAACGCCTCTTCTTCGTCTTCGTCATCGCCTTCGATGTCGAGGGCGGTGCCATCGCCATGATGGCCTGGATCGCCCTCAAGATGCTCCCCAGCTGGGAGCTCTACGTGAAGCACGGCTCCACGAATAAACCGCTGGCCTGGACTTCGCTGCTCGGGAGCCTGTGCTCGATGTTCTTCGCGCTGATCGGTGGCCTGGTTGTTTCAGGGCAGATGTGGTGCTGGTTCTGATGAAGGTAATCGGTAATCGGTAATCAGTTACCGATCACCGATTACCGATTACTTGCCCGCCGGTCTAGGACATCACTGAATCCAGGTCGAGCGCTCGTCGGCAGATGCCCGTCTGCCCCACGTGATAGCTCTCGTGCATCGCCATGAACGCGATCCCGTTGCCGATCGTGTTCTCCTCCACCGGAAACGGTATCGGCGACTCGGCGGCAAGCGCACTCTCATCGATCGCACCTAGCCGCTCCATCAGAACCGGCGTCACCTTCTCCCAAGCAACGCGGATCTCCTCCAGCGCCGGGTACGACGCCTTCTCATCGTACGCCGCTCCGTGCCCATAGAGATCGCTCCACGGCGGCTCGACATTCCCACCCGCCAACTGCGCCACGTAATAGCGCGCCGACGTGAGATGCCCCAAGATGAAGTTCAGCGGGTTCGCCTGCCCGAACCGCTCGCTCGCCTGCTCGTCATTCAACGCATTGAACGCGTTCTCCACAAACCGCGTGTTCAGCCCAAACTGTACCGCCAACGGTGCCATCGTCGGAGTCATGTCTATAGTCCTTTCGTCAAACCATCAGTGCGATGTTCAAAGTTAGAAGTCCAAAGTCCAACGTCCAACATCCAAGGCGCGAAGCGCCGTCAGCTCTCGAAGTTCGATGCTCGATGCTCGATGCTCAATGTTCGATGTTCACTCCGAATCCACAGTACCCCAGTCCTTCCCCTCCTCAGCATAAGCCTTGAGATAGGTACCCAACAGCTTCCCCCACCCATCCCCATAGTCCGACTCCACCTTCGAGTCCACATCTCCCACCCCATGGTGCGTAAGCTTCAATAACGTGCCGCCCGTGTCCGTCGATTCCAGCTCGTAGCTGTAATGGTTCGAGTTCGCCGTATGCATCCCCAGCGGCCCGGCCAACCGCAGCACCTTCGGACGATCCACATACATTACGATGCCCCAAAGTGCTCCCGAGCCATCTCCCCAACGCTCCGCAAACTCGCCGCCGATCCGCGCGTCCAGCGTCACCTTCGACTCGTCTCCCCCCTGCCGGAACCGCCACCAACTATCGATTCCGCCGGTCAGCGACTTCCAAACGTGCTCGATCGGCGCCGCCAGCGTAACCTCCTGCGCCAACTTGAACGACTTCAGCGTTCCCGATGTTTCATCCTTGCTCATCGTTCACTGCTCCTGGTTGGGGTCTTCCGTTTCACGACTCTTCTTCGACTGTGTCTTTCAGGCTCAACAGCGAGGCCGACCAGAACTCCGCGTACTTGCTCACCCAGCGCTCGTAGATCCGCCGCAGCGGCACTGCGTTCAGGTAATTCCAGCGCTCGCGCCCTTCGCGCCGCACTGTCAAAAGCCCCGCCTCCTCCAGCACGCCCAGGTGCTTCATCACTCCGAACCGCGACATCTCGAACCGGGCGCACAGATCGCCCGTCGTATGCGGCCCGTCCCGCAACAGGTCCAGCAACTGCCGCCTCGTCCGGTCGGCCAGCGCTTTCCATACCGCATCCAGCTCGTCCTCCATCCCCCGCAAGGCCTTCCTCCTCCCACC
>JBDHAL010000219.1:0-5891 GCA_039588075.1 Gemmatimonadota bacterium | reverse complement strand
CTACGCTCCACCCACCGCGAGCGTCCACTACGACGCGGCTCTCAAGCAAATGGGATTGGGCGGCGACGAGGCACCGGACGTCCCAACAGTCGTCCCAACACCCCCACTGGATGACGACGCGGCTCCCGAGCCCGAAGGCCCGGGAGCCGCGTCACGTCAAAGCGGAGGGGCAGGGATTCGAACCCTGAAGCCCGTGAGGGCGCCGCATTTCGAGGGCACGTCGCCGGATGCGACAGGAACCGAGAAGAGCCGACGGAAGCCGACCGTGCCGCGACTCTCGGCGAAGCGGAGTCCGACCGTAACCGATTCTAGCCGACGTGGTGCGGCTTGAGCGTCCCAACACTCGTCCCAACAGGGGGGGCGTTGTCAGTTAGGGAAGTTCATGCGGCGCAGCAGATCGTCGAAGCGCGGATCATCCCGCAGCGGATCGAACACGGGGCTGACCTTGATGCTCGGCATCAGACGCGGCAGCCAAAGCGGATCATCGCTGAGCGTCGCCCGCTCCAACCACTCGAACGCCAGGTCCCACTCGCCCAGCGCGCCGTAGAGGATTCCAACCGAGGCGGCTCGATCGCTCTCTACTAGCTCGGGCAGCAGATCGAGCGCCTGCTTCCGCCTCCCGGACAGCGCATAGACGTACGCCAGTCCGCCGAGTCCGTGATAGGCTGCGTAGGTGGAGTCTTGCTCAATGCCTCGCAGGCTCGCCTCGAGCGCGGCCGCGTACGACCCGAGCGCGGCGTGACTCTGGGCGATGCCGTAATAAGCCTCGGCACGGCGCGCGCTGCGCGTTCGCGTCTGAAGTATCTCTCCGAACAACGCGATCGCGTCTTCGTACTGCCGACGGTAGAATAGAACCCAAGCCTGCACACCGAGCGAGCGCGCCGATGGATGAAGATCCCGGAATCGGCGCGCTTCTTCGAGAGCCCGATCCGTCTCGCCGCGGTAGACGAGGTTCAAGGCGTACCCTTCGTGCGCCGGGCCGAATTCGGGATCGAGCTCGATCGTCTTCACGAACTGCACCGCCGATTCCTCCCAGCGGCGACCGATCATCAGCACGTTACCGAAGTCCGTGCTGATGATGGCTGAAAGCGGATCCAGCTCGTGCGCGCGCTGGAGGGCTTCGATTCCCTCCTCCGTGCGCATCTCATATGCCAACATCTCTCCGTACCACTGGTGTGCTGTCGGGTAGTTGGGGTCCAGCTCGATCGCCCGCAAGAACTCCTGCTCGGCGAATTCCGGGTCATGCAACCACCAGTAGCTGATTATGCCGCGCGTATTGTGCGCCTCTGCCAGCCCTTCGTCGAGCTCCAGCGCCCGGCCCAGCGCCGCCTCGGCGAGTGGTAGGGCCTCCGCTAGCGGCAGGAAGTCCCAGATATTGAGAAGAGCGTAGGCGTCCCCCAAAGCGGCGTAGGCCCGGGCATAGCTGGAATCCCTTTCGATCGCCTGGCGGAAATAATCGATCGAGGCCTCGAGCCCCTCCTTCGATCGCTGGTTCTGGAAGTACCAGCCGCGGAGATATAGGTTGTACGCCTCCAGGTCGCTCGTTCGCTGCGTGACCAGCTGCTCGTCCTCCGCGCCGGACAACCGTAGTCTCAGTGCGGCAACGATCGCTCGCGCGATTTCCTCCTGCACGCCGATCAAGTCCGCCATGTCGGCAAGCCGGCGGTCGTAGACATCAGACCAGAGATGAAAGCCCTGGGCGCTGTTGAGCTGGGCCGTGATGCGGATCCTGTCCCCGCCTGTCCGCACGCTCCCCTCCAACACCGTCTCAACGCCGAGCACCTCGGCGACCTCTCGCACGTCGGTGTTCGCTCCTTTGAATTGGAAGGAAGAAGTGCGGGCGGCTACCCTCAGCCCCTCGACCTTGGCGAGTGCGTCGAGCAGCTCTTCGGCCATGCCGTCGCTGAAGTATTCCTGGTCGCCCTCCGGGCTCAGATCCGTGAATGGGAGCACCGCGATGGACTCGATCGACTCCCCGTCCGCGGCAGAGGCGTCGGTCTCTCCCTTGACCGCAAGCACGAGCCAACCGGTCGCGACGATTCCCCAAAGCCCAAACGCCAGCACCGCGCCGAGGATCGCGTTGCGCCAGGTGAAGATTCGTTTGGAGCCTCCAGGTTGCGTCGCACCCCGGGGCTCCGACTCGGGCAGCAGCGTCGGGTCTTTGTGGAACGCCGAGGAGATGCCTTCCTGCACGAACGCCGTGGCCAGCACGATGGGGAGACCAACGATGAACAACACGATCGCCAGCGCTGGGAACCACTCAGGCAGACCGAGCCCTTCGGTCAGCGCCTGGATCGCCTGATATCCCACCAGGGCGCCGCCGATGTAGATGAGCAGCACCTGCCACAAGGAACGGCGGTGGATCTCGTGAATGATCTGCTGAAGACGCGACATGATCCCGCTCGCAACGAGGAGTTGGCTCTTGGTTAGGGCTATGTACAGCGATCTGATCGCTGGCCTAAGATGTTCTGCCGGCGGGGCCCGACGCAACCGGAGGTGAAGCGCCAGCGGGCGTCGCTGAGAACTCACAAGCCCGTCCCAGCTCAACAGAGATGTCAGTGAAAGCGGAGGGGCAGGGATTCGAACCCTGAAGCCCGTGAGGGCGCCGCATTTCGAGGTCACGTCACCGGATGCGACAGGAACCGACGAGAACCGACGGAAGCCAACCGTACCGCGACTCACAGCGAAGCGGAGTCCGACTGGAACCGATTCCAGCCGACGTGGTGCGGCATGAGCGTCCCAACACTCGTCCCAACAGTCGCAGAGGGTCAGCGCCATCCCTCGTACTTCGCCGCAAGCGCCTGGAAGCGCGGGTGGTCGGGCTCTGAGCCGCGCATGAATACGACGCTTGTGAGAACTTCAGAAGAGGCACGATATTTCGAACCGACAGGAACACGAGGCATCTATTCGTCGCCAGCGCCAAAAGCAATCGGGTCCTGCAAGATGCATGAGCGCCGGTACAGAAACAGGCGGTTGTAAATGTCGTTGCTCCCGCGGGATCTCCGCATCGCCCTCCGCACCCAGCGGAGAGGCCGGGTCGTCCACCTAATCGCGATCTTCTCTCTCGCACTTGGAGTCGCCGGGAACGCAGTGGTCTTCAGCATCGTCAGCGCGGTGCTGTTCAGGCCGCTCCCCTATCCCGAGTCCGACCGCATCGTCGTGCTGGGCGAGCGTGAGACGAGCCAGCCCGACTTGGCCATCCTCACCCTGACCTCTTCACTAGCCACCTGGGCCGACTATAGGGAACAAAGCCGTACGCTCTCCGTGTGGGCAGCCTTCAATCCGGGATTCCTGAGTCTTTCGACAGGCGATGGATCGGTTCCGGTGAGAACAGGGGCCGTCACGCCCAGCTTCTTCGAGACGCTTGGAGCCATTACAGTTCGGGGCCGGCTGTTCACGGAGGCGGAGGGCGTGCCGGGCGGCCCGAAGCTCGCCCTCCTGAGCTGGGAGTACTGGCAAGCCCGGGCGGGGCCGGAGGAGGATCCCGTCGGAACCGTGCTCACGTTGCACGGCGAGCCGTACGAAGTGATCGGCGTCCTTGCCGAGGGGTTCGAGTTCATCGTACCGGACATCGAGGTGTGGCTCCCGCTCCAGCGAGACCCATACGCGGCACCGCGACACCGGCGAAACGTCGTTTCGGTCGCGCGCATGGCGCCCGATGTGACGATGGCGGAGGTCGAGGCCGAAGTGACGGTCATCGCGGAGCGGATCGAGCGCGAGCACCTGGAGACGCGTGGCGACTGGACGGTGGACGCGCTCAACCTGCGCACGGAGATCCCAGATCCCCAGAGCCGCCTGTATATGGTGATCCTGCAGGCCTCGGTGTTCCTCGTCCTGCTCATCGCCTGCGCGAATATCGCGATACTTCTGCTCGCCTGGAGCCAGGACCGTCGGCGCGAGATCGCGCTACGCGCGGCTCTGGGGGCGGGGCCGCTCCGCATCTTCGCTCAGCTTACCCGCGAGAGCCTAGTCATGGCCGCTATCGGCGGCACCGCCGGCCTCGCCCTGGCCGCCGGAGGTATCAAGCTGATCGCCGATCGCTTCACCTCGTCGGTGATGCCGGGCATGTGGCTCCCGTCGCTCGACACAAGCGTCGTTTTGTTCACTATCGGGATTACCGCTCTCTGCGGCCTCGTCTTCGGGCTCTTCCCGGCGCTCCAGAGCATCAGGGCGAACCAGTTTGACGCGCTCAGGGAGGGCAGAGGCGTTGGGTTTTCCGGGGGCCGGCGTCGCGGGCGGGTCCGCACAGCCCTGGTGGTCGCCGAGATCGCGCTGTCCCTCGTCGCGCTGGGAGGCGGGAGCGTCCTGGTCCGGAGCTTCCTCGACATGAAGAACCGGGACCCCGGCTTCGAGGCGAGCACCCTCCTGACCGTGCGGTTCAGCCTCCCGAATTGGAAGTACGAGGATGTCGCAAGGGGAGTCTCCGTGCTGGATCAGATCCGCGAGCAGACCGCAGCCCTGCCGGGTGCCGTGTCGGCGGCGCTCACGACCGACCTGCCGCAGGATCTGTTCCCTTCGACCGACACCTTTCGCGTCGAGGGTCAGCCCATCCAGCAAGCCGCCGGTGCACCGCGGGCCGTCTCGGTCCGCGCGTCACCCGACTATCTGCAGACATTCGACGTGCCACTGCTCCAAGGCCGTTTTTTCGAGGAATCGGATCGCGCCGACGCCCCGCCGGTCGCCGTCATCAACCGGACGATGGCGAGGCGTCGTTTCCCGGGACGGAGTCCGATCGGTCATCGGGTTTCCTTTCGGGGGGAGTCCCGTGAGATCGTCGGCGTGGCCGCCGATGTGCGGCAGACGCTGATGGGGGGACAGAGCGAAGCTTTCGAGGAGGCCGTCTACATCCCGCTGACCCAAGATCCGACGGATGCAGCCTATCTCGTGGTTCGCACGATCGGCGACCCGCGAGCTCTGTCCGAGCCCATCCGGAGGGAGATCGCCAAGATCGATCCCGACGTGACGATCAACACGGTCGAGACGATGGAGGAATACGCAAGCAAGTACACCGTCGGACTCGACATCTTTAACGCGATCTTCGGCGGGTTCGGCATCTTCGCCCTGTTGCTGGCGTCACTGGGTACCTACGGCGTCGTCTCCTACTCCGTCTCGCAGCGGAATCAAGAAATCGGTGTCCGCCTGGCCCTCGGGGGCCGGGCAGGCGACATCGTGGCAATGATCGCCATGCACGGAGTTAGAATGTCGATCGTCGGTCTGCTCGTTGGCACCTTCCTGTTGCTCCCCCTGGTAGCACTGATCGGAAGGGTGTTGGCGGACTTGGCACTGGCACCGGTCGAACCACTCATCGTGGTGGCGGTGGCCGCCTTATTGTTCGGGGTAACGGTAACGGCCAGCATCATTCCGGCGAGCCGGGCAGCCAGAGTGGATCCGATGAGGGTGCTCAAGGCGGAATGACCTAGGACTCAGCATTACGCGGTCTTTGCACCGCCGACAGCGAGCGTCCACTACTACGCCGCGCTCGAGCGCATGGGCCTGGGCGGAGAGGCGCCGGACGTCCCAACAGTCGTCCCAACACCCCGGCCGGATGACGAAGCGGCTCCCGAACCCGAAGGCCCGGAAGCCGCGTCACGTCAAGGCGGAGGGGCAGGGATTCGAACCCTGAAGCCCGTGAGGGCGCCGCATTTCGAGTGCGGTGCATTGCCGTTCTGCCACCCCTCCGGTTCGTTATTCAGACTTGGTTGGTTGCCTCGGCACCTCTAGAGTTGAGGATATCGCGCTAACCGCGACAGGTAACCGGTGACCGGTAACCGGTGGCCGGTAATATCGAATTTCCTGACTCCCCAAATCCGTAATCCCGGAATCAACATTCCCACTACACATGAAGCGGACGGGGTGGGATTCGAACCCACGAGGCGCTTTCGGCGCCCACA
>JBDHAL010000218.1:0-5901 GCA_039588075.1 Gemmatimonadota bacterium | reverse complement strand
AGTTTCCCAGGCCCGCTCAGTCCTACAACGGTTTCGCCGAGTCCCGAGTCAGAAAGGAGGGATCCGCAGGCCTGGCAATGGATGCTGCCTTCGAGGTTGTCTACGTAGCAAAAGGGACAGACAACTGTAGTCATGCGTTTCCGCCGTCGATGACGATCATGCCTGCACCTGCGCCTCGGTGTCTACCTGCCGAGCACCCGTGAGCTGGTCACCTGCTCACGACCGCCTCCGTCACCTCCCGGTTGGAGATGCACAGACGCGCCCCCTCACGCAACGCGAATCAGTAACGATTAGCGTTCCCGCTAGACGGTGCGTATCGCTCGCCACCTGCCGGCATCGGAGCGCGTGTCTTTCTATGTTGAGAATTGAAGCGGCCCCCAGGCCGCCTATGCCAAGGATGCCACACCTTGTTGGGCACGGCAAGTGGTTAGAAAAGTCGGAGATCTCCGGGCGAGCCTGATCGTCAACCGCGCCCCGTGCACGCCCGTGACACCGCCCCCCGTCGGCTGAAACTTGACAGTTCGACCGGTAGCGCCGATATTCCCTAAGAACGTGAGGGAATAATATGAGCGACCCTAAATCGCAGCTGTTACGCGGGACGTTGCACGTCCTCATCCTGAAGACGCTGGCGCCAGCGCCGCTGCACGGCTACGCCGTCGCCTCGCGGATCGCCGATTTGAGCGAAGGCGTTCTGGGGATCGAGGACGGAGCACTGTACCAGGCGCTGCATCGCATGCAGGAGCGGGGCTGGGTGGAATCGGAGTGGGGCCACTCGGAGCTGGGCAAGCGAGCCCGATTCTATCGACTGACCGACGAAGGGCGACGACGTCTACGCGTCGAGACGGCGAGCTGGATGAAATACGCCGAAGCGGTGATGAAGGTGATCCAACCGGCCCGGGTATGAGCGACAAGAAGAAGCGGTTGCTGCGGCCAGGCGGGCGAAGCCCTCGGCAGATGCTATCGGAGGTTGACGAGGAGATCGCCGTCCACCTGGAGATGCGTGAAGCCGAGCTGCAGCGCAGAGGACTGGGCGCCGCGGAGGCGCGGGAGGAAGCGCTGCGTCTGTTCGGCGATGTGAACAAGGCGCGCGAGGCGTGTTACGGAAGCGATCGGCGTATGGAGAAGAACGTGCGGCGCAAAGAGTACCTGGGGCAGGTCAAGCAAGACGCCCTTCACGGTCTTCGCCAGTTGAGGCGTCGACCAGCGTTCGCGGCCGTGGCGATCCTGACGCTGGCGGTTGGGATCGGGGCGAACACGGCGGTGTTCAGCGCGGCGGACCACGTTCTGCTGAGGCCGCTTGCCTACCGTGAGGCGGATCGTGCCGTGACGCTATGGGAGACCGAGGGGTCGAGCCGGACACGAAGGGAAGTAGCGTCGGGAAACTACCTCGAATGGGTGGAACGCACGGCGAGCTTTGAAGCCATGGGTCTTGCGGAGCCCTGGTCATACGATCTGACGGGCGATGGCCGGCCGGTGGCCGTGCAGGCGTGGCTCGTGTCCGAGGGTTTCTTTGAAGCGCTGGGCGTCGAGCCGATGCTCGGGCGCGGCTTCCTTCCCGAGGAGCACACGCCCGACAGCCGAGTCGTCATCCTGTCCAACGGGTTTTGGCGGCGTCGCTACGGGTCCGACGCCTCTCTGGTTGGTCGGACGATCGAGCTCGATTCCGAGGCAGCCACCGTCGTCGGCGTGTTGCCACCGGGTATCAAGTATCCGGGTGACCGTGACATCTGGGGGCCGAAGTCGTTCGCCGAATGGGAGCTCACCAACCGCACATCCAGCTACACGTTCGCGGTGGCGCGGTTGCGTTCTGGAATCGGCGCCGAGGAGGCGCAGGCGGATCTCGACCGCGTCGCCTCCGCGCTGGCGCAGGAATACCCGCGGACCAACGCTGACGCGGGCGTCGCCGTCGTGCCTTTGGATAAGCAGGTGTTGGGCAACGCCCGCCCCGCGCTCCTGGTGCTGCTCGGTGCCGTTGGCCTCGTGCTGCTCATCGCCAGCGCGAACGTGGCAACCCTTCTGCTGGCGCGGGGGCTGGAACGCGAGCGCGAGCTGGGGGTCCGCGCGGCGCTCGGCGCCGGTCAGTCACGCCTCGTGCGCCAGCTGGTCACCGAGAGCGTCGTGCTGGCCGCGGTCGGCGGCGGCCTCGGGTTGGCCCTGGCCTACCTGGGAGTTGAAGCGTTCTCCGCCCTGGTGCCGCCGGAGCTGCCGCGAGCCGAGAATATCGCCATCGACGGCCGCGTCCTGCTCTTCGCTGCCCTGGTGAGCGCGTTCACGGCGCTGATCTTCGGGCTCGCCCCAGCCCTGCGCTTCTCGCGGCCCGTCCTCACCTTGCCTTTGCAGGGGAGTTCGCGGGCCGTGACGGCGAGCCGGGGTCGCACGCGGCTCTACCGGGCTCTGGTGGTCAGTGAGATCGCTCTCGCGCTGGTGTTGCTGATCGGCGCCGGCCTGCTTTCGCGGAGTTTCGTCGACTTGCTGGACAATGACCTTGGCTTCGTCAGCGAGCGACGGGCGACCCTGCAGCTCTTTCTGTGGGACCAAAACCCAACGCGCGAGCAGCGCGAACAGCGCGTTCGAGAGTTCGGGGAACGGCTCGAGTCGACGCCGGGAGTCGACAAGGTGGCGCTGACGTCGGCGCTCCCCTTCCAGCCCGCGAAGATCGATTTGGACGGCTCGCTCACCATCGAGGGCAAGGAGCTGCCACCTGGACAGGACCGACGCGTCCACACGACTATCGCGTCGGGGGACTATTTCCAAGTGATGGGTATCCCGCTGCAAAGTGGACGGACGTTCAGCCCGCAGGATCGCATCGACGCGCCTCGCGTCGCGATCATCAGTGAGTCGTTGCAGCGACGCTACTTCCCCAACGAGGATCCCATCGGCCGGCGCGTCTCCATCGGCGTGATGGGCGCGCCCGTTACCCGTGAGATCGTGGGTGTCGTCGGCGACGTTCTGCCTACGACGCTGGACAGCGAGCCGCAGCCCGAGCTCTTCATCCCGTACCTGCAGTCGCTGAGCGGCCACGTCAGCTTCGTGATCCGCACCGAGACCGATCCCGCCGCGCTATTGCCGTCGCTCCGGGCACAGATCTGGCAAGTCGACCCGAACCAATCGATCTATCACGCGGCCACGCTAGACGACATGATCTCCGACACGCTTATCGAACGCCGCTTCCATCTAGTGCTGCTCGTGTCCTTTTCAATCATCGCCCTACTTCTGGCCACCATCGGCATCTACGGCGTGATCAACTTCTCAGCCAGCCGCCGGACCAACGAGATCGGCGTTCGGATGGCGATGGGCGCCAGGCGCGCCGATGTCGTGGCAATGATCCTGCGCGACGGTCTGGGACTCAGCGCCGCGGGCATCGCGTTCGGCATCGCGGGCGCTCTGCTGCTCACCCGATTCATGGTGCACATGCTGTACGGGGTGACCCCTACCGATCCGACGACGTTTACCGCCATCGCCCTGATGATGCTGATCGTTTCAGCTGCCGCGGCGGCTTTGCCGGCGTATCGCGCCGCCAGCGCCAACCCGGTGAACGCGCTGAGGGAGGAGTAGGGATAGGAGGCGTTAGCGGAATCGAAGCTGGCGGCCCGCGGACTACCGCTGTTCAGCGTCGGCCCTCGAGCAGCAGGTAGGCCAACGTGCCGATTCCGAGAGCGACGGTCACGAACGCCCATGAGACCAAGACGCGACGAAACCGCGTCCTCCCACCAGCGATCTCGATATAACCCGTTGGCGTCACCTTCAGACCGGCCCCGAGACCGTGCTTTGCTCCGCGCCCGGCACCCAGTCCCCAGCTAGCTTTCGCAACCGGAATCACCGTAACCCCATCGCGCTCCACCGGCTCGCCGAACACGGCCTCCGCGCGACCGTTCCTGCCCAGCTCCTGCGCCAACTTCGTGATCAACTCCCGAATCTCGCTACCGCCTTTCGCCTCCGCGCCAATCTGGTCTATGTCTAGCTTCGGCATATGGCCTCCCGGATTCGAGATCTTCAGTGTCAGATAACCAAATGTAAGGCCGTGGTTCGGCGGCGCCACCGACGCGGCTCCAGAGGAAGCCGATGCCGGGCATGGCGATTGCAGTAATTTGTATTATCCTCGCGTGACTGGCGGCAGCGTGTATATTAGTTTAGTCAAAGAATAAGCGCGCCGAAGACATCGGCTCACCCGAACCCCGCAAATGTTGCCGAATTTGGCCCGTAAGCTAAGTAATTTTTGCCACTCTCGACATAAACCGGGGAAGGTCTGCCTGGCCTTCACCGCACTCCTATTCGCAATCACGACCCAGTCTGAGGCGCAGCAGCCCGGGGCGCCGCGCCAGGTGGCCGATCTCGAAACGCTGGCCACCGCCTCCGTGCAGCTAGCCAGCCACCTCGGCGAGCTGGGGTCCGTGGTGGACGCGGTGCAGCGGTACGGGCGGGTGGAGAAGCACAGGGAGTACCCGCTGACGGGGCTGAAGCTCACCCATTACGTGGCGGGCCTGCAGGCGAGGATCCCGGTCCTGCAGAGGTCGCGCCTGAAGCTGGTGGGCGACTTCGGCTTCGCCGCCACGAAGCTCAGGTCGAGAGAGCGAGGGCTGGCCCCGGGTTTGGACACGCGAATCAAGGAGACCTATTTCTCGCTTCGCGCGGCGGTGCGGATCGAGTACGCGCTGAATCCGGACTGCGACATCTACCTGGCCGGGCAAGACTACGTTCACATCGATCAGGCTGAGACCACGACGGTCGAGGCGCTGGGCGGAATCGTCAGGCCACTGCAGGCCGGGTCGTGGACGTTCCCCGTGACGCTCGGGATACGCATGAGATTCCGATAGCGCAACGAAATGCGGCCGCCTGGTAGCGGCCGCATTTCAGTTGGGGCCCGCCGTATGTTAGGTGCATGGGCAGTTTCAGTTCTTAATTCCGTCCTTCTGCGAGCCTTTCTCCACGCCGGTCGTATCGGCCTCGCTGACGACCGCAGGGATGGTGTCGGCTTCGATCACGACCTCGGGGATCGTGTCCATCGCGTCGGCCTCGCCGACGATGATCGGCTCCTGCTCCTCCCAGCCCGGCCACTCCTCGTGATAGGCGACGGACTCGCGCCAGCCTTCCACCTCGTCGATGAAGCTCTGGGCGAGCTCGGACAGGTCGACGGGCTCGAGGGCCGAGTCTTCCTCCAGCTCCTCGACTCGCGCCAGGCTGACGATGACCTTCTCGTATCCCTCGTCCAGCGTCAGTGCGACCCTGAACACGTCCTCGGCCGCTCTGATATGTCCGGTCCGCTCCAGCGCTACGCCCAGGTTGTTGTGGAAGATGGCCACGTCATCTCTTAGCGCCACCGCCCGGGCCAGCGGCAGCAACGCTTCCTGGAACCGCTCCTGCTCGATCAGGATCAGACCCATGTTGTTCATCGACCATACATCTTCGTCGTCGATGAGGATCGCCTGACGATAGGAGTCGATGGCGTCGTCGAAGCGACCCAGCTGATGGTGGGCCCGACCCTGCAACCGGTAGGCGTCGCTGAACTCGGAGTCGATGACCAACACTTCGTCGATGATCAGCAGCGCTTCATCGGCCCGCTCGGTATCGAGCAGCACCCGGCTCAGGTTTGTGTGACTCTTCAGGTGCAGCGGATCGAACTCCAGCGCCGACCTGAACGCGGCCTCCGCGTTCACGAGATCGCCCGACCTCCGTGCCGAGAGCCCGAGCATGTAGTAGCCCCAGGGGTTATTCGGCTTGCGCTCCGTGTAGAGCACGAAGAGCTCGGCGGCCTCGTCGTAGCGATTCTCCAGGAAGGCCGACTCGGCTTCCTCGTACGTCACCTCCCGGGGCGGTTCCGGCTTCTCAACCGTAACCGGATCCAGCTCCACCGCCGCCAGCTCGGTCTCAGTCTGCGGCGGCGGCAATTCCACGCTCGGCGGC
>JBDHAL010000217.1:0-8458 GCA_039588075.1 Gemmatimonadota bacterium | reverse complement strand
CGTAGAAGTCGACCATCTTTCTCACCGCGTGGACCATACAGGTCGAGTCGTCCATCGCGATCAGTCCGCCGGAGCCGAGCAACGAGCCGGCCGCCTCGATGCCCTCGTAGCTGACATCGCAATCGATCTCGTCCGGGGTCATGATCGGGACCGACGAGCCCCCGGGTATCAGGGCCAGCAACTCGCGACCCTCGGGCGGACCGCCGCAGAGATCATAGACCAGGTCCTTGAGGTTGAAGTCGAGCGGGACTTCGTAGTTGCCCGGCTTCTGCAGGTGCCCGCAACACGAGAACAGCTTGGTACCGGGGCTCTTTTCGGTCCCCCACTGCCGGTACCAATCGGCGCCGTTTTCCACGATGCCAGGCACCGCGGCCAGCGTCTCCACGTTGTTCACCGTCGTGGGCATCCCGAACGCGCCACGCTGTGCCGGGAACGGCGGCTTGATCCGCGGCTCGGCGCGCCTGCCCTCCAGAGAGTTGAGCAGGCCCGTCTCCTCGCCGGCTATGTAGGCGCCACCCCCCATGTGCACCGTCAGGTCGAGGCTGTAACCCGACCCGAGGATGTTCGCGCCGAGGTAACCGCGCTCGTAGGCCTCGACTACCGCACCATTCAGGACCTGGACCACGTCCACGAACTCGCCGCGGATGTATATGTAGGAATGCTGAGCCCGGACGGCATAGCTGGCGATGATGATGCCTTCGATCACCTGGTGCGGCGTCCAGCGCATCAACTCGCGGTCCTTGAAGGTACCGGGCTCGCTTTCGTCCGCGTTGCAGGCGAGGTAGTTGGGCCGCTCGCCGTCCTTTGGCATGAAGCTCCACTTGAGGCCCGCCGGGAAGCCGGCACCGCCTCGGCCCCGCAGCCCGGCGTCCTTGACGATCTGGATGATGTCGTCCTGCGACTTGTCGAACGCCTGCTTCAGCGCGACGTAGCCGCCCCGCTCGATCCACCCGTCGATGCCAACAGCGTCCCTGTCTCCGAAATACTTGGAGAGCACCCGGGTCTCGCGGGGATGCTCGTACGGGTACGCCATGGCTCAGCCCAGCTCCTTCAGAAGGCCGTCGACATCGCCAGCCTTGATATTCTCGTATACGCGATCGTTCACCTGGATCGCCGTGGGAAAACCACAGGCGCCCAAGCACTCGACCTCGACCACCGTGTACTTCCCGTCTTCGGACATCTCGCCGATTCGAGTCTTCGTCGCCTTGAGCAGGTTCTCGACTACGGCATGGGCACCGCACAAGTCGCAGCCGATCCCGCTACAGACCTGGATCAGATGCCTACCCACCGGGCGAAGCTGGAACATCGTGTAGAACGAAGCGATCGAGCGAACGTAAGCGGGCGTCAGGTCCAGCAGCTCGCCCACCCGCTTGATCGTGTCGGGTGAGACCCAGCCCCTGAGCGCCTGCGCCATGGAGAGGGTCGGCAACAGCGCGGCCCTTTTGTCCGGGTAGCGGCTGAGGATCTTTTCGAAGCGTTCCTTGTACTCGCCCTCGAAGAGCGGCGCGTCGGGATCGTGCTTCGAGCTTTGGCACGGCTGGGCGCCCGCGATGGCGGCGTGCAGCACATCGCTCATCGGTCGATCTCCCCGAGCACGATGTCGATGCTCGCGTTCACAGCTATCACGTCGGCGAGCAGCTCGCCCTCAACCAAATAAGATAAGGTGGACATGTTCATGAACGACGGGGTCCGGTACCGGCAGCGCACCGGCTTGGGGCCCCCGTCCGCTACGAGGTAGATGCCGAGCTCGCCTTTCGAGCTCTCGATCGAAGACCATACTTCGCCCGCCGGCACCTTCAGTCCTTCCATCACCAGCTTGAAGTGGGAGATCATCCCGTCGATCGAGTTCATCACTTCGGATTTCGGCGGTAGGATGACACGCGGGTCGTTGACGTTGATCGGTCCATCGGGCACCCTTTCGAGAGCCTGCTGGAGGATGCGAATCGACTGCCGCATCTCTTCCATCCGGCACAGGTAGCGATCGTAGACGTCACCGTGCTCGCCGACCGGGATGTCAAAATCGTACGTCTCGTAGTCCAGGTACGGCTTGTCTTTGCGCACGTCGTAGTCGATGCCCGAGGCGCGCAGGTTGGGCCCGCACATGCCAATGTTGATCGCGTCGTCGCCGCCGATCGCGCCCACACCCTGGGTCCGGCCGATCCAGATCGAGTTCTGCGTCAGCAGCCTTTCGGTCTCGTACAGCGTCTTCGGGAACGTGTCCACGAAATCCCGCACGCCGTCCAACCAGCCGGGTGGCACGTCAGCCATCATTCCGCCGACCCGGGTGACGCTGGTCGTCATCCGAGCCCCGGCGTAGGCCTCGTGCAGGTTGTAGATGCGTTCACGCTCTTGGAAGGTGTAGAGGAACGGCGTCATGGCGCCGATATCGATCGCCGTGGTGCCGATCCAGATCAGGTGCGAGAGGATCCTGTTCAGCTCGCTGCAGATGACCCTGATCACCTTACAGCGAGGCGTGATCTCGATTCCCAGCAGCCGTTCCACCGCCATGGCATACCCGATGTTGTAGAGCATCGGCGCCAGGTAGTCCATGCGATCGGTCAGGGGAATGTTTTGATTCCAGGTCCGGTACTCACCCAGCTTCTCGAACCCGGTGTGCAGGTAACCGATGTGCGGTATGCACTTCACGATCTTCTCGCCGTCGAGCTCGCAGACGATTCTCAACACCCCGTGCGTCGCCGGGTGCTGGGGCCCGATGTTGAGGATCATGTTCTTGCTCTCGAGGCCCGAATCCGGCCCGTCATCACTGGCCGCCTTCAGCTCCTCCAAGCTGTAGATGTCCTCGAGATCCTGCGAGAGAGCACGCCGCGTTTGCTCGGCGCGCGTGAAGCGACCGCGCAGCGGAAAGTCTTTTCTAAGCGGATAGCCCTCATCGTAGTTCTCGGGCATCAGGATCCGGCGCGGATCCGGGTGTCCCTCGAACTTGAAACCGAACATGTCGTAGGCCTCGCGCTCCAACCAGTTGGCCGCTCGCCATAGGCCGAAGGCGCTATCCAGCTTGGGACTGTCGGGTGGGACTTCCGCTTTGACGCGAAGCGGGCGCGAATCCTTCGTGGCCCAGAGCTCGTACACGACCTGGATCGGTCTGCCGCCGCCCAGGTCGAGCCCGGTCACGTCCTTCAGCATGTCGAAGCCGTGGGACTCCCGAAGATACTCCAGGACCTCGACGTTCTTGCTCGGATCAATGAAAACGACGGGCTGGCCCTCCGCGTCGGTTTCGATCGATCGGATCGCCTGACCGAATCTGGAGCGAAGGTCTTCCACATCGGAGCGGCCGGCGGCTGTGCCCGCCACGCTCTCCATAGTTTCTCCCGAGGTCGTACTAGACGACATGTATGTTGGCCTGTCGTTCACGGTCATGCCGATCGGTGGGCGGACCTCCACGTCCGCGGCCTACCGGCCGAGCAAGCGCCTGCTACTCTTTGCGGTCGCCTGGGCGAAGGATAGGAGAAGAGCTCTCGAGGCCGCTGACTCGGTTCTGGAACGTCGAATTACCGAACGGCTCGGAGATGAGCTCTACTTCCTCGGGCGAAAGATGGGGCTTCCCGGCTTTTTCCGGGTCTTCCTCCCGCGCACGAGGATCCTTGATCGACTCGCCCTTGATCTTCTCCTGAATCATCAAGAGCGCGTACAGGAGGCCCTCAGGCCGCGGCGGGCATCCGGGCACGTAGACATCGACCGGAACGATCGTGTCGATTCCCTGGGTCAGCGTATATGTATCGAAAACGCCGCCTGTCGAGGCACAGGCTCCCATGCTGATGCACCACTTCGGCTGCGGCATCTGATCCCAAATACGACGCATCACGGGGGCCATCTTGAAGGTGACACGGCCGGCCACGATCATCACGTCGGCCTGTCTGGGCGTGTAGCCCATCCGCTCCATGCCGTAGCGAGCTATGTCGTACTTCGAGGCGGCGGCCGCCATCATCTCGATGGCGCAGCACGCCGTGCCGAACGGCATCGGCCACATGCTGCCCCTCCGCCCCCAGTTGACCAGATCGTCCAGACGGGCCAGCATCCAGCTGCGCGGGATCTCCGTCTCTGCCTGGTCGGGCCCTTCCGTGCTCTTCTCAGCCTTTGACATTCCAGATATGTCCTCTGACACCCCCCGTACGCTCTATTATCCCCCCAGGGCCCCAGTCGCTACTCCCAGTCCAGGGCACCTTTCTTCCACTCATACAGCAGTCCGACGATGAGCAAGAATAGGAAGACGGAAATCGCCAAATACCCAAACATGCCCAGCTCTCTGAACACCACGCCCCACGTGAACAGGATCACGACTTCCACGTCGAACAGCAGGAACAGCATCGCCACCACATAGTACTTGATCGCAAACCGTTCCCGGGTGTCACCCAGAGCTGGTATCCCTGATTCGTAGGGCTCCCCTTTGACCGCGGTCGGCCGATAATTGCTGAATATCTGTGACCCGACCACCATGACCACACAGGTGACCAGGCTCAGGCCGAAGAGAATCAGGACAGGTACGTACTCCCGCAGCATCGTCGATCGTCCCCAGTACCGTGAATATTTCCACGAAATCGCCGCATAATAATACCGCCCCGGTGGGTGTCAATAGAAAACATCAAGCCTGATCCGGCTCGGCCCGCTTAGGGGGCTTCGCCTCGTAAGGCTAAGCGACGGTGGACGCTTCTCGTTTCTCGTTGTCGTTGTCGTTGTCATTGTCGATGTGAGGCGAAGCCTCCGCTAACATTACCAACGTGGCCCGTCCCCCTCCTTCCACATCGGCCGGTCCGGTCCGTTCGCCACCGTGAAACCGATGCGGAAAGCAACGCGCGCCTGCTGCACCGCCCCCGCGTAATCGAAATCGGGCCGGTACTCGTCGCCGGGCTGGTGGTACTGGCCGGAGTTGTATCGCTCCATCACCTGCTTCCCCCAACCGGGCAAGCGCCCCCTGTAGTCGAGGCCGTGCTGGACGAAGGCCACCGGCACGCCGGCCCTCATGAAGCTGAACTGGCCGGATCGAAAGATGAAACCCAGCTCCGGGGCCCGGTCGCCTGCGAGCCTCAGGTCCTCGGCCGCGGCGGCGGCGGCGGCGATGGACTCGAGGCTCGAGTACTCGGCCCCCAGCACCACGATGTCCTCGGTGCGGCCCCAAACACCCGCGCCGTCGATGTTCAGGTTGGCGACGGTCCTGGACAACGGCAGCAGCGGGTTATCGGTGTAATACCCGGATCCCAGAAGGCCGGCCTCTTCCGCCGTGAGCGCCAGGAAGAGGATGGAACGGGCAGGCCTTTGCGGCAGCTGGGCGAACGCTTCACCCAGCACGAGCAGCAGCGCCGTGCCCGACGCGTTGTCGTACGTGCCGTTGTAAATGGAATCCCCGTCCACCGCCGGCCCGATTCCCAAGTGGTCGTAGTGGGCGGAAAAGACCACGACCTCGTCCGCCAGCCGCGGATCGCTGCCCGGCAAGAGCCCCGCGACGTTGGCCACCTCGATCCGCCTCCGGGAGCTGCGCACCGTTGCCGTGACGTTCACGCCCGTAGCGATGGGTCGAAACTCTTCCGACCGGGCGGTCTCGAGCAGCGTCGAGAAGTCCAGACCGGCCATCGATGCGACCTGTTCTGCCGCTTCCAGATTCAGCCATCCCTCGAATCCCAGCGGTTGCTCGGACGCACCTCTTTCGTACCGCAGGCGTTCCCCGGCCTGCGAGCTAAGGATCACGTGCCAGCCGTAACCTGCCGACTCGGGTGTGTGTATCAGTACGGCGGCCGCCGCCCCTCTTCGTGTCGCCTCTTCCAGCTTGTAGGTCGGTTGACCTCCACATCTTTGTAATCGTCCCAGCCCAGGTCGGGAGCCGAGATCCCGTAACCCACGAATACCAGCTCGCCATCCACGCGACTCGACTCCAGCGTATCCGCCGACCAACCGACGAACCCATCTCCCGGTTGCGGGCTGTATAACGCGCCTCCTTTTGCGCGGAACGAAAGCCGTGCTTGAGATCTGACCGACTCGAGACCGAACCGCTGCAGGTAACTCGAATCACCTACGCCCGGCGTTAGACCCATCTGCTCGAACTGCGTCGCGATGTACAGTGCCGCCAGTTCCGACCCGCGTGTTCCCGGCGCCCGGCCCTCCAGATCATCGCTCGAGAGAAAGCGCACGTGCGCATCGATCGCGTCCGCGCCGGTCGCGCCAAGTCCAACCGCCGAGTTATCGCCCGCACACCCCGTCGCCATCACCGCTACCGCGGCAACAGCCATTGCACACCTCCACCTGCACGCCGGAGAACTCAACTCAACTCTCCACCCGGCCGCAAATCGACTCCCTCCTCCGCATCTTCACCCTCTACTCGCTCCACTACGTACCGTCCATCGTCCGCATCGTATTCCATCAGCACCACCAGCGCCCCGTAGGAAATCTCGCCCTCTCTCGTCTTGCAAAGCACCATGTGCAGCGTCTCGTCGTCTCCCATCACTTGTGCGCGACCCGCGCGGTAGTCCGGGCTGACCATCCGACTCACCACGCGACCCTCGCGGCCCGCAAGTTCACTCGCGCCCCACGACACCGCCTTGATCTCGGGGAAGTTTCGCTGCAGAAATCGATTCAACGACCGCGTCACCAACAGTCCCAGCAACACCGTCAGGCCCAGGCCCGGAAGGAAGCCACGCTCCTGCCACCGCGGCCAGTAGTCGTGCAGCGCCCCGCTCACCGTCAGCCCGATCACCCCTACCGCCAAACCGAAGGCGCGAACGAAGGCCACCCCGGACAGCCGCTCGTAGCCCAGCCAATCCGCTGCAGCGCTGCCCGGGCCCTTGAGCAGCGACGGCCGTACCAGCGAGACCGCCGCGAACAACAGTCCGGCCAGGTACGGCCAGTTGTACCACTGAAGCAAAAAGTCGAGGTAGCTCACGTCACGTTCACCCGGCCGCGGCGCTACCTCGACACTAGGTGCCTCCCAGGATCGCCGCCCGCTTCACCTCGGCCACTGCCTTCGTCACCTGGATGTCTCGTGGGCACGACATCGTGCAATTGTACACCGTTCGGCACGCCCAGACGCCGCCGCGTCCGCTGAGCCGGTTCAGCCGCTCGACGCCGCCCTGGTCGCGGCTGTCGAAGATGAAACGGTGAGCCTGGACTATCGCGGCGGGCCCGACGAAAGCGTCATCGCCCCAGGCGGGGGGGCACGAGGTCGTGCAGGCTGCGCAGAGAATGCACTTGGTGGTGTCGTCGAAGCGTTCGCGGTCCTCGGGGCTCTGGAGTCGCTCGCGCGCCGGTTCAGAATCTTCGTTGATCAGATAGGGCAGAACGCTTCGGTAGTTGCTAAAGAAGCGGGTCTGGTCGATGACGAGATCCTTGACGACGCGGAATCCGAGCAGCGGCTCGACTTTAACGCGCATCCCGACCTCACGTATCAAGGCCTTGCAGGCGAGACGGTTCTTGCCGTTGATACGCATCGCATCGGAGCCGCAGATCCCGTGCTCGCAAGAGCGCCGAAACGTCAGCGTGCCGTCCAGACGCCAGCGTATCTCGTTGAGTCCGTCAAGCACGCGATCGGTCTCTTCCAGCTCGATTTCGTAGGTCTGGAAGCGTGGGGTTTCGTCGACTTCCGGGTCGTAGCGCTTTATATCGAAGCGAACTCGCATGGCGTCCTCTAGTAAGTTCGTTCCTTGGGTTCAAAGCGAGTGATCGTGACCGGCTTGTAGCTGAACTCGATTCCGTCGCCCTCGCGCAGGTGCACGAACGAATGCTTCAGCCAGTCCTTGTCGTTGCGCTTCGGGAAGTCCTCCCGATAATGGGCGCCGCGACTTTCCGTTCGGTTCTGCGCGCAGGCGGCCGTCGCGTAAGCACAATCGAGCAGGCAGCCCAGCTCGAAAGCTTCCAAGAGGTCGAGGTTGAATATCTCGCCCTTGTCATCGATCTGGACGTTCTGAAAACGCTCGCGCAGCTCGCGGATCTTCTTCACTGCCTCATCCAAACCCGGAGCTTCGCGGAATACGGATACGTGATCCGTCATTACCTGCTGCATCTCGTCGCGTATGACGGCCGCACGCTCGCCCTTACCATCGCGAATTCGGTCCAGAATCTCGATCGAGCCTGCGCCTGGATCAGGCGGCCGCTCGCCGATATCGGTGCCCGCAGCGTAAGCCGCCATGTTCAGACCGGCTCGCTTTCCGAAGACGATGAGGTCCAGGAGAGAGTTCGTACCCAAGCGGTTGGCCCCGTGCACCGATACACAGGCGCACTCTCCGGAGGCATACAGACCCTCGACGACGGTCCCGTCGGCCGAAGCCAGGACACGGCCGTCGGCATCGGTGGGTAAGCCGCCCATGGCGTAGTGGGCCGTCGGCTGCACGGGCATGGGATCTACGGCCGGGTCGACGCCGATGTAGGTGCGGCAGAAGTCGGCGATGTCCGGGAGCTTCTCCTCGATCACCGCGCGACCGAGGTGCGTCGCATCGAGGTTCACGAAAGCTTTTTC
>JBDHAL010000216.1:0-5917 GCA_039588075.1 Gemmatimonadota bacterium | reverse complement strand
TCACCTCGACATTCCTCTGGATGACCAGGTACTCGGCGGTGAAGCCGCCGGCGGCAAGGCCTCCGCCGACTTCGTTACCGGCCTCGTTGAGCCCCTCGTCGGTGAAACCACCACCGAAGGCGCCGCCACCCAGCCGTATCTTGCCGGTCTGCAGCCAGCCGCGGCCGCCGAACGCCAGGACCTCGCCGATGTTTCGCCCGAAGCTCTCGCCGGTCGGGACGCCCGGGTCGATGAGCAGCATCCAGAAGCCGCCGGCGCCGCCGAACTGACCGCCGAAACGTTGAGCGAAAGCCGATCCGGGTTGGAAGAAGAGAACGAAGACAGCTGTCAGGAAGAGAACCCTTTTCACCCCTCCACCTCCTCGCACGACGAGCCCCCTGGCATGTTTACGGAGTCTGAGCGGAACCGGCGTTGGCCCGGGCCATCTCGAGCATACCCCGTATGCGTGGCGACTGCTCCTCCTCGGGAACGACCTCGAGGTAACGCTCCCAAGCGCCCACGGCAGTCACGTAGTCACCACCCATGAACGCGACCATACCCTTGAACTGCAATGCCTCACCGTGAGCGGGATCGATCTCGAGCGCTCGGTCGAACGACTCGATCGCCCTGTCGGGATGCTCGACCGTGAACAGCACCATGCCCATGTGCGTGAGTGCTTCCGGGTTCTGCGGATCGTACTCGAGAGCCTTGAGCGTGAGTACGGTCACTTCGCCGTAGCGCTGCAGGGCGAGGTACATGTGCGCCAGTTCAACCAGCGCTTCCACGTTGGTCGAGTCCTCGGCGACCATACGACCGAGGGCAGCGAGCCGATCCGCGTCGACGTCTGCGACCGGCACGCCGGCGGCGCTCCCCATCTCCTGACCGGGTAGCGAGCCGGTGATGGTGTCGTCGACGCCGCGCGGGCGAAGCGCCTGTGACATGACCAGCCAGGCCAGCGCGACGAAGGCGATCGTCGCCGCCGACCAGCCGATCACGCCGGTCATCCGCGAACCGCCGCGGGCCGACGTCTCACTCTGGCGCGGCTCGCTCTCGACCGGCGCGTCGCCGGCATCGGCCAGCTGCAGGCGCAGCGTCTCCGCCTCCCGCTCGTAACGACGGCGCAGCGGCTCATAGTCTGCGTCCAGCAGGTCTCCCGCGGCGTGGTCCGCTTCGATCTCCTCCAGCGAGCGGGTCATCGCCCCCAGGCGCTCCTCCAGCTCGGCGCGCCGGGTGCCGGGCTCCGCCGCCCCGGCGGCCTCTTCGCGAACGTCCTCGTCGGCTTCGGACGCCGCGCCCATGAAAGTGGCAAACAGGACCGCGATGATTCCGCCGCCTACCGCAACAACCAGGAGAAACTCGGTCGGACCCATGCTCTAGAGCTCGCTTTCCTCGCCGTCGTTGGCAAGCGCCGCCGCCCGCGCCTGCCCCTGTTCCACCCAGCGACGCGCCGTCATGAACACAAAGAACAGGCCGCCCCCCAGCATGAGCACCGGCAGCAGCCAGACGGTCCAGTTAAAGCCCTCGGCCGTCGGCTTGAGCAGGATCCACTCGCCGTAGCGATCGACGAAGTACGCCGTCACCTCTTCCGGCGTCTTGCCGGCGCGTAGCTGCTCGCGGATCAACTCGCGCATCTCGTTCGCCATCCCGGCTTGCGAGTCCTGCACGGAGAGCGCGCGACAAGTAGGGCAGCGGAGCTTCGATGCGATCTCACGGACCTGCGCTTCGAGAACGGGATCCTCGAGGTCCTCTTGCGCCGGCTCGGTCCCGGCCTGCGGCTGCGGCTCCTGTAAGGCGAAGCCCGGCCGCGACGGGGCCGCCAGCACCAGTAGAAGCAAAAGGAAAGCGAAGTGGCGTGTGCGATTCAAGCTTGGCATCTCCCGGGTTCCAGCCTCGCTAGCCCTGCCCTGGCGTGGGTTCCGCCGACACGTCGGCGCTCGTCATGTCATCCGGCATCGGCGCCGCGAGCAGCGAGTCGACCATCGACACCATGAGCCTCGCGGTGACCGGTCCGATCTGCTTGTGCGCGACCAGGCCGTCCTTGCCGATGAAGTAGGTCTCGGGCACTCCATAGACGCCGTAATCGATGGCAATGCGCGAGTTCTTGTCGATCAAACTCGGCCAGTTGCCGCCCATACGCTGCATCCAGCGCCGGGCGTTCGCCGGTGGGTCCTGGTAGATGACGCCGAGCATCTTGTAGTCCCGGCCAGCGTAATACCGTTCGGCGTCCAGGAACACGCGGTGCTCGTCGATGCAGGCGACGCACCATGACGCGTAGAAATTGAGAACGACGACTTTGCCTTTGAGATCCGAAAGACTGACCGTCCCGCCGTCCAGCGTGGTCGCGCTGAACTCGAATGCGGGCCGGCCCGGCAAAGTTGACTCGATGATGTTCGGATTCACCGTGAGCCCATAGCCGAGCAAAGCGACGATCGGCAGAGCCGCCGCGGGAATCAGGGTCTTTTTCCAATTCATCAGTCGGCACCTCCGACACCGGCTTCCACCGGCTTGGCGGGCGCACCCTTAACGACCTTGGGCCGCTCCGAGCCGAAGCCGACGGTGGAGATTGCAAACAGAGCGCCAAGTACGACCACGCCGCCGCCGAACCAGATCCAGACGACTGCCGGGTTGACGATCACGCTGACGGTGGCCGTTGAGCCGTCTCGGGCATAGGCCGACAGGCTGAGGTAGAAATCCTCCGTCGGCCGCGTCCTAACGCTGGGCGTCCCGATCGGTTGGTCCGACATCGGGTAATAGTTGATCCGCGGCCGCATGACGCTGGAAACGTCATCACCCTTCCCTATGCTGAACTTCGCCTCCACGAACTCGCGCTGCGGCTCGCGGCCGGCATACAGCGAATCTAGCCGAATCGTGTACCCTTCGTACCGGGTTACCTGACCGGGCCGCAGAGTCAACTCGGTTTCCTTGCGGAACGTGGAAGACAGCGCGATCCCGACGGCGATCAGCACGATACCGAGGTGGACGACGTAGCCGCCGTAGCGCCTTCGGCCCTTGGACAGCACGTTGGCCAGCGCCGCGCCGAGACTCTCGTCGTGCGCCTGCCTGCGCCCCAGAACGGGCCGCACGAACTCGCCCACGATCAGACTGGTGGCGAACACCGCGAGCACCAGAGTGAACGCGGTCATGAAGTTTCGAGCCCCGGCAAACCAGAAGACTATTCCAGAGACGAGCGCGATCGCCGTCGGCCACATGAACTTCTTCTTGAGCGTTTCGGGCGAGCCGCGCCGCCACGGCAGGGCGGGCCCGACCCCCGTGAGGAAGATGAGGCCCATCGCGATGGGCACGCTCATCTGATTGAAGTAGGGGGCGCCCACGCTCACCTTCACACCGCGGATCGCTTCGGCGATCAACGGATACATGGTCCCGAGAAGCACGGTGAAGGTGAAGGCGACGAACAACAGGTTGTTGAGCAGGAAGGCGGTCTCACGCGACGCGAGTGAGTCGAGAGCCGGCTCGCTCTTCAGCTCTTCGCTGCGCCAGGCGACCAGCGCCAGCGAGACGATGAGCACCAATGTGATGAATCCGAGGAAGAACGGCCCGATCAGCCCTTCAGAGAACGCGTGGACGCTGGCCAGGATGCCGGAACGCGTGAGGAACGTGCCGAACAGCGTCAGCAGGAACGTGACCAGCACCAGCAAGATGTTCCAGGTCTTCAGCGTCTGGCGCCGCTCCTGGACCATGATCGAGTGCAGGAACGCCGTGGCCGTGAGCCACGGCAGGAAGCTGGCGTTCTCAACCGGATCCCAGGCCCAGTAGCCTCCCCAGCCCAGCACCTCGTAGGACCACCAGGCGCCGGCCACGATGCCCGCGGTGAGGAAGATCCAGGGCGCCATGACCCAACGGCGCACGGCGCGGATCCACTCACCGCCCACCCGGCCGGTGATCAGCGCCGCGATCCCGAAGGCGAAGGGGACCGCCATACCCACGTAGCCCAGGTAGAGCAGCGGGGGATGGAGTCCCATGAAAGGGTGGTTCTGCAGCAGCGGGTTGGGCCCCGGCCCGTCCAGGGGCACCGGGAAGATCCTGATGAACGGGTTCGCCGGCCAGGCCAGCAGCAGCCAGAAGAACGCGTTCACCGCCAACAGCGTCCCGATGACCGCCGGCATCAATTCGCGGTAGCGGTCCCTGTAGATGTAGGTCACGGCCGCGCTGTAGCCGGCGATGATCCAGCCCCAAAACAAGATCGAGCCGTCCAGCGACGACCAGAGCGATATCACGGTATAGAAAAGCGGGGTGGAGCGACTGCCCACCTGCGCCACGTAGCTCACGCTGAAATCGTGAGCCACCAGCGCGTACACCATCGTCCCGATCCCCAGCGTCGCCAGACCGAAGACGCCGTACACCGCACGCCGGCCGAATGCCGCCAGCTTCGGTTTGCCGCCTCGTAGCGCTGCGAACGCCACCACCGACCCAACCAAGGACAGCAGCAGCGCACCCCCTACCGATATGTATCCCAGTGTGCTCGTCATGTCCCGCTATCCGTTCCCTGCTCCTTGAACAGCTCCCGGTAGTAGTCCGCCTGGTCTCCTTCGTGCTCCGGCGCTCGGTACTCCTGTGAGTGCTTCACCATCAGGTTCGTTGCCCGAAACACGTCCTCTCGCGTCAGCGTTCCCTCCACCACCGCCCCGATCGGAGTCGCTCGCTCCGCCGCCTCCAGAAACATCTGCGGTGGGACCCCGGCGCTGAACACTTCGACCGTCCCGCCCTCGTCCGTCAGACGGAACCGAAGCTCTCGCGTCTCCGCATTCCAACGCACGCTCCCAGGCTCCACCATGCCGCCCAACCGCACCGATGTGCCGTACGCGGCATCTCCTTCCGCCAGCAGCTCCGTCGGCGTCCAGAAATACACCAGGCTTCGGCCCAGACCGCCAAACGCGAAATAGCCGAATATCACCAGCACCAATCCTACGCCGAGGCCCAAAGTCAGCTTCTTATTCACCCTCAACCCGCCTCTTCGTGAGCCTGGGGACGCCGACCCACCAACCGGGTCGTACTATCTCCATGGGTTATCGGTTTGCTACTCACTGACTACCCTGGTAGCGAGTCCGTATAACTTACCATTATCGGCCAGACAGGCTAGCCTCAACGATGAGATCCCAAGAGATACGACCTTTTCGCCCCATCTCGCGCGCCTCCTAACCCCTCTGGCCCGAACAACTTGGCCCTCAAGCCTCCGCCTAGGAAATGTTTGCCCGAATTATGCAAAAAGTATCCAGATATCTGCCCCTGATGGGGAGGGCGCCTTTGAGTTAAATCGTTTATTCACAACGCCTTAAGTTGCTTCGCATGCTTTGGGAACGGCCCTTGCAAAATGCATGGCTGAAGAGCGGAGTCTCGAGCGTCTTAGCCGGACAGGGAAAACGGCGGGGGAGGGCGACTCAGGGGCTCCGTTCTTTTTTGGGGAGTTTCTTCTGGCCCGTCACAAAAACTGTTAGCCCCACGCTGGCAGAAAGTCCTCACAAAATCCGCGCATTCTAGCTTCTACAAGCGCCCCGTGGGCCCGGGGCGCTTGTTGTCATAGTGAACATTGAACATCGTTCATCGAGCATCGCACGTCGAACGGACTGACCGACGCTGAACGTTGAACGTCCAGATGTGAACGTGAACGTTGGCCGGCGTGATGGGCGAGCCATGTGGCGCGGGGATAGATGTATACCTCGAGTTTCGAGGTCCATCGCTGGAGGTTGAATGTTCGGCGTCGGGGTGTGTTCTCGACGTTCGATGAACGATGTTCGATGTTCACTATCAGGGGACAATGAGCAATCCAAGAATCCTACTGACGGGCCGGCCCGGCGTGGGCAAGACGACGGTGATCCGGCGAGCGCTGGACCTGATCGGGCTCGAGGCGTCCGCCGGTTTCTACACCGAAGAAGTCCGGGCAAAGGGCCGGCGCGTTGGCTTCGACGTGGTGACGTTGGAT
>JBDHAL010000215.1:0-8886 GCA_039588075.1 Gemmatimonadota bacterium | reverse complement strand
ATGGTGACCACGTTGTCGGTCCCGTACTTCAGCTCTGAGTCGCGTATCCTGGCCATCCGGTACGGGTTCGTGAGCTGTGCCATCATCCTCGTCTGGATAGAGAGCACCTGCTCGTAGAACGGGTAGTCGATGCGGCCGTTGAAGGTCGTCGAGCTCCCCCAGTCGGACCAACGGCGAGCGCCGAACTGCGCGAACACTTCTCTCGGCACCTCGAACGCATCTTCCGCGAATGCGGTTTTCGTGATGAAGTCGAGCGCGTCTTGCTGCTTGGCCACGGGGACGGACGCGAACGGGCCGACGTCGTACTCGTCGCCTACGTGCGTGTTGTAGTAGAACTGGCCGCCGATGTACTTGATGGCCGGTGCCATCGCGGTGGCGTACTGTCCGAGCAGCGAGGTGTAAGCGTTCGTCAGGTCGGAGTAGCTGGCGTTGTCGCCCAGCACCCGCCCGGGAAGCTCGGACCACACGGCGTCGATCAACGATGTCCGCTGCTTGCCCCAGCTCAGCGGGTCGGCGCTCAAATCGAAAGTGTTCACTGTCGGATCGAGGGCCCCGGGCCCGTAGGCATCGAAGTCGGTGCCGTACGCATGCCCGCGCCGGCCCGCCTGCCGTGCCAACTCCTCGGCGCGCGTCGGATCGGCCGTGTAGCCGTAGGAGATGATCCAGTCGTCGTAAGAGCCGACTACCGGACTGTAGTAGTAGTCGATCATCGCGCCGTCCGGAGCGAGGTTGGGGGCGTGATAGTCCATGACCGAGCCGGTCACGCCATTCTCCTCGGCCCATGCCGGATCGTACAGTTCGTCGAGCGGCGTGTCGCGCGACGAGCCGAAATTGTGGCGTAGGCCGAGCGTGTGACCCACCTCGTGCATCGTCACCCACAACATTGCCTGTCCTACGTACTCATCCGGCAACGAAGCTCCGGGCTCGATCTCCCCGCGAGCCGCGAGGACCGCCCTCAACAGAGCGCCCTGCCCCGCCATCTGAGCTCCGAAAGTGCTCAGCTCGCCGCCGGCCGCGGCCGAGGCCAGGTCGGCTTCGCCGGCGGTCAGCGCGCCCTCGAACACGTCCGCCGGGCTCGCCAGGTTACGCCAGGCGGACTTGAACCCGAGGACCATATTGGCCTCGATGAGTATGTCGGCGTCCAGGATCTCCCCGGTTCGCGGGTCGGCGGTGGAAGGCCCGATGGCCCCGTAGCCGGCCTCGTCCGAGACGTTCCAGCGGATGGTCGCGTAGCGGATGTCTTCCGGGTCCGCATCATCGGGCAACGGCTCGGCGCGGATCGCGTCTTTCCAACCCGCGGCTTCGAACGCCTTGTTCCACCGTTCGACGCCGTCGGCGACATAGGGGCGGTACTCATCGGGGATGGTGCGGTCCAGGTAGTAGACGATCGGTTCCGTCGGCCGATACAGGTCGCCGACGCGCTCGCCGCGCTCGAGGCGCCAGCGGTTCACGTAGCGAACGAAGAACGTGGTATCGTCTCGGGAGAAGTTCTTCTGGACGGTCGTGAAGTACCCCATGCGGTCATCGGCGAGCCGCGGGGTCATGGGCACTTCGGGCAGTCTCGCGAATGTCGTGTGCATCGATACCGGCAAGTACCGCTGATCCGGAACCGTTCGCCGGTTGGCCGGCCGGGTCGTCTTGAAGGTGAGCTTGGCCCGGAAGTTCACGTTATCCGGGAAGCCCTTTACCGATTCCAGGTAACTTCGACTCCCATCAAAGCTGGCGCTTCCGGGTTGACCCGGCTGCCTCGATACGGCGGAGCGCACCATTTGGCCGATATCAGACAGGTCGGAAACGATCCAGTCATGTATGTCGATCACCAGGGCGGAGTCTTGCCGTATCGACTCTATCTTCGCTGACGCCAGGACCGAAGAACCGTAGGTGAGACGGACGGCGGCTTCCTCAGGGCTACCGGAAGTCGCGACATAGCGGACCGGTCGTCGCAGCAGGTAGACTTGGTCGCCGTGCCGCTCGAGAGCGACGATTCCGTCGCCACCGAAGATGCCGAGCATCAAGCCGCCGAACAGCAAGGAGGAGCCAATCCCCTGCGCGATCTCGAAAGCAGCGAGGAACTCCTCGTCCAGGCGATCGACCGGGATCGCCATGTACAGCGCACCGGCCTTCTCGTAGGTATCGAAGAACCCTTCCCTTGCCGTCGTCCCCGCGGTCAACTCGGCGAAATCCTTGAATTGCCCATTCGCGGAACTTCCGTCCTCTGCCTGCTGTGCCGCCGACGGGCTCGGCACGGCGAGGAACAACATCACTACCAGCGCCAGTGCTCGGATCATGTCTTTGAGCCTCCGGTTGGTGCCCCCCGACGTCATCCTCGCCGCGTTGAGGGGCTCAGGAACCTTTGTGAGTGGACGACTTCTCTCGAACTTGGATGCCCCTACCCTGCGGAAAGTTGCTTTGATCGTGCAAGTAACTGCGCAGCGACGCAGCCAGTTCCGTGGCGCTCCCGGCGAGCGTAGCCGGGAAGACGAGCGTCAAGACGACCATGGCGAAGCCGGGCATAGCGAAGATCTCACCGAGAGTCTGCGCGAGTTGCGCAACCGGACCCTGGGTGGCCGTCACGATCAGCAGAACCGCCCAGGCGAGCGCGGCTGACAACGCTGATGTAAGCCAGGTAAAGCGAGTGCCGAAACTCGAGGCGCCCCAAATCGCGGCGGCGACCGGGATCGCCCACCAGCCCAACGCCATCGTGACGACGGCATAGCCTGCCGCCAGAAGCACTAAACGAATCGCGTATCTCATGATCAGCGCTCCGGGCTCAGTTCCAGGTTCGACCGCGTCCGCGCCGGGTCGAGATCGGAGGAGTCGCGGGGAAACAGCACGGGCTCGAGCTCGCCGTTCACCCACTTCTCAATGCGGTCACGATAATAAGGGCTCACCGGGTTCCCGGACTGGCCGCCCGGATAGATGGTCCACGCTTGAATCTCATCCTCCAGCTGGAGCCGTGGCTGCCGCCGCCGGACGACGGGTTCAGGTTTCCGGGACCCCCTTGAACGGGAAGATCTCGAGCCGAGAGCGACCGCTGATTGAGCAGCAGGTGATAGACGTTAGCGTGTCGAATTCCATCCCAGCGCCAGCCACCCTGCTCGGGCTCGCCGTACCGTTCCGTCGTGGTCTCCAGCGCCTTCGCGAGGCTGGCTACGAGGATCGCGTCGCGGTCCTCCCGTACGGCCGTTCGACGATCGTCCCACCACGCGCTTTCAGGCTGATGAAGCAGGCTGGCCAGTACCGCGGACGCCGGAGTGAAAACGCGACGCGACCAGTTCGGCTCGGGAGAAGAGAGAAGCTCGTCCCAGGTACGATCCGCCAACTCGTCCATCGCCGCCTCGAACAGCACGGCCCGCTGGTTTCCCTTCGTGTAGCGGCGATCCCATTCCGACAGCAGACCCGCGGCTTCGCTCGCCCGCGCATCCAGGCCGCCGTTCTCTTCCTGCCGGGCAACAGCATCGAGGAAGAAGGACAGGAACAGGTCGGCCCGCGCGTTGCCAGGATCCGTCTGGTAGCGACGCATCGCATCGGGCGTGACGGCAGAGTCGGCCGCCAGCAACCGGTTGATCCGCATCGCCCGCCACGGTGACGGCCAGTCGGCGCCCATGTACGTGTCATCGACCAGCGGATCGATGGGTTGCTGGTTCGCCGAGGCCAGGTAGCCTTGCCGGGGATCGACGGACTGCGGAAACCGATCCGGCGGCCAGAAGTCGACCCAATCGCTCTGACTCGTACGGCCGTCTCGAACTTCCAGGCCCGCGCCGCTCGGCTGTAGCGGGAAGTGGCCGGTGGAGACGATCCCGATCCTGCCGTTGCGGTCTGCCACGACCATGTTTTGAGCCGGCGCCGCGAACGACTTCACTACCTCGAAGGACTCCTCGACGCTCGATGCGCGATCCATCGCAAGGAACGCGTGCAGGGCGTCAGACCCTTCCAGCACGGTCCAGCGCATCGAGATCATGCGATCGTCGTGGTCGATGACGGGCCCGCGGTGTGTGGCGAACAGGGTATCGGTTAACCACAGGTCGCCGCCGCGCACGCGGTACTCCTCGACGCGCAGCTCCAGTGGCCGCCACTCGCCGTCAACCAGATAGCGTCTCGGCTGCTCCCGATCGTCAACTTCCTCTACGTAGTAGTCGATGACGTCCGCGCCGGTATTGGTGAAGCTCCAGGCAACGTCACGATTGAAGCCGATGACTACGGCGGGCGCGCTCGGCATCGTTGCCCCATACACGTCGAGCTCACCTGGAACCACCAGGTGCGCCTCGTACCAGATCGACGGCAGCGCCAGGCCGAGGTGCGGGTCGCCGGCGAGCAGAGCGTAGCCTGATTCGGTTCGCTCCGGCGCCACAGCCCAGTTGTTGCTTCCCAGCGGAGCCTCGGCTTCCGCCTCGGGGTCATCGGCGAGCGGGCCCAACGCGACCTGCAGGGCCCGCGCCAAATCCGCCGCTGCCGGGTCCGGTTCCCCCGGCGGCGCGATGACGGCAAAATCGAAGCGCGGCGACGTGCTACCGTTGGGTTGAATCGGCTGCTGGATGGGACTGTTCACAGGCAGAAGCGCCCGGGCCGCCTCTTCCCCGACCTTCGCTGCGACGCGCAGCCGGCGCAGATCGCTGGCGGCGCCGTAGGTCAGGTCCCACCCCATCAGCTTCAAGAAATAGACGGAGTACACCGGCTCCCACCGGGAGGGCCGCACGCCCAGCACGCGGTACTCGAGCGGCAGGTCGCGCCGGCTCATTCCGTCGATCCAGGCGTTCACGCCCTCGGCGTAGGCGGTCAGTTGGCGGAATGTTTCGGAAGCCCGATCCAGCTGGGCGAAATCTCGCTCGGCACTCCAGGCGAGCCCGAGCCCGCGCATGTAGCGGTCGAACTCCAGCCCCGCCGCGCCGACCATCTCCGACATGCGACCGGCGGTCGAGCGCCACCGCATCTCCATCTGGAAGAGCCGCTCGCGCGCCACCACGTAGCCCAGCGCCCGCGCCGCGTCCTCCGTGCTGGACGCGAAGATATGTGGCACCGCCCGGTCGTCGTAGATCACACGAACCGGCCCGGCGAGACCCGGCAGCGACAGCGATCCTTCCTCCGGGAGGCCGGCCCGCGCCGCGACCGCCCAGGCGCCGCTCCATGGGTCCAAAACGGGGCCCATCGGTGGCAGCGGACCCACCCTTCGGGCGCCGACCTGCGCGACCGCCGCAAGAACGATGGCCGATACAGCTGTCCGCACGAGAGCGCTTCGCTTCATCTTCACCTGTCTCAGTCCACGCCCACGCGGTCGCTCCGGCGCTCCAGAAACATCACGTCGCGCCAGCGCCCGGCGAGCTTACCGAGACGCTCGCGCCGGCCCACGACCCGGAAGCCATACTTCTCGTGAAGCCGGATGCTCGTCTCGTTCTCGCTGAAGATCCCCGCCTGAAGGGTCCAGAGACCGCTCTCCTCCGATTCGTCGATCAGCGCCCGCAAGAGAAGCGAGCCGACGCCGCGACCGCGCGCCTCCGAGCCCACGTAGACGCTCACCTCCGCGACTCCCCCATAGACGCAGCGGTCGGACACCGGCGTCAGGGCCGCCCAACCGAGCACCCTGTCGCCGTCCACCGCCGCCAACCGCGCGGCCTCGAGATGCTCCGAGGACCAACCATCCCAATCAGGCGACGAATCCGTCTCGAACGTCGCCTCGCCTGTGGCGATCCCCTCGAGATGAATTCGCCTCACTTCACTCCAATGGGTGCGGGTCAAAGGAACTATCGTTAGCATGGTAGAGGATCGTACCGAACTATGTCGACAAAGACAATGACAACGATAACGACAGCGAGAAGCGAGAAGCGTATCCCCTATTCTCGTTTCTCGCCGTCGTTGTCGTTATCGTTGTCGATGTCGATGTCGAGTCCAATGAACTACACAACCCTAGGCAACTCGATTACCATGAACGAGAAAAACGGCGACCCCACCTGGTCCGCATTCGACATCACCGACCTCGTTACCCAGCGCCAGGAATCAGGACAGGCCTGGCTCCCCTTCCTCAACCTCTCCACGATGACCGTGGGAGTCTACGCGTTACCCGAGGGAGGCGTCGACCACCAGGAGCCCCACGAGCGCGATGAGCTCTACTACATCGTGACCGGGAAGGCGATGCTGCAGGTCGAGGGCGACGACATGGCGGTGGAGCCGGGCAGCCTGGTCTACGTCAAGGCCCGGGTCGATCACCGATTCCACAGCATAACGGAAGACCTCGAGGTCCTGGTCTTCTTTTCCACCGCCGAGCCGTCGTGAAGGATCGTCCCGATCTATGTCGACAACGACAACGACAATGAGAAGCGAGAAGCGAGAGGCCCCGAATCCTATATTTCTCGTTTCTCGCTGTCGTTGTCGTTGACGAGCCCGACATAAGCCTCCTACCAGTCTTCGGCGACGGCGTCAGAGTACGCCCGGTATCGCTCTCCGATCAGGCGCACGTACCGCACCGGCTCAAGGCATCGACAGTATCCGTAACGAGTGCGGCTGTGGTATTCGCGCTTCATCAGCAGCGGCATCACGTCCTCGACGCCACCGATCCAAACATCCGGATCGCCTCCCAACTCCGCCGTCAAACGACGAGCGTCGCTGACATGGCCAAAGCCCGCGTTATAGGAGGCCAGCGCGAACCGAAGCCGGTCCTCGGGGTCCGGCACGTCGTCCAGCCGGTCGTACAGGTGACGAAGGTACATCACGCCGGCGTGCACTCCCTGCTCCGGTATCCGCGGATCGTCGAAACCAAGTTCTTGGGCCGTTCGCGGCAGCAGTTGTAGCAGCCCGATGGCGCCGGCGAACGAAACCACGGACGGATCGAAGCGGCTCTCCTGGTAGGCCTGGGCCGAGATGAGCCGCCAGTCGAAATCGTAGGTGCCCGAGTACCGACGTATCAGGTCGTCGTACGGCGAGATCGTCCCGGTCCGGGCGCTTCTGGCCGTCGCGTGCGTCCGCTCGCGTTTCGAGTTCCCGAAGTACTTGCCGCGCGTCACGTTGTAGAACGTGCCGCGGTACTCCGCATTGAAGAAAGAGTCGACGGCCGCCCTTAGCTCGTCGTCGCCCTGCCTGACCACCCAGGAGTGCCGGACCGAGTCGCGGAGCGTGAACGCGTCCACGATATCGTCGCGCCAGGACAACTCGATGTTCAACAAGTGGCTGTCCGCCACCGTCAGGTCGTACTCGCCGCGCGCCACCGCGTCGATGATCTCCTCCGTCTCCAGACCCTCCGGCGCCGGCAGCAATTCGACATCGATGCCTCCGTCGCGGAGCGCCTCGACGGTCTCCCAGTACGAACTGCTCTGACGCACGACGATCGTGCGGCCAGCCAAATCCAGCATTGAGCTCAGCGTAGAATCGGCGGCGCGGGCGACCAAGACCTCGGACACGTAGTGGTACGGCCGCGAGAAAGACAGGTCGCGCCGGCCGCGAGCCTGCGTTGCCGTTATCCCGGCCGCGACGATGTCTCCCCTCCCCTGCCGCAGCCAACTGAACAAACCCGCCCGGGTGGGAACGACGATGAACTCGGCATGCAGGCCGTGTCGCTCCGCGAACTCGCGCGCTAGATCGTATTCGAAGCCCATAATGCGTCCGTGCAGGACGAAGTATGTCGACGGGTTGTTCCGCGTGAGTACCCGGAGGACCTTCCGCTGCTTGATCTCCGTCAGGTCACCGGTATAGCGCTCGGGGCGATCGCTGGCGGGATTGAACTGGAGCACGAAGGAATCGACGGCCGCCAGCAGCTCGGGATTCTCCGAACGTACCGCCCAGGCGATCTCCCGGTCATCGGTGAGAGGAAGCCCGACTCGAAGGTTCGGCAGGTAGGCCAGAACGTCGTCGATCAGCCGGTCGTCCGCGACGGTGACGTCGAACCGGCCCGTCGAGACGCCATACAGGATCTCCTCCGTCTCCAGGTCTTCCGGCACCGCCAGCGGCTCGACCCCGGGGTGCTGGGCTTGGACGGCCTCGAGCGTCTCCCAGTAGGACGAAGACCGCCGGACCGCCACTTCGCGGCCGGCCAGGTCGGCGAGACCCTCAACGTACGGCGGCTCGTCGCGCGTCACGACCCGCTCGCGGACGAAGCTCAGCGGGGCGCTGAACGCGACCTGCCGCTGGCGCGCCGGCGTCACAGTAAGCATCGCGGCGATGATATCGCCGTGACCTTCCTGCAGCGCCGGAATCAGGTCCTCGTGTTCGTCCACCGAAACCAGCACCGGCTCCAGCCCGCGCGACGCGGCGAACGCCTCCACCAATTCCCGCTCCAATCGCGCGCGATGTCCGCGGCGCGGGAGACCGCTGGCATCGCCGAGCCGCGGGGACAGCACGCGAATCGCGCCGCGCTCGTCGAGGTCCGGCAGGTCACCTAATTCGACGTAGGCGTCACCCGCCAATTCGATCGATGGACCCTCACAGCCAAACAGGGCCGTAACGAGAACCACCGAGATGAAAGCGGGAAAGGCCCTAAGTCCTTGCGAGAAGCGGCTGTAGCTAGACATCGGCCCCTACGCGATCGTACGCGTTCCCAGTGAAAGCCTGAATGAGCGAGCGAGAAAACTAAACGCCGGCCCTCAGCTTGTCACATCAGAAATGCGCGTTGATCAGCGGCAGCCAGCGCAGGCCCGGCGAGTTGTTCCCCGCGTAGTTCAGCAGGCCGATCTGTACTCCCTTTAGAACACGGGCGCGATTGTAGATGCCGATGACCAGCCCGCGTTGCTCCCAGCGTATGTGGTTGTAGCCGGCGACAGCGAGACCCTGCATGTCCGACATCTTGGTGCGGACGAGACCGAGCGAGACGCCCCGGAATTCCCGTGTCTCCACTATGTAGCCTCCCACCGCCAGCCCGTGTAACGATCTGTCGGCCCGAACCGCGCCGACGCTCATAGCGCT
>JBDHAL010000214.1:0-10626 GCA_039588075.1 Gemmatimonadota bacterium | reverse complement strand
TTCCTGGCGCAGCGCGACGTTGAGATCGCGCTGGCGCCTGAGCTCGAGCGCCGACTTCAGCGTGATGAGCACGGCTTCGGGCGTCAGCGGTTTCTCGAGGAATTGGAAGGCGCCGAGCCGCGTCGCCTGGACGGCATCACCGAGGGTCGCCTGGCCGCTCATCATGACGACGGGTACGTCCGGCCAACTCTCGGCGATTCGCTCGAGCACTTCCAGGCCGCCGGCGCCGGGCATAGCCAGGTCGAGAAACACGGCGGCGAACTCCTCCCCGGCCAACTTCTGGAGGCCCTGCTCGCCCGATTCGGCCTCTTCGGTCGAGTAGCCCTCGGCCTTGAGGAGGCTGGCGATCATCCGGCGGATATTGCCTTCGTCGTCGATGATGAGGATGTGTGCCATGGCTTTAAAGCGAGCCTGCGAAGTAAAGCTCAAACCAGAGCTCCTCCGCTTTCGGGAATACCAGGTCGGTGCGGAGGACGCCCCAGAGCCAGCTGGCGCCGACACCGAACGACCAGAGTGGTTCGCTACCCGGCCAATCGTCGATACCCCCAGCCCAGCCGATGTCGCCGAAAGCGACCGGTGTGATCACCTTGCGCTTCGGGCTGACCTCGAGCTGGGCGCTCCAGTAGGAGTCACCGCGCTGCGTGCCGTAGGTGAAGCCGCGGACGGTCTGCAAGCTGCCGATGCCCCAGAGCCGCTGGTTCGGCGCGTAGCCGGCGGCGGTCCAGCCGCCCTTCGTGTTGAACGCGATGGCCGCCCACGTGCCCAGGTCGACACGGGTCTCGAACAACGCTCGCGGCTGCACGTATTCGAGCGAGTCCGGTCCCGTCCCGACCTCGACGCCGAGTGTAAGCTCCGCACGGTCGGTGGGCCGGGTCCAGTCGCCCAGATAGAATGTAAAAGCCAGATCGCCGCGCCAGTAATCTCCTTCGTTCGCCGGCGGGTTGGCGGGGAAGACCACGCTCTGCCAGATACCGGGGATGGCGACCTGGGTGTTGGTCGTTACCGATTTTTGATTCTCCCAACCGGCGCCGAGTCGCGCGCTGAATCGTCCCCAGCGGCGACCCAGCGTCAGGGCCGCGCCGCTGGAGCGATAGTAATCGGCATCGTCACGCCCAAGGATGAAAGCGCGCAAAGCGGACGGACCGTAGGCGCGTTTGTCATCCGTGAGCGCGACGCCGGCGAGGTGAAGCTCGCTGTAGCCGGCGAGTTGGGCGCGCTTGCTGGGTGCGTCGTAGCGCAGGTCGAGCCGCCCCTTGAACTCCAGGTCGGCAACGCCGAACGCGATGCCGCCGCCCAGACTCCGATCCCCAGCGCTTCGATCCTGTTGTAACGGATCATCTCGAGCAGGCGGTCGTACTGTATGCTGAACAGCTGGCGGCCGACGATATCATTCGAGAGTTCTTGGGCGCGCCGCTCGAGTTCTTCGGCCGAGGGGAGCGTGAGCTCCGATGCCGGTTCCTCGAGAGGCCTGTCCCATTCGTCGTAGGCGAGCAGCGAGTCGTCGGGCGGCCGCACGATCTCCCAGCCGCCCTCGGCCGAGCCCGCTCTGATCTCCAGCAATTCTGTCTCGGGGAATACGTCCTCGGCCCCGGCGGTGTCGGCTCCGGCCACCTGCTGCGGTTCGTCGTCGGGTCCCAAGGTTATCGTCATGGCGTGGTCGTAATCCTGATTCTCGTCGCCCTGGCGCAGGGAGTCGGGTGAGAGCCACGCGATGGGTTCGCCGGTGTTGATGTCGTAGCGCCCGAACTCGCTTCGGAACAGGACGGGGATGGCGAAGTTACCGATGAACGGGATGCGCACCATCAGCTCGAGTTCCTGGCGGTGCGGAAGCCAGTAGCGCGTTTCCCAGTAGCCCTGCTGAATGGAAGCCGACACCGAGAGGATTCGATTGGCCCACTTCTGATCGTCCGGCTCATCATCGTCCGCCCACAGCGGCCGGCCCACGAAACGAATCTGCATCGCTCCGATGTCGCCCGTCTCCATGTCCACCCACAACGAACCGACCACGAGCGATTCGTCTCCGGTGGTCGGGGTGACGCGCACCTCCACCAGATCGATGCGTTTCCCCGGGACGAGCAAGGCCACCGTGTCTCCCAACTCGTACTCGTAGAAGCGGCCGGCGCCATCGGCGAACGGGTGGATCGCGGCACGGTTGGGTATCTCGATGCTGCCCAGCACGCGCAGGCTGTCGCCGGGCGTCGTGGAGACGAACCAGGGCTGGCCGAAGTCGAGGCCCGCCTCGACGTCGCGTCCAAACGAGGTCACGTAACGCTGCCCCAACATCTGGACCTGGAGGCCGCCCTCGCGTCGCCAGTGGACTCCCGCCGCCAGCTCGCTGGCCAGTATGAGCTTGGGCGGCGCCAGCGGGTCGGTCATCCAGCCGGCGCTGACCAACGTGTTGAGCCGCGACCGGTAGTCGGCCAGGGTCGTGTCGGGGTGATTGTGCCGGCGGCGGCCGAGCTCCACCACGTCCTGCGCTCGGGCCGTTGACGGCGCGGCAGCAAGAAGCAAAAACAGGGAAACGAGAATTCTGGCTCTTCTATTCGTCAGTCGCATCGAAGTTTGTCGCCGAGTTCAAGGTCGTATCGAGCCGAGCGCATCGGTCGCCCAATCGTCAGTACTCACCAGCGAGTCGTTTCTCCAGACGAGATCGTAAGCTTGTAGCCGGGCATCCCAATCGGGGTTGGCGCCGGTTTGGAGCCAGGCGGTCAGCCACTCGTTCTCGCGGATCCCGGACAGCAAGGATGCGAGACTCTCCGGCGTGAGAGGCGCGTTGCCGCGTGCTTCGCGCAGCGCGCGCTCCAGGGAGCCGCCGCGATCCTGGAACCCGAGGTCGAGGAGGAACGCGGCGGCGGCGCCGCCATCGTAGATATAGCGGTACACGTCGTCTTTCCAGAAATCTTCTTCGGCGTCGGTGATAGATGTTCGACCGTAGAGCGAACTGCCGCGGTAACGTGATAGGCGATCGCCGATCTCGCTCAGGAACAGCTGCGGCTCGATGAGGCCGCCGCTCAGCAGGATCCTCAACGCCATGTAGTCGGTGAAGCCCTCGGAAAACCATTTCGGCGGCGCGCCCTCGAATCGGAACGCCATCGGTATGTACCAGTGCATCAGCTCGTGCGCCGTGGTGTGCATCCAATGAGCGAACTCGAGCGCCGGCGGTCCGTTGCCACCGACCAATACGATGCCCGAATGGCCTATGACCTGGCCACCGGTGCTGAGCCCCGGCACGGCCGCCGGGACGCGCCCGGCGCCCAGTAGGTAGGCGCCGCCGGCCCAGCCGTCTCCGGCTATGAGATGAAGGCTGCCGGCTATTCGGTTCGACGCGTCGATGACGCGCTCGGCCGGTACCGGCCAGTCGCCGTAGACGGCCGTGTCCATCGTGCGCGGGCCGACGCCTTCCCGCTGCGTGTGCAGGCGGCCGATGACGAAAACGGCGGCCCCGATCTCGTCGATCTCGTAGCCGGTGCCGGAACGTGACTCGATGGTCGCGACACGCCAGGTGTTGGGCATGCCGCTGAACCAGATGCGGGCGGACTGCCGCACGTTGCGAGGCTGGCCGATCCAAACACGGGGTAGGAGATCGTTGCCCAAGAGATGGCCGCCGTCTTCCGAGAGCTGGGAGACGCGGTGGTAGTAGCGCGTATCCGCGCCTGGATTAAGGACGAGTCGGTAATCGATGGTGACGGTTTGCGGCGTTTCGACTTCGACGATACGGTGGCCGGCGTCCAGGTCACCGGTCTCGACGGCGAGCGCTCCGCCCGGCCCCCAGGCTTCGACCTTTTGCAGGCGGTCGGGGAGGCCGGGGTAACCGTCCCACTCGACGCGGAAGATGAGGTGGATTGAGGTGGGCTCCTCTGCCCTGACCTCGATGCGCACATCCACGGCGTTCATAGCGGGATCGACCCGCAGTCGGAAGTCGGGGTTCGCCGCGACACCGGGCAGGCGCGCTTCGATCTGGCGGGTGGGAACCGCGCCCTGCGTCGCCGCTTCCTCGCTGGCGATCCTCTCGCTCCGAATTCCGCTATCTTCGCAAGATATCGCGCTAAGCGAGAGAGCCAGGGCGATCGGCGTACGCTTCACGCGCCGGCGTCCGGCGTTAGTGGTAGGGTCACGCAGAAACAGGCTCCCTCGTTCGAATCTCTCAGCTCGACATCTCCTCCGTGGGCGCGGACCGTCTGCCTGACGAGTGCGAGTCCGAGGCCCGTCCCGGTTCTCTTGGTCGTGAAGTCGGGGTCCCAGACGCGGCCGGCGTGCTCGCTGGGAACTCCCGGCCCATTGTCCGTTATCGCAACCTCGATCACGCCGTCCTTCGATGCGATCGCCACATCGATGCGGGCGTCGGGTCGATCGTCCAGAGCTTCTACCGCGTTGCCCAGCAGGTTCCTGAACGCGCGGCTCAGCGCCGCCAGGTGACCATCGACCAGCGGCAGATCGTCCTCCGCGCGCAGGTCGCTGCTCACCGTATCGGGCAGATCGCTGGCCAGCAAACCGCGCAGCATCTCCTCCAGGTCGATCTCGCTGGTTGGGCCCTCCGGCAGCTTTCCCAACTGCGAGAAGCTTCGCGCCATTTCGTCGAGCCGGTCCGCCTCGTCCGCTATCACGGTCAGCGGCTCGTCCAGCGCCTCGTGTTGGTCGCGGGCGAGCTGACGCGCCTGCCGGACGGCCAGCATCAGCGGCGTCAGCGGGTTCTTTATCTCGTGCGCCACGCGCCGGGCCATCTCGTTCAGCGCCCTGAGGCGCTCCGCTTCCAACGCCTGGCGGCGCCCTTCCGCCAGCCGCTCGGCCATCGAGCGGAAGGCGCGGCGCAGGACCGAGAACTCCGGCGGCCCGCGCTCGTGCCGAGGGCTCGCCTCGGGCAGCGGTTCTTCGCCGGCCAACTTCTCTGCCCAAACGACGATCTCGCCGACGGGCCGGCTCAGTTGCCGTGCGAGCTGGCGCGCGGCCCAGGCGGCGACGACGGCCAGCGATAGGCCGAGGACGAGCGCGGCCCAGGGCAGCGCCGCGGCGAGTCGCTGGGCGATGAGATCCCAGCTCCTGGCGAAGCCCACGGATCGCGAGAGCTCGGCCTCGTGCTCTTCGGCTGCCGCCTGGACGGTGGAGTCGGCGCCTGCCTCGTCCAACGCGTCGAGCAGTTCACCGCCCGTGTCGGCGACCCGTCCCCATGGCCCGGCGCTGCCGGCCAGCTCTACGTAGTTGCGCAATCCCCAGGTAGCCAACCCGAGCAGAGCCAGCGATGGCACCGCAGACAGCAAAAAGAGAACGAGGAAGAGCCGGGTCGTGAAGGAAAACCGGCGTCGTCGCATCTCCCCTTACGAACACTCCCGTTTTATGGATTCAGGCGAATAAGGCCTCGTGAACTCGGGAAGCCGCCCGCTCGAAGCTGCCCGTGGTATCGATGCTTATTACCCGGTCGGCTTCGTCCTCGGACGGCGCTTCGTACGACGCGCGCTGGTCGTCGGCCAGCTCGAGCCGCCCGTCGGTGACCTGCCGCGTCGGTTTCGAGAGGCGGACACGCAGCGCTTCTTTCGGCGCCGTGCATTCGACGATCGCGAACAACGCCTCCCGCTCCGCGGCGACCTCCCGGGCCATCACCCGGTACTCCGCCTTCGACCACGAGGCGTCGAGCACGATGGAGTTACCCGCGGCCAGTTCTTGGCGCGCCTCGTCGATCAGCGCGCGATAAGTCTTATCGGTCCACTCACCGGAGTAGATGCTCGTGCCGAAGGGCACCTTGTGTGCCTCGTTCGGATCGATTCCCGCAAGCTGCTTGCGCATGACATCGCTGTGAAGCACGCGGCCGCCGGCGCGTCGCCCCAGCTCATCCGACTGCTTCGTCTTGCCGCTGCCCATCAGGCCCATCACCAGAACGAGGCGCGGTCGCAGGCGCAGCGCGTCGGCCAGGGCCAGCTCGAGGAAGCGCCGCGACTCCGCGGTGGCGGCAGCTTTTTCGTCGGCGCTGGGACCTTCCTGGTCGATCACGAACCCGCGGACCTTGCCGCGGACGTAAGCGCGATACGATTCGTAGAAGCGTAGCAGCGATGGGATAGGCTCGTCGGGCGAGTGCTCGTAGTAGGCGTCGAGAAACGCGCGCGCCAGGTCCTCGCGGTCACGGTTACGCAGGTCCATCGATAGAAACGCGACATCGGCCAGCGTGTCGGAATAGCGGAAGCGCTCGTTGAACTCGATGCAGTCGAGGACATGCGCCGCGCCGGTCTCCGGGTCGATGAAGATGTCATCGGTCTGCAGATCGCCGTGGCAGTCGCGAATCCAGCCGTCGGCGACGCGGCGCTCGAAAAGTACGGCATACGCCCGCATGTAGCGCTCGATCTCCTGCTTGCAGGTCTCCCACGTCTTGTGAGTCAGCGTGCGCCCGATGACCGGCTGGGTCTGCTCGAAGTTCTCGTCCCAGTTGTGACGGATCGTCTCGAGCGAACCGTACTTCGCTATCTCGTCCGATGTCTCCGCGTCTTCGTGGAAGCCGGCGATGAGGCGCCCCAGCTCGCTCATCATCTCGGGGTCGACGGCGCCGGTCTCGACCAGCTTGGATAACCGCTGTTCGTCGGGCAGACGCTTCATCACGACGGCGACTTCCTCGACGATGGCGGGCCCGATGAAGCTGAGCTGGCCGGCCTCGTCGCGGTGTACGGCGGCCACGTCGATGTAGATGTCGGGCGCGACGCGCCGGTTGAGTTGCAGTTCGGCTAATGCGGCGTCGCGACGTTTCTCGAGCGTGGAGAAATCTAGGAACCCCATGTCCACCGGCTTCTTGACCTTGTAGACGTAGTCGCCGGCAAAGAATAGGTGTGACACGTGAGTCTGGGTGTGCACGACGGAGTCGACCGGGTGCTCGTAGTTGGCGGGGTCGAGGAAGAAGTCGACGATCTCCTGCGGCGTGGCGCTCTGGCTCACTCTATGTAGTCCTCTATGTCGAAGTCGAAGTTCTCGAGCCGCTGCAGGGTGCGCTCGCGGATCTGTGCGGGCTCGAGCTGTGGGCCGACGGTCTGGCCGGCACTCATCCAGGGCTCGAGGAGCGGCTGCAGGTCGGATCCGCATTCCGGGCAGGCGTCCGGCCACTCGTCGACCTTGTGCATTCCCGTCGATCTCGACGATGTCCATGCTGAAATCGACGACGGGCGCCCCGCTGATCCAGGTGCCGATGCCGTAGCCGTCGACCACGGGGTTGAGCTCGCGGATGGCGTCCTCGTCGATACCGCCGCTGACGAAGAGATCGACATCGTTGTAGCCGCGCAGGTCGAGCTCCCAGCGCACCTCGCTGAGGATGGCGAAGAAATCGCCGCGCCGGCTGCCCGGCGTGTCGAGGCGGATCGCGGCGAGGTTGGGTCCCAGCGCTTCGGCCACCTCGAGGGCGGCGAATTTCTCATCTGTGAACGTGTCGATCAGGGCGATGCGCGGCACCTTCTTCGAGATCACTTCGTCGAACGCCTGGGTGGCGCGCACCGTATCACCCATCACCAGGATGAGAGCGTGGGGGATCGTTCCCACCGGGTCAGTCCCGAGCAGCTCGGCGCTGGCTATGACCGCCACGCCATCACAACCGCCGAGGTAGGCGGCGCGCTCGATCATCGGCGCGATTGCCGGGTGCATGCGCCGGGCGCCGAAGCTGATCAACCTGCGGTCGGGCCCGGCGGCGTTTCTGCAGCGTGCGGCGCGTGTCGCGATGCCCGAAGCCTGGCAGATCAAGCCGAGGATTGCCGTTTCGTAGACGCCGAACTCGCGGTAGCTGCCCTCTACTTCTAGGACCGGCTCGAGCGGCCGGAAGATCGCGCCCTCCTCCATCGCCCGGGCCTTGACGTCGATCCCGTCCAGCAGGTGGGTGACCTCGGCGAGGCCGGCGAAGACGGCCCATTCCCATTCAGCGGGCAGCGACTTGGCCACGAACTCGGCTCGCACGTAGGCATCGACGCTCTTGGCGTCCAGGATCTCGGCGGTGCGTTGGAAGTAGACGTCGGAAACCGCGCCGGCTTTGATCTGGGCAGAGGTTGCGGGAAGGGGTAGTGGGGGGGGGGGATTGAACATCGGACAGCGATCAGCCGTCGCTCGATTCTCATAGATTGCCGGTCGCTCGACGACCGACTGTCGAATGCCGACCTCCATTCGCCCGGCTGTTCACGGTTGGACGGTGTGGCAATATTGGTTGTATGGGCTGGCGCACTATTGAGCACACGGCGGACCTGGGGCTCGAGGTCGAGGCGCCGACGTTGGGTGAGTTGTTTTTGGGCGGCGCTCACGGGATGATGGGGGTTCTTTTGGGGTCCGAGGCTGGGAGCCTGGAGGGGGAGGTCGGGGCGGCGGCGGGCTGGCGCGGGTTGGAGGTGGAGGCGCCGGATTTGGAGGCGCTGTTCGTCGGGTGGCTGAGAGAGATCCTATATATACAGATTACGGAGGAGTTGTTGTTCGTCGCGGCGGAGCTGGAAGAGCTTGGAGAGACCAGCTTGGTGGCGCGGGTGGGATTCGCTCCGCCCGCCGACGCGTCGGCGGTGGAGCGGGAGCTCAAGGGTGTGACGTACCACGATCTCGAGGTGAGTCGCAGGGGGGGCGGATGGTTCGCGCGGGTCGTGTTCGATTTGTGAGATCGGCGTAGGGGGCGGCATGGCGGTCGAAGGGTACAGGCTGGAGAGGATCGACGGGCAGCGCTGGCGGATGCCGCGCACCGGCCCGATGCTCACCGACGGGTTGGTTTTTGCCGACGACGAGTTGATCCCCCACATCGAGCACGACAAGAGCCTGCAGCAGGTGGCGAACGTCGCCTGTCTGCCGGGCATCGTGGGGCCGTCCATCGCCATGCCCGACATCCACTGGGGCTACGGCTTCCCGATCGGCGGCGTCGCGGCCTTCGATCTCGATGAGGGCGTGATCTCGCCGGGCGGCGTGGGCTACGACATCAACTGCGGCGTGCGCCTGCTGCGGTCGAACCTGCACTACAAGGACCTGCGGCCGCGGCTGTCGAAGTTGATGGACCGGCTGTATGCGAACGTGCCGTCGGGCGTGGGTGGATCGCGCTCCGATCTCGTGTTGAGCGTCGAGCAGGTGAGCCGGGTGCTGCGGAAGGGCGCGGCCTGGGCGGTGAAGAACGGGTTCGGTTGGGCCCAGGACCTGGACCGTATCGAGGCCGGCGGCGCGCTGGAAGGGGCCGAACCCGATTTCGTCTCGCAGCGCGCGCTGGAACGAGGCCGCAAGCAGGTGGGTACGCTGGGCTCGGGCAATCATTTTATAGAGATCGGTTATGTAAGCGAGATTCACGACGAAGCGGCGGCCGCCGCGTTCGGGTTGGGGGAAGGGATGGTCACCGCCTTCATCCATTCGGGGTCGCGGGGGCTGGGCTACCAGGTCTGCGACGATTACCTGCAGACGATGCTGCGGGCGTCGGAGAAGTACGGCATCGCTCTGCAGGATCGACAGCTCTGTTCGGCGCCGCTCGGGTCCGACGAGGCGCGGCGCTACATGGGCGCGATGCGCGGCGCCGCCAACTACGCCTTCGCCAACCGGCAGATGATGGCGCACCGGGTGCGCGAGAGTTTCTCGGAAGTCCTCGGCGCGAGCGCCGAGCGCTTGGGGCTCAACCTCGTATACGACGTCGCGCACAACATCGCCAAGGTCGAGACGCACAGGGTGAACGGCGGCGAAAAGAAAGTCTGCGTGCACCGAAAGGGCGCGACGCGCGCCTTCCCGCCGAATCACCCGGAGGTGCCCGAGGCTTACAGGAAGGTCGGCCAGCCGATCTTCATACCGGGCGACATGGGCCGCTACAGCTACGTATTGGCCGGTACGGAGGGCGCCTACAACGAGACGTTCGGTTCCACCTGCCACGGCGCCGGCCGCATGATGAGCCGCAAGCAGGCGAAACGGACGGCGAAGGGTAGGGCGATCGTTCGCGAGATGGAGGACCGAGGGATACTGGTGCGAGCCGCGTCGCGGGCGACGGTGGACGAAGAGATCTCAGAAGCGTACAAAGACGTTAAGGATGTGGTGCAGGTCGTGCACCGGGCGGGCATCGGCAAGATCGTTGCGCAGCTAAAACCGATGGGCGTGTTGAAAGGATAGCATGATGGCCGAGTTCAAAAAGGTTCTGGCAGCGACGGACGGTAGCGAACATGGACTGAGCGCCGTGGTCACGGGCGCCGCCTGTGCCGCTAAACTGGGCGCCGATTTCGAGATCGCCAGCATCGTCGAGGTGCTGCTGATGCCGCCCGAGTACTCGCCGCCGGGGATCGACGCGGCCAAGTACGAGCCGGAGTTCGTGAAGGAGGCGCGAGAGACGGCCGCGGAACAGGCGCGGGAGGCGGGAGTCCCGGATGCGCCGGTTCACGTTCGAGCCGGCTTTACGGCACAACTGGTCAACAAGGTCGCGGCCGAATCGGGGGCCGACCTGATCGTTGTGGGCGGCCATCCGCAGCCTGCCCTCGCCCGCAGCCTGGTGGGATCCACCGGCAGGCGCATCGTCTATCTCGCCGATCGACCGGTGCTGATCGCCAGCGAACCGCGACGCGAGCCGTTCCAGCGCGTACTAGCCGCGATAGACCTCTCCAGCGATTCGAGGGAGGTACTGGACGTTGCCGGGGCCATCGCCGGTGCGTGTGGAGCCGCGCTTCGGCCGCTGTTTGC
>JBDHAL010000213.1:0-6004 GCA_039588075.1 Gemmatimonadota bacterium | reverse complement strand
GCCAGGTCGGCGATGAAGGTGTCTTCGGTTTCGCCGGAGCGGTGCGAGATGACGGCGGTGTAGCCGGCGGTGCGGGCGAGTTCGATCGCTTTTAGGGTCTCGGTCAGGGTTCCGATCTGGTTGACCTTGATGAGGATCGAGTTGGCGACGTCGGCGGCGATGCCGCGGAGCAGGCGTTGGGTGTTGGTGACGAAGATGTCGTCGCCGACCAACTGGATCTGGTCGCCGAGCCAGCCGGTCAGCTCCTTCCAGCCGTCCCAGTCGTCCTCGCCGAGTCCGTCTTCGATGGAGCGGATGGGGTAGCGGTCGCACCAGTTCTTGTACATCTCGGTGATCTGGCCGGCGGTCATGTTGTCGTTCTCGCCGATCTTGTATACGCCGTCGCGTCCGAGCTCGGAGGCGGCGACGTCGAGGGCGAGAGCGACTTCGGAGCCGGTGTCGTAGCCGGCGCGCTGGATCGCGGCGAGGACGTACTCGATGGCCTGCTCGTTGGAGTCGAGGTCGGGAGCGAAGCCACCCTCGTCACCGACGGCGACGGAGAGGCCCTTCTCGGTGAGCAGCTTCTTGAGCGAGTGGAAGATCTCGGAACCCCAGCGCAGCGCCGTGCGGAAAGAGTCGGCGCCGATAGGCATAATCATGAACTCCTGGATGTCGACGTTGTTGGACGCGTGGGCGCCGCCGTTCAGGATGTTCATCATGGGAACGGGCAGGACGCGGGAGAGCGGTCCGCCCAGGTAGCGATAAAGCGGGAGCTTCAAGCTAGCCGCGGCGGCGCGGGCGCTGGCGAGCGAGACGGCGAGGACAGAGTTGGCTCCGAGATTCGACTTGTTCTCCGTGCCGTCGAGATCGATGAGGGTACGGTCGAGGCCGACCTGGTCGACGGGGTCGAGCCCTTTGACGGCGGGCCCGATGATCCGTTCGACGTTCTCGACGGCCTTGAGAACGCCCTTGCCGCCAAAGCGTTTCGAATCGCCATCGCGCAATTCGACGGCCTCGTGCTCGCCGGTGGAGGCGCCGCTGGGCACGGCGGCGCGGCCTTTGATCCCGTTCTTGAGGATGACGTCGGCTTCGACGGTGGGGTTGCCCCTGGAATCGAGTATCTCGCGGGCGCGGATTTCAACTATATCAGACATGTGCCTCTCGCTTATGCCACTTGTTCGGGGACGAGCCTCTGGGGTCCGTCGTAACCATCGGGCGCTCGCAGCTCGGCCAGCATGTCGGCCATCTGGGCGTGGACGCGAGCGATGAGCGCGTCGCGCTCCTCGTGAGTGAACTTCCGGGCGTCGACGGGCTCGCCGAAGCGAATCGTAATGGTCTGCGGTCGAAGGCGGAAGCCCTTCTTGGGCAGGATAGTGAAAGTTCCGTCGATGACCGCGGGTACGATGGGGACGCCGGCCTCGATGGCCATGACGAACGGGCCCTTCTTGAACTTCTGCAGGTCGCCGGTGCGTGAGCGGGTCCCCTCGGGGAAGACGACGGCGCTGCTCTTGTTCTCGGTGATCTGGCGTCCAGCCAGTTTCAGCGATTCGATGGCGGAGGTCCAATTGCCGCGATCGACGAATACGTGGCCGGCGGCATCCGCAGCTGGTCCGAAGAGGGGAATGCGGCGGATCTCTTTCTTGGCGACGAAGTGGTTTCTCACCGGGACGCTCGCCGAGAGGGCCCAGACGTCGTACATGGACTGGTGGTTGCAGGCGATGACCTGGGGGTTCTCGCGGTCGATGTTCTCGAGTCCGATCAGCTTTATCGGCGTACCGCCGGCCCAGAGCATACCCTTGCTGAACGTCTTGCTGACCCAGCCGTAGAAGCGCCTGGGGAAGCGAAGATAGGGGCCGAGGATCACGGCGACCCCCAGCGTCAGCAAGAGGGTCACCGCAACGATCACCGTCCAGATGGAACGAAGCACCGTACCAGCCTACTGTAAGTGGTCGTGACCCGGCGCGTCGAGCCGGATCACCTTGCCATGGCCAAAAACCCGCACGGCGGTGCCGATGACGGCCCGGCCAACGCGGGTCAGGGAGAGACGAAAAGCATCTCTGAACTCGGACACGATTTCGTCAGACAATATGCCGAAGGGAATGGCGACGAGCAATTCATAGTCCTCGCCGCCAGCGAGGGCGAGCTCGGTGGGGACATCCTTGGCAGCGGGCACCGTTTCCTGGTCGATCTCGATCCCCACCCCTGAAGCGGCGGCGAGGTGACCGGCGTCGGCGACCAGCCCATCGGAGAGGTCGATGGCGGCGGAGGCGCCGCGCTCGGCCAGCCAGCGGGCCTCGTCCAGTCGGGGCGACGGGCTCCAGAAACGGTCGCGCCATTCGCTCTGCGGCACGTCACCCGTCTTCCAAGCGCGAACGGCGGCGGCGGCGGCACCGAGTTGGCCGGTCACCCACAACTCGTCGCCCGGCCGGACAGCGCTGCGAAGCAGGGGCTCATCCACGAAACCGAGAGCGGCGACATCCAGTACGAGGTCCGCGCCGCCTCTCGACAGATCGCCACCTATTAGAGGGGCGCCCGTCGCCTGTGCGGCGGCCAGGCAGCCGACGCCCACAGCCTCGGCGATCCGCGGCTCGCTCTCGGCGGGCAGGTTCAGGCTGACGAGGACGCCGACGGGCCGGGCGGCCATAGCGGCGAGGTCGGAGACGGCAGCGCGGACGGCGCGGCCGCCAACCAGCTCCGGGGTCCCCCAGTCGGACAGGAAGTGCGCGCCCTCAACGGAGAGGTCGACGCTGACGGCGAGGTAGCCGTCGCCGGCGCGGACGAGGGCGCAGTCGTCGCCGGAAGCGAGGGCGACGCTCTCACCGGGCGGCGCGGCATCTTTCAAAATGCGGCGGATGATGTCGAACTCGGCGCCTGGGCCAAGGGGTGTGAAGCTCACCGCGGGAGCGGCTGGTCGAACTGTATGAAGGGGAGGGGCGGGGACTCGGCGCCCGGGTTCTCGAAGGCGGCGGCCAGCCCGTCGACCAGCTCCAACGAACTGCGACCGAGGACGGGCCCGAGCTGGGCGGCTCGACTGCAATAGAAGAGTGCGACGGCCAGCGCCTCACGGCGTGGCATGCGAGCGGCCAGCATGGCGCCGCAGGCGCCCGACATAACGTCGCCGGAGCCGCCCGATGCGGCGGCTGACGAAGAGACGGACGAAACGAGCACGGGCTCGTGGCTCAAAGCGACGACGGAGGGAGCACCCTTGAGCAGCACGGCAGCACGGAGCTGCTGAGCGGCGGAGGAAGCGACGGCGACCGGGTCGATCTGGATCCCTTCCGTCGTGACGCCAACGAGGCGCGCCATCTCGCCGGGGTGGGGCGTGATAGCGACGGGCCGGGTCTTGGCCAGCTCGGCCAGCTCGTCGGCCTGGCCCGCAAACAGGTTCAAGCCATCGGCGTCAAGCAGGACGGGCAACGTGGCAGTGCTCTCGAGCACGCGCTCGAGACGCTGGCGTGCGTGCTTGTCGAGTCCGAAGCCGGGTCCGATGACGACGGCGTGCGCCCAGCCGCCGGCGTCCGAGACGGCTCCGCTGTCGTCGATGTCGATGAAAATCGCCTCGGGTACGGCGGTCTGGCAGATGCGACGGTTGGCTGAGTCGGACGCGATGCGGACGATGCCGGCGCCCATGGCCAGCGCGCCGCGAGCGGCGAGGATGGCGGCGCCGGACATGCCCACGTGGCCGGCGGCGATGAGCAGGTAGCCGGCGTCGCCCTTGTGGGCATCGGGCGCGCGACGCGGCAACAGCTCGCGGGCCCAATCCGGCGTGAGCGCGAAGGCGGAGACGTCATCGTCGTGGACCGGTGGAAACCCGATCTCGGCGGAGAGTATGCGACCGCAGCGGGAGCGGGCCGGCTGGAACATGAGCCCGAGTTTGGGCGAGCCGAGGGTCACGGTGACGTCGGCGATGAAGCAGGCGCCGGGCACGGCGCCGTTGCTGAAGTCGACCCCGGAGGGCCCGTCCACGGCGATCTTGGCGGCGCCGGAGCGGTTCATCGCGTCGATGACCCGGGCCTGGCCAGCTTGTGGCTTGCCCGTAGCGCCGGTACCGAGGATGCCGTCGAGGACGACGTCGGCGGCGCAGAAAGTGTTGTCGGCGGCGTCGGCGGACTCGACCGGGACTTCCCAGCGGTGGGCGAGCACCGGGTCGGGCGGCCGGCTGCCGGCCTGGATCGCGAGGACCCGGCGGCCCCAGGAGCGGAGGGTGCGCAAGGCAATGTAGGCGTCGGCGCCGTTGTGTCCGCTGCCTACCGCGGCGACGACCCTGCCCTCGGGATAGAGGTGCTGCACCACGTGGGCGATGGCGCGTCCGGCGTTCTCCATGAGGAGCCGCTCCGGAATCCCGTGCTCCTCACGGGCGCGCCGGTCGATCTCCGCCATCTCGGCGGCGCGTGGCAATGGAAGCCGTTCAACGCCGTACAGGTCGCTCATCGGAACACAGTCTGGCGTGGTTTCGGGCGACTACTTGTAGGATTGCTGGACGTTTCGGCCGAAGCTGATTTCGCCGTTATCAATGCGGATGTTGAAGCCGCACTCCGGGTTACTGCACACCCACGCTTTGTACATGATGGGCGCACCTTCGCGTCCGTAATCCGACAGTGGGACCATAACCCCTGCCTCACACTTCATACATGCCGGGAACTCTCTCTCACGGTCCAACTGACTCACCCCCTCCCCATCCAAGGAATCCTTCACCATGGGTGCCGCGACGCGGGGCTAGCGTCGTCGCTGCACCGCCCTGCCCCAAGGGTAATTCCGCTCGAAAGCCTGTTCGAAATCGAAGACGTTCTGGAAGTCTTCGCGGCTGTCGCTGTCCTGCTTGGTAAGAACCCGGCATTCGATCAGGACGTAGACGATCTCGCCCATATCGAGGGTGGAGTGGATCCCCCAGTGCTCGAGGACGGTCCGGGCCATGGGCCCGAACTGCTCGATGGCCAGATCCCGGCACCCTTCCGCCAGCTCGCGGCCCGTTATATGGCGAGGCTCGTCGAGCCCTTCGATCGCGTACTGAAGTGCTGAAAGGAGAAAAAGATAGGCGGCGTCCGTATAACGCGGATCCATCTCCCGGAGCTTCGCCAGCAGATTCTCCCCTACCATACAACCCACCCGGTCCGTCAGTGGCTGAATCCCAGCATTCTAGGCTCTGCTCCAGTCTCCACGCTTCCCCCCAACCTGCATACACCACATAACCTTTTGATGTCCGCCGCCCCCGTCAAGGGTGGGGGCTTGAGGGCCACCGGGGGGTGGTGGGGGCGGCTCTTCCGGGCCTTTTGGGCCCGGGGGCTTGGGGAATGTTGATTCCGGGATTACGGAATAGGGGAATACGTGAATTAGGAAAGTTTTGGGCGGTCCAATTCCACCACTTCCAAACTCCCCTATTCCCGTGTTCAAGTAATCAACATTCGAGAATTCCCAACCCGATCCTCTAATTGCCGGGTCCCATGCCCGCCGGGCGGGTGAAGGTGCCTTCGACCCATTCTTCGTACAGGGGGAACTCTTCGCCGAGGGCCCGGACTTCCGCTCGAATTCGTGCCGAAACCTCCTCATCGGCGGGAGCGGAGAGGATCTCGTGTATCCAGGCGCCGATCTGCTGCATTTCACTCGTTCCCATGCCACGGGTTGTGAGGGCCGGGGTGCCGATGCGGATGCCGGAGGTGACGAAGGGGGAGCGAGTCTCGAACGGGACGGTGTTCTTGTTCACCGTGATATTGGCCCTGCCCAGCGCTTCCTCGGCTTCCTTGCCGGTGAGATCGGTGTTGCGGAGGTCGACGAGGAGCAGGTGGTTGTCGGTACCGCCCGAGACGAGCTGGTAGCCGCGCTCGACCAGTGCCGCGCCGAGGGCGGCGGCGTTGTCGATCACCTGCTGGGAGTATTTCCGGAAGTCATCCGTAGCCGCCTCTTTCAGCGCGACGGCCTTCGCGGCGATGACGTGGACCAGCGGGCCGCCCTGCATGCCGGGAAAGACGGCGTTGTCGATGGGCTTGGCCAGTTCCTCCTTGCAGAGGACCAGGCCGCCGCGCGGGCC
>JBDHAL010000212.1:0-8569 GCA_039588075.1 Gemmatimonadota bacterium | reverse complement strand
CACGAAGCCGAGCGGCACCGAGGTCCTGGCCCTGAGGTTGAGATCCACGGCTCCCCCGAGCTCGTAGGACCAGTCGTCATCAGCTCTACGGGAGATGGTCTCGCCGTAGCCCACATCTCCGACGAGAGTCGCGCCGATGAGGTCGCTGGCGGCCCAGGCGAAGCGAAGGCCTGCGCTGCCGCGGGTCGACGGCGTCGTGCGCACGATTTGGTTTTCTTCACCGTCGACGACCCCTCCCACGAAGTCGAGTATGTTGATGGCGGTGAAGTTGTTGTTCGAGACATCGAGGGACGCGGAGAGTAGGGTTCGGTCGCTATCCCACAGCTTGATCAGCCAACCCAGCTCGAAGCCGGTGGCCGCGGTCACGCCCTGGGAGAGCAGGCTCTGAACGCCGGTGCCGAGCCGGCCCAGTAGGTCGAACTCGGCGCGTACGGCCAGCCAATCCTTAACCCGCTGCTGGTACCCGAATCTGAGAACTGCGAATAGCAGGTCCCCCTGTATGCCGATAACGGGGTCGCCGCCGATATCGAGGACCGGGGTCGTCACGTCGATGGCTTTGCCGATCCCCAGGTTGTTGCGGACGTACGTGTTGATGAACGGATCGGGAACGAGAGCGCTGGGAAGGAAGGTGTGCTCGGCGAGCTGCGGGATCTTCACCGGGTCGGCCGCCGCGCCCTGGCGCGAGGTCTGGGCCGCGAGCGGCGCGGCGCAAAGCGTCAAGGCGGCCAGCAGCGGGAGTCGCGTTCTGTGCATGTGGGATCACCCCTTTCCCAACGGAATGAGAAGGCCGGCGTAAAACTGAAAACCCGAGAACCGCAGTCTGATCGGCAACGATTGCCCTTCGGGGTCCTCCTCGGGGTTGATGTTGTTGAGGATGCTCTGCTCGTACCGCGCCTCGAGAGTGAGGAACGGCTTGCCGATCGGGATCGTCGCGCCGAAGCCAAAATCGGCCGAGAGGTCGAAGTCCTTGAAGATGTTCTTGACGTCCTGCGTCTCGTTACCGGCCGTCATGCTGCCGCTCGCCAGGAACCCAACACTCAGACCGCCCGAGACGTAGAGCTTCCTGTCGCCCAGTGCGACCTTCAACAGGATTGGCAGAGCGATGTAGTCCAGAGCCAGGTCGAGGCTGTCACGAGGTTCCTTCTCGTCCGGTACCTCGAACGCGATCTTCGCCGCTTTCTGCAGGTACATGGGTTGCAGACTCAGCTTCACGTCCTCCGCGACGTCGATGTCGACGACAGCGCCGGCGGCGAACCCCAGGCTGGGCCTGTAGTGTATCTTGGGGGGCGAATCACCGTTAATGCTGGAACGATTCACGCCGACTTGAGCGCCGATGGTGACTTGCGCATGTGCGTGCCCGCCGGCCACCGCCATCATCAGAAGCGCTATCGCCAACGTCCGGCAGCCTTTGATCGACGGCAAGTAACCGGTTACCGGTAACCGGTTACCAGTAACTGTTGATCGATTCAACATTCAACGATCCTCCTTCATCATTCACATCCCCCCTCCCCAGCGGTACTGGTAGCTGAGCTGGAAGGTGTCGAAGTCGGCGCCGAGGCGCGTGGATAGGCCGGTCACGTAGACGAGCTTCAGGGCGTGCCGCCGCGCCAGCGGGAGGGCGAGGACGGCTCCAAGCCGCGTATTCTTTTGCGGGCTGTTCTTGGGGACGCCGTCGACGATCGTGTCGCCGCCGTTCCCGTACCCGACGTCCACGCCGAGAAAGAGACCGGGGCGGAAGGAGTAGAGCACGTGGCCCTGTAACGCCCAGAGCGGGTCTTGCTCGAGCGTCACGCCATCGAAGAACTCGGGGTTCTTCGTAAAGAACCACACGTCGCCGTACACTTCGATTGTCCACGGCCCCGCGGCGCGCGAGACTCCGAGCCGGGGTCGGAAGGCCCAGCGGTTCGTCCCCAGGTTGATGAGCCTGTCAGGGTAATACTGTCCGAGGGGGACCGATACGAGCAGGCTGGCGCCGACGATTGTCCCCTCGCGAAAGGCCGCGAACTCGCGCACCGTCATCGCGGGCGCGCCGATGAAGTTGATCGCCAGCTGGACCCGCGGGTCGCCGAATCCGTCGCGGGTCGTGCTGGTGTCCTGGCCCTCCAACAAAGCTGACCAGTCCCCCGCCGCGTAGGGCACTATCACCGCGAACTTGCTGGAAAGGCCGAACAGCCCGAGCGTACGCACGTAGATACCCGTCACGTTCCAGACTCGGGCCGTGAGATCCTCCACCGGTATGGACGGGTCGAGCAGGACGTTGCCCTTCGAGTATCCAAGTGACATGAGGGCGATGTTCAGGCCGATGGGCGCTTGGGAGAAGGCTCTCGGTTCGAGATCTTGAGCAGTCAGGGCACGCGGCGCGAGTGCGGCGATGAGCAATGCCGGGATTGTGAGTGCTTTGAGCAAACGTTTGTTCCTTGTTCTTTTCACGAGGGCATTAATTATAGGCGGGTTGGTGGAGGGGAGACAGAAGGTGACCAGTGACCGGTGGGACGGGATTACCAGTGCAGGTTGCCGAAGTGCCAGCTGACGTCGGTGCGGAGTCTGAAGTTGTCTCGGTCGAGGGGCGACAGGGTCGGTACGGGCGTCGAGCCGCTGGTCTGACGCGCGGTGAAGTCGAGGCCCAGATCGGCGCGGAAGCCGCTGGGCGCCTGGTATATGAAGCTGTTACGGCCGGACCACGTGCGATCTTCGTAGCTCGACTCGGGAGGGATCGCGCCATCTGGTCTGAGCCTGTCTTCGATTCTCCAGACCCGTGCGAGCCAGGCCTCGAAAGCGAACCGACTCGGGAAGCGATGGATAGTGTACAAAGCAATTCGCCGGGTTTCTTCCGTCAGATCGAAGTCGTCCTCGGGCTGTCCGTTGGGAAGCGGTTGGCGGTCGAGGTCCGCCCACACCCAGGTGGCGGTGATTCCCAGCGCCGTTGACCGTGAGTGATTCCATTCGACCAGGGCGCCGGCGTAGGCGTAGCGCTCGTCCTGAGCGAAGCCCTCTGCGGGACGGGTCTGCGATTCGACGACCAGCCGCGTGGGGGTGAGGGCCAGGGCATAAGCTTCGGCGCGAAAGCGGTGGCCGATCGGCATGTCGAGGGCCGCGCGCAAAGTGAAGGGGTGCGACGTGTAATCGAGCGCCGAGTCAGCGATGCTCGGGTCGACCTTCAGCGCCTGGTAGTTGATATCGGAAAAAAGGTCCAGCGCCGCGACCGCGAGCGTCAGCGCGCCACCGCCCGGCGTCAGGACGACGCCCAGTTCGATGTCCGCATCCGGCTTGACCGGCTGCAGCGTTCCGCGCAGGAAAACGTGGGCGCCGTCGTCCGAAAGCTTGCGGCGAAACCCCAACCAGGGCAGGGCGCGCCTCGCTCTCAAAGTCTCCTGGTAGACGAACCACACGTCCGCCGCCCACGAGGCTCCCAGCCCCACGGTCGCCTTGAAATCGCCCTGCTGTATCAAACGCAAGTGGTCGATGCTGCCGGCCCAATACCGCGCGCCGTTTTCTCGCTGGTACCACTCGTACTGTTCGCTGAGTGAGAATACGGAGGAGATGACATCCAGGTCGTACTCGGAGTCCATGTTCTCGTGGAATCGCTGCAAAATTCCGCGTTCGCTGGTGCGGCCGTGGAAGCTTCCGCCGCGATCGAAGATCGCCAAGCGAACCTGTTCTTCCCACCCGCGAAGCGTACCACGAGCGACCGTCTGCGCGTTTACTGGGGCTGTCGTTGCTACGGCGATTGTTGCTCCGATTAGAACTCGCCGCCAGACTGCCGGTAACCGGTAACCGGTAACCGGTAACCGGTAACACCTGAAACCGTGGACGATCAAAGTAGGGCCGTTGGTTCTTATGACGGATTGTTGATCGCTTGTTGGTAAGGTGAGTCTGGCGGGATACGGGCGCAACGTCTGGCTGAGCTACTACCGGTTTGGGGGGCAATGTCTGGCTATGCGAAGAACTTTACGGATCTGGAGGTCTACCGAGAAGCGACGGCGGTAATGAGACGCATCTTCCAGGTGACGAAGGCGTTCCCGCGAGAGGAAGCGTACGCGCTAACCGACCAGCTCCGACGTGCTTCTAGGTCAATCGGTGCGCAAGTAGCGGAAGCGTGGGGCAAACGCCGGTATGAGCGACACTTTATCAGCAAACTTACGGACGCAGATGCCGAACAACTCGAAACCCAACACTGGATCGGCGTAGCCGCCGACTGCGGCTACCTGAGTACCGTCACCGCCTCGGAGCTCCTCGAACAGCTCGCCTCCATCGGACGGATGCTAAACTCGATGATCGGGAAAGCCCACCGCTTCTGCGGAGAAACTAAGAAGTGAAGTTACCGGTTACCGGTTACCGGTTACCTATCTCCCAAGTCCTCCCCCGCCTCAGCAACTCCCCAATATCCCCGTCACTCGCTCCCTCGAGGCGACTCTCCACTTCTGCCTCGTACGCCGGCGCCGGATCGCAGTAGATCACGCCGAGCGCCACGGGCATGTCGGGCGGCTCCATGGCGACGAGGAGTTGGGCGAGGGCCTTGTCGGTCTCGTTGTGGACGAGAAGGTCGTCGACGGTGGTTCCATTCTGGCCGAGGGTCACCGCTTCGAGGTGCAGTGTGCCGGGTTTGATGCGGAGGCCCTTGTCGTTGTCCTTGCCGAAGACGAGTGGCTTTCCGTGCTCGACCAGGACCTGCCTTTCGGCGGCCACGCTCTTGTCGGTGAAGTCTGAGAAGGCGCGGTCGTTGAACACGATGCAGTTCTGGAAGATCTCGGTGAACGAGGCGCCTTCGTGTTGGTAGGCGCGCTTGAGGACGGGGACGAGGTGCTTGAGCATGGTGTCGACGGTGCGCGCGACGAAGCGGGCGCCGACGCCGAGGGCGAAGGAACAAGCGGAGAGCGGCCGTTCGACGGAGCCCTTCGGGCTGGACGGTGACAGGGTGCCCTGTCTGGATGTGGGCGAGTACTGTCCCTTGGTGAGTCCGTAGATCTCGTTGTTGAAGAGGCAGATTTGCAGGTTCACGTTGCGGCGCAGGGCGTGAAGCGTGTGGTTGCCGCCGATGCTGAGGCCGTCGCCGTCGCCGCTGACCACCCAGACGTCGAGCTCGGGGTTGGCGAGCTTGATGCCGGTGGCGAAGGCGGGCGCGCGACCGTGGATCGTGTGGAACCCGTAGGTGGACATATAGTAGGGGAAGCGGGAGGCGCAGCCGATCCCGGAGACGAAGACGGTGTTCTCTGTTTTGGCGCCCACCTCGGCGAGCGTCTTCTGAATCCCCTTGAGGATCGCGTAGTCGCCGCAGCCGGGGCACCAGCGTACTTCCTGGTCCGACTCGAACGCGGCGGGTTTGAGCGGTGTGTCCGTGGTCGCTGTAGCCATCGTCACTTCTCCATCCGGAAGCGGATCGCTTCGTAGATCTCGGCGATTTTGAACGGCTGCCCTTTCACCTTGGTGAACGGCTCGCCGGGGATGAGGTACTCGCTGCGCAGTAGCGACACGAGTTGTCCGTCGTTCATCTCGGGGACGAGGATCTTCTCGTACCCGCCCAACAGCTCCGCCAGGTTGCGCGGGAAAGGCGACAGGTAGCGGAGGTGGATGTGGGCGACGTCGTAGCCCTCATCGCGAGCTCTGCGGACGCCCTGGAAGATGGGTCCGTAGGTCGAGCCCCAGCCCACCACGGCGAGGGGTCCGCTATCGTTTCCGAGCTCGGGCAGCTGCAGCGGGATGTCCTTGGCGATTTCGGCGATCTTGACGGCACGGACTTCGGTCATCCGGGCGTGGTTCTCGGCATCGTACGATATGTTGCCGGTCGAGTAGTCCCGCTCCAGGCCGCCGATCCTGTGCTCGAGCCCGGGCGTGCCGGGTATCGCCCAGGGGCGGGCCAGCGTGTCGGGGTCGCGGAGGAAGGGGTGAAAGCCTTCCGGGTCGGTGCGGAACGTCACCGGAAACGTCGGAAGCGCTTCCACGTCCGGTATCACCCAGGGCTCCGCCGCGTTCATCAGGTAGGCGTCGGTCATCAGGATCACCGGCGTCATGTACCTGGTGGCCAGTCGGACCGCCTCTCGTGCGACATCGAAGCAGTCGGCGGGCGAAGCGCCGGCGATCACGACGAGTGGAGAGTCGCCGTGGCGGCCGTGTAGCGCCTGCAGCAGGTCGGCCTGCTCGGCTTTGGTGGGCATGCCGGTGGAGGGCCCGGCCCGCTGCGCGTTGACGATGATCAGCGGCAGCTCGGCGCCGACGGCGAGGCCCGCCGCCTCGGTCTTGAGCGCGACTCCCGCACCGGAGCTCGCGGTGACGCCCAGGGCGCCGGCGTAGGAAGCGCCGATGGCGGAACAGATGGCGGCGATCTCGTCTTCCGCCTGGAAGGTGACGACGCCGTAGTCGGCGAGCCCGGCCATGGCATGGAGCAGCGGCGACGCCGGTGTGATGGGGTACGAGCCGAACATGATGCGACCGAGGCCGGCGGCGCGGGCGCCGGCGACCAGGCCGAACGCCGTGGCGTCGGTGCCCGTCACCGTACGGTAGAGGCCGGGCTCCACATCGGCCGCGTTCACCGTGTAGCCCACGACGTCCGATGGCATCTCCGCCGTCTCGCCGAAGACATGCCCGGCGTTGAGGGCGGCGATGTTGGCGTCGGCGATCTCCGGCTTCGTGGCGAACTTCTGTCTCAGCCACTCGACCGTCGCCTTGCGGCTGCGCCCGTACATCCAGAGCATCAGCCCCAGCGCCCAGAGGTTGCGCGAGCGGCGGGCCTCCTTCGAGCTGAGCCCGAACTCTTTGACCGCTTCTTCTGTCAACCGCGTTACGTCGAGCTTGATTATCTGGTAGGGCGCCAGCGTGTTGTCATCGAGAGGACTCGACTCGTAGTCCGCCTTCTTCAGATTCCGGTCGGTGAACGAGCTCTCGTCGACGATCACCATGCCGCCGATTCGCAGGTCCTGAAGGTTGACCTTGAGCGCCGCCGGATTGAACGCGACCAGGACGTCCAGCTCGTCGCCGGAGGTCCTGATGTCGATCGACCCGAAGTGGACCTGGAACGCCGAGACTCCGTAGGTCGTGCCGGCCGGCGCGCGGATTTCGGCCGGATAATCCGGGTAGGTGGCGACGTCGCTGCCGGCCAGGGCGCTCTCCATCGCGAACTGGGAGCCGGTAAGCTGGATCCCATCGCCGGAGTCGCCTGCGAAGCGGATGACTGTAGCGTCCCGCAGCTCCCGCGGCTTGCCGCGGGCCAACCGGGACGCGTTGAGGCCGGCGGCTCCCTCGTTGGCGCCGCCGTCGTCGGGGCTATTCGCACTCATGGGTACTTCCCGATCTCGCGTGTCGTGATACTCGCTAGACGCTGGCTTCTATTCTATCCGGTTTCCGCGTAATCGCTACTCCCCGGGGGACGGCTGGTAACCGGTGACCGGTGGCCGGTGACCGGTGGCCGGTGACGACAACGACAATGACAACGACAGCGAGAATCGAGAAAACGGCTGTCCCAAGGCTCTTTCTCTGGCTGTTTTCTCGATTCTCGCTGTCGTTGTCGTTGTCATTGTCGAGATAGTCCGCTCTGCGGATCCAAATTTTGGATCAATTAGGCACTCGTGCCGTAAGCTCAAAGAACCCCTCGATCTCCTCCTCCGTATTGTACACGTTCGGCGAGATCCGAACCGTGTTGAGCCCCAGGGTACTAAAAGGGCGGAAGACGAAGCCGTGGGCGGAGTACATGTAATCGAAGACCGCGCTGCTCGGCCGGTCGCGGATCTCCAGGGCGTACAGCGAGGCGGAGCGCTCCCACGTGGTCGGTGAGCGCCAGACCACGTGTTCGGAGTCCTCGGTCGCGGCGCGGAAACGCTCCCAGATCACCTGGTAGCGGGCTTCCTTCTCGGCGCTGCCCAGGCTGACCTGGAAGTCGATGGCGTCTCCAAGAGTCAGGACCTCGGGCAAGTTGCGGGTGCCGTAGTCCTCGTAGATGCGGGCGGTGCCCTCCCAGCGGGCCTGCCCCCAGGTGACCCACATGGGCCTGATCGCGGGCTGCAGGTCGTGGCGGACGTACATGAGGCCCAGGCCCTTGGGAGCCTGGAGCCACTTGTGGGGGCTCGTGCAGTAGACGTCGACGCCGAGCGCGCCCAGGTCAACGTCGATCATTCCAACGGTCTGAGCCCCGTCGACGGCGACGATTTCGACGCCTTTGCTGTGGGCGAGGGCAGCGAGCTCCTTCACTGGGTAGCGGAGGCCGACGATGTTGTCGACGTGCGGGAACACGAGCACGCGCGTGCTGCTCGAGATGTTGCGGTCATAGGCGTCGAGGACTTCGTCGCTCGTGATTTCCGGGACGTCGAGGATCGGGAAGTCGAAGCTCTTGATCTCGAAACCCTTCGTTTCTGCGTAATGGTGCCAACAGACGCTGGCCCCCGGGTGGTTGAGCGAGCTGAACAACACATCGTCGCCGGGCCCCAGGGCCAGCCCGCTGGCCAGGGTATTGAAACCTTCGGTCGTGTTGTGGGTGAACGCGACCTCCTCGGGGCGGCAGCCCAGGTACGCTGCCGCCTGCCCGCGCACCTGCTCGCGTGGTTCCTCCCAAGCGCCGCCCCACATGTAGAGCCAGGGGTTG
>JBDHAL010000211.1:0-6073 GCA_039588075.1 Gemmatimonadota bacterium | reverse complement strand
TCGTTGTCGTTGTCGTTGTCGATCCCGATACAGACTACCGCTGCTCCGGACCCCACAGCAGTCGCCCCAGCCGAGGAGCCACCAGGCTTCCGAGGTACAGATAATCATTTGTTTCCCGGGCCTCGGTGATCATCGGGTAGCCCCCCTCCGGATCTTGGAGGTCCTCTAGAATCTTGCCATCCCGGTCGAAAGCGATGACGTGCCCGTAAGGAACCGCCGCTGGGCGGAGGAAGGAGGGCAGCCGCTGGACCATCTTGCGCTGAAACGGCTGGTCGGCGAACCAATCGACGAGGGAGTTGCGCGGAGCGACCAGAGCGACCCAATAGCGGCCGTCGAGGCCGCGGGTGAGGTTGTCGGGAAAGCCCGGCAGTTCCTGGAGCAGGGGCTCGACCGTACCGGCTTCAGGTCCATCGATCCAGATACGGAGGATACGGTAGCTGCCGGTCTCGGCGACCATGACGAAGGACCCGTCGTGTGCGACGGCAACGCCGTTGGCGTGGTTGAGGCCGTCGAGCAGAGTCGTCACGAGCCCGGATTGCGGATCGTAGACGAGCAAGCGGCCGTGGCCGCCGTGCTCCATGAGGTCGAGCAGGCTCGCCTCGTAGGTGCCAGGCTGGTCCTGCGGCGAGAATTTGGTCGACGACTCGGAGAAGTAGATCTTCCCGTCGTTCGCGACGTCCACCTCGTTGGCGTAGCGGATGGGGATGCCGTCGGCGACCGTAGCCAGCTCGCTGACCTGTCCATTCGGCGTGATGGACAGTAGACCGCGGCGCGCGTCGGCGACGAGCAGATTGCCCTGCGAATCGAACTCCATCCCGAGGGGCCTTCCACCGGTTTCTGCAAAGACGATCGGTCCGGATCCGTCGGGCTGGAGTTGGACGATTCGCCCCTCGAGTGTCGAAGCGTAGATGCGGCCCATCGTATCCACGGCTAGGCCCTCCGGCCCGCTCGTTTCACCTATCGAAAGAGTCTCTATGTCCTGGAGCCGATCGTTGACCGCGAAGGGTCCGGTGTACCCGGGGTTCGGCGGTGCCTCCCAGGCGACCGGGTCGATGGGAACAGGCCAGGTGAGGAGGTAAAGAAGAGCTGTGATGATGAGGGCGATGAGCGTCCAGGTGACCATTTTCAACATCGCTGCACCTCTGTGTCGGAAAGGAACCTGCCTTACTCGGCAGTCGTGTTGGTAATTGAGTCCAGAGCAGAAAAGGCGGTGGTCCTGAGCGCACGAAAGTCGCCATCCGGCGAGGCGACGATGAAGAGCGCGGCGAGCCCCAGCGACTCGGCCAACTCGAAGCCCTCGACGGGTCCCAGCACGTTGAGGGCGGTAGCCCAGGCATCGGCCGTCATGCAGGCGGAGTCCAGAACGGTCACCGCCATGGGTTCGTGGGAAACGGGACGACCGGTGCGCGGATCGATGGTGTGGGAAATCCGCGCGCCATCCCGCTCGTAGAAGTTGCGGTACTCGCCGGAGCTGGCCAGGGCCGCATCGATCAGCGAGATCACCTCCTGCAGCGCCCGGCGGCCGGCTTCGGGCCGCTCGACTCCAACCTGCCAGCCCCGGCCAGCGGCGTTGCGACCGCGGGCCCGGACCTCGCCGCCGACCTCCACAGCGTAGTCCCCATGGCCGAGCGCCTCGAGCGCCCGGGCGACCCGGTCGACCGCGTACCCTTTCGCGATTCCCGACAGGTCGCCGCTCAGTTCCGGCCGCGTCTTTTGTAGCGTCCCGCTTTGCAGATCGACCCGTATCCCTTCGTAACCGACCCCGGCGAGCAGTTCGGCGATTTGTCCGTCGCCGGGCGGTTCCGTGCGAGGCGTGGGTCCGAAGCCCCAGGCATCGACCAGTGGAGCGACGGTGATGTCGAAGGCGCCGCCGGATAGGCGACTCACGCGTTGTGCCTCGGCCATCACTTCGAGCAGCTCCGGCGATGCGGGAAACGGATCGATGCCGTGGCGGTTGAAGCGCGAGAGCTCGGAGTCCACCAGGTAGGTGGACATGGATTGGTTGACGCCTTCCAGCGTGGTCGCGATCGCCTGGCCGATCTCTTCCCGCGCGTCGGGCGCCAGGGGGCCGCTCACCAGCTTGACGCTGTAGGTCGTGCCCATGGTGGGGCCGGCGAACAGGACCTCCTCAGGCCCCGTCGCCCTGTCGGTCTGCCTGAGATAGGCAACGGCGAATAGGCAGCCCAAGATCAGGACCGCGATCGCGGTTCGTTGCGCCGTCTTCATCTCGGGACTCTCTCGCTCTGACCCGGTTCGCCGATCTCGAGCCTAGCGCACCAGGTGAAAGTGCTCCTGGCGACCCAGCACCCAGTGGCGGTTGCCTTGCGTATCGACGTAGGCGTCCTCTTCCAGCGCCATGCGTACCGGCTGGTCGCTCCACTCGGGGACCGGCGTGGTCGCCTGAAGCTCGATGGAGAACCAGGTGTCCGGCTTGATCGGCGTATCACCGCGGCCGGGCACGCCCTCCTGCCTGTCCCACAGTCCGATGAGCGGGCCGGCGCCGTGACCGTTGTCGCCCACCGGGTGGGAGTAGACCGTCCCATCGATCCCCTCGTCGCGCATCCGCTGGAGCGCGTGGCTCAATACCTCGTTGCCCGTGCGTCCGGGAACCATCTCCTGGATGACGATGTCCTGCAGCCGGTTGCCAACCGTGAGAGCGTTGAGCAGGCCGTCCGGCGGCGCCGACTCACCGGGCTTGAGCACGTAACCCATGTGCTGCGTGTCGGTGTTGAGTCCGAGCGCCGTGATCCCAAAGTCGCAGTGCAGCACGTCGCCGTGCAGGATCACCGGGTTGGCCGAGTCGCCCATCTGGACGCCCTGTCGCTGCACTTCTACCGATGGCTGGAACCAGGTGCCGAGCCCCAGGTCGTTCACCCGCTGCCTCATCCACCACCTGACGTCTTGCGTCCGGGTCATCCCGGGCGTGATCACTTCGTTCGAGAACGCGGTCTCGATGATCTCGTAGACGACCTTCATCATCTCCGTGTAGACCGGCAGCATCTCGGGCAGCCGCTCTCCGATGTAGTCGAGGGCCAGCTCCTCGCTGCGTACGACGCGTGGCTTGTACTTCTCCGGCAACGCCGCTTCCATCTGCTCCCACTCGCCGGCGCTCAGGCCGTCGGAGAAGGCGAACGTGTGGGAGATGTTGATGGCGATGGTCTCGGGGTCGCCCTCCTCGACGACCGGCGGCAGCAGCATCCACTGGTCCGGCCCGAACGGCTCTGCCGGGCGCTCCTGTCCCGCCGCCGCGCCCGTCGCCGCGTTGGGGTCGCGAACGACGCGGTAGAGGCCGCCCTGCGAGTTGCCGCCGATGGCGATCCGATCGATGCCCTCCTCGGGTCCGCGATCGCAGAACGCGTAAATCGTGCGGCGCCGCGCCGCGAACGTGGTCGGTGAGACCAGCCCGACGAAGACAGGGTCCTCGTTGTACTCCCGCATGGGGATGATCCACATATCGACCTCGTGCTCGCGCATCAGGCGCGGGAGGACCCGCTCCAGCCGCAGTTCGAGCCATCCCTGCTGGATCTGGGCTTGCTCGCGGAGCGTGCCGAGGGGGCGTTCTTGGGCTTGTAGTGGGGCCGGCACGCTTTCGATGGCGATGGCGATGGCGATGGTAATCGCGATGGGGAAGCGAGGCGTGCGCTTCATGGGTGCGGACCTCCGGCTTGGCGTCAGGTGGAATGTCGGGGCGAGGTTATGCTAGGGTGGGGAGGGGGTGGTGGCAACGGCCGGGCGGGGTCGCCGCGCGGTGGCGGGCGGGATATCATTCCGGCGGCCGTCTTCTGACCCAAGACGTTGATCGACACATAGGAGAGGATGAGATGACGCAACCGGGGACGGATGAACACCCCCTGCGCGTAGCGATTGTTGGATCGGGGCCCGCCGGTTTCTACACGGCCGAGAAGCTGCTCAAGAGCGAGGACGCGGTCGTTCAGGTGGATATGTACGACCGGCTGCCCGTCCCCTTCGGTCTCGTGAGGTTTGGCGTGGCGCCCGATCACGAGAAGATAAAGAACGTCACTCGCGTCTACGACAAGCTGGCCGCCGACCCGAACTTCCGCTTCTTCGGCAACGTGGACATCGGGACGGACCTGACGCTGGACGATCTGCGAGATCACTATCACCAGATCTGCTTCGCCACCGGCGCCCAGGCCGACCGGCGGATGGGGATCCCCGGCGAGGACCTGGGGCGCAGCCACCCGGCCACCGAGTTCGTCGCCTGGTACAACGGCCACCCGGACTACCGGGATTACGAGTTCGACCTCTCGGTCGAGCGCGTGGCCGTCGTCGGTGTCGGCAACGTCGCCGTGGACGTGGCGCGCATCCTGTGCCGGACCCGCGAGGAGCTGGCGACCACCGACATCGCCGACTACGCGCTCGAGGCGCTGGCGAACAGCAACGTCAAGGAAGTCTACATCCTCGGCCGCCGCGGCCCAGCCCAGGCCGCCTTCACCAACCCAGAGGTGAAAGAGCTGGGCGAGCTGGCCGGCGCCGACGTCGCCGTGGTAGCCGACGAGGTCGAGCTCGACCCGTTGAGCCGGAAGGCGCTGGATGAGAGCGGCGACAAGTCGACGATCAAGAAGGTCGATATCCTGAAAAGCTTCGTCGATCGGCCGGCCGGCACGAAACCGAAAACGCTGACCCTCCGCTTCCTCGTCGCGCCGGTGGAACTATACGGCGACGAAGACGGCGACGTCCGTGGCATGAAGCTAGTCGAGAACCGGCTCTACGAGAGCGACGACGGCTCGCTGCGGCCGAAGGCCACGGACACGTTCGAGGAACTCGATGTCGACATGGTCTTCCGCTCCGTCGGTTATCGCGGCGTCCCCGTCGCCGGCCTCCCGTTCCACGACTGGGGCGTCGTCCCCAACGAGAGCGGCCGGGTCATCGACCCCGAGAACGGCGAGCCGGTCACCGGAGTCTACGTGTCCGGCTGGATCAAGCGCGGGCCCACCGGAATCATCGGCACCAACAAGCCCGACGCCGTGGAGACCGTCGCCACGATGCTGGAGGATCTGGCGGCCGGCGCCGCTCTCGACCCGGCGCACCCGGACCCGGCATCAGCGGAGGAACTCGTCCGCGGGGCTCAACCCGACTTCGTCTCCTGGGACGATTGGAAGCGGCTCCAGGAGATGGAGGAAGGGAAGGGGGGTGCGCAGGGGCGGCCCCGGGCGAAGTTCACTTCCGTGGAGGAGATGCTGGCGGCGCTCAGTCGGTAGACTCTCGGGCCACGAGCGCCTGGAAGCGCGCGTGATCGCGGCCTCGTAATCGTTTGAGGGCGAATTACGTTCCGGTGTCGCCGCTGACGGGCGGCGCCTATATTTGCGATGGGCAGCTGGGTTGAGGCAGGGCCCTTTTGTGCGGTCGCGTTGACCAGGGGGGCTTCGGCCATGGTAGTGTCTCCACACACCCGATCACCATTCCGGCCAGCGGGGCCGACCCGTCCAGAGGACGCGGCGGCTCTTGGAATCGGTCTGCATAGATCTCACCGGACGCCGAGCCACTTCCAAACACAAGTCGCGGATTAGCCGGGTCGGGAGGAGCCTCAACTATGGGTCGTTTCACATCCATCTCCGCCGCCATTCGAACGCGGACAAATAAGTTCAGCGGGACCTCGGCGCGGCCCTGGCTGGTGGTGAACCAGAGGGACTGCGATTGCCTGAACCGACCGATGTTGTCCGCCGAGACGGTCGGCTCCTTCCAGCGGGGCCAGTCCCTCTTTTACTACCAGTCGCTTCCGGCGGGAGGGATGGCCGAGTGTCACGATGATTGTATCGGGCAGGACGACATGTATGTGCGGCTCGACTCGCCGAGCGCCAACCTGTGGGAGCCCGAAGTAGTGATCGTCTGGGGCCGCTCGAAGGAGAAGGGTCAGGTTCCGCTGGCGCTGGAGCTCGACCAACCGCTCGGTCTCAGCACGGATCAACGAGAGGGCTTCATATCGGCCCCGGTTCGGCGCGTGCTGCTGGGAGACGACGATACGATGATCCGCCGGCTGGTGATGGTGGTGGTCACGTACGACGCCCCGTACGCCGGGACGGACGACCCGATTTGGGTACGTGTTATGACGCCG
>JBDHAL010000210.1:0-6079 GCA_039588075.1 Gemmatimonadota bacterium | reverse complement strand
AGCTCTTCCGGGCCTTCCACAACTTGGAACTCGGGCGTGGGTATCCCGTGGTGGGTCAGGGTCTCTTTCGTTCGCGCCTTGTCGAGACAGACACCCAGGGAGAGGGGATCGCTGCCGGTGTATGGGATACCCCAGAACTCGCAGAAGGTGGGCACGTAGGACTCACGACTCGGTCCGCCCATGCCTTCTGCGAAGTTGAACACTATATCGGGCTGCGCTGCACGCAGCTTCTCAGGGAAGTCCAGGTCGGCTTCTAGCCGGATGACGTCGCCGGCGGTCGAGAGCGCCCTCTCGATTGCGGCGATCGTCGACTCGTCATCCCACTCGGCATACGTGTCCGCGAGCGGGCCGCGTCCATTGGTCCGCGCTGTTGGAGCTTCTACGTACACGGATTTCGAATTTGGAGACGACTCGACATCAACCGACGCCGGTGCGTCGTCGGCTGGCTTCACGTTGAAGGCGAAACCGATAAGGAGCCTGTTCGCGCGACGGTCCCTTGCTGAGCTGGGAGCTGCGTTTGCTCCTGAGCTTCCTATTGGACCCCCTCCTGTGGGAGTTCATCGAGCGTAGCCGCGCTTGAGGATAAAAAAATTTCGGACCTCACAACCACCCGCGCCACACCCTTGACCGTAACTCGCCCAAAGATAGGGGGAATGATGCAAAAAGGAAAGACTTTTTGTAAACCCTTTTCAAACTTTTTCCGCGACCGAGTCGTCGAGGTGCCCAAAACGCCGCCTCGGCTGTTCGTCTTTTGCTCAGTTTGATCCTCGCCGACGCTGCGGCTAGCTTAGTTGACCTCTGACTTGGGCAAGTATTGCAAATTCTTCGACAGAAGAGTCCATGACCGAGCAGGATGGCACCACATACCGCACGACGGTAACCGTCGAAGCATCGGAGGCAGCGGTTTCCTACGACGTCCTGATACATCCGGGCCTGTTGGAGACGGCGGGATCGCTGATTGCCGAGCACTGTCCGGCGCATCGCTACGCCGTGATCACCGACAGCCGGGTCGCGGACGTGGTCGGAGAGCGTTTCATCGATGCGCTGGAGCGGGATGGACTCGATGTCACGCTCTTCAAGTTCCCTGCGGGTGAGTGGAACAAGACGAGAGAGACCTGGGGCGAGCTGACCGACGCTATCTTGCGTGCGGCATACGGGCGCGACGCTGCGATCGTCGCACTGGGCGGCGGTGTGACGGGCGATCTCGCGGGTTTCGTCGCCGCTACCTACATGCGCGGCCTGCCCGTGGTCCAGGTCCCCACCACTCTGCTCGCCATGGTCGACAGCTCGGTTGGCGGAAAGACGGGGCTCGACACCGCCGTCGGCAAGAACCTCGTGGGCGCCTTTCAGCAACCCGCTCTGGTGCTCATCGACCCCGCGGTTCTGAGCACCTTGCCCGAACCCCAACTGGCGGCCGGCCTCGCCGAGGCCCTCAAGCACGGGCTCATCCGAGATGCAGGGTATTTCGACCGACTGGCGGATGACCTGGATCGGGCCTTCGCCCGGGATGTGGACGTCCTGGCTCGCCTGATCGCCCGCTCCGTGGACATCAAGGCGGAGGTCGTCGCCCGCGACGAGCGGGAGGGCGACTACAGGAGGATCCTGAACTTTGGCCACACGGTGGCCCACGCCCAGGAGTTGGTGTCCGGCTACGGTTGGCTGCACGGCGAAGCGGTGGCGGCTGGAATGGTAGCCGAAGCTACAATCGGTGAGGCGATGGGCGTGACGAGGGCGGGCGTAGCGGATCGGATCCGCGAGGTGCTGGAGGCGGCCCGGTTGCCGGTGGAACTCGACGGGGAGGTGGACGAGACGCGCTTCTTCAAGGCGGTGGAGTTGGACAAGAAGCGAGCCGGCGGCCGAACGCGGTATACGCTGCTGGCCGAGATCGGGCGGGTAGCGGAATCGGCGGGGGGAGCCTGGACGCACGAGGTCCCGGAGGAGACGGTGCGTGCGGTCTTGTTCGGGTAGGAAGGCGGGTTTGACGGGGGCCGGGATATTTGGCAGATTTGGAGCTTCGAGAATTTCCGCCAGGGAGGGGAGTTATCGGGGATCGAGCCCGTTCAGGCCTGTCGTTGGGTGGGTTGCTCGACCGCTGCGTCGTGGAGCATCCGGACAAGCCCTTCATCAGGTATGGGAAGGAAACGCTCTCCTACGAGCGGACGCAGCTGCAGGCCCGCGCTCTGGCCGCCGCGCTTCACAACCTGGGCGTCGGGGCCGGGGATCGTATTGGCATCGACCTCCCGAACGGACCGGAGTTCGTAATTTCGGCGCTGGCGGCGGCGGACCTGGGAGCGGCCATCGTACCGCTGAATCCCGCCTATTCTCCCCACGAGCTTCAGTTCATGCTGAGAAACTCCGAGGCGTCCGTGGTGATCGTCGTCGAGGAGTTCGAGGGCACAGACAACCTGGAACTGTTCGAGCGGATGCAGTTCAGCCTTCCCGACCTACAATATGTAGTGACCGTCGGGGAGGAGGATCTGTGGTACGACGATCGGATCTTCCAGTTCGAGGACATGGTGTCGAGTGGAGAAGGGAAGGGCCTACCGTCACTCGACATCGACCCGGCGGAGGACGTGTACGCGATCCTCTACACGGCGGGAACGACGGGCAAGCCAAAGGGCGTGATGTTGTCGCATTCGAATCTCGTCGAGACGAATGCGGCGACAGCGCGGGCGCTGGGGTTAACAAAAGACGACACGGCGCTCATCATGGTGCCGATGTTCAACATATTCGGATTGGGCGCGCTGGTCCTGGCGCTGAGCGTCGGTGCCACGGTGGTTCTGATGGAGAAGTTCGACGGCGCGGGCTCTCTGGAACTGGCCGCTGCGACGAAGGTGACGGCGCTGCACGGCGCGCCGGCGATGTTCACGATGCAGCTGAGGAGCGGCGCCATCGAGGAACTGGATCTCTCCAGCTTGCGTACCGGCATCGTGGCGGGCGCTCCCGTGCTGGACAGCCTGGCGCGAGAAGTCCGCGAGAGGCTGGCCCCGGACATCGAAATCGCCTACGGCTTGACTGAGACCTCGCCTGTGGTTTCGATTACCCGGCGCGGCGATCCGCCCGAGGCCCGTCACTTCACCGCCGGTCGCGTGCTGGACGGTGTCGAAGTGAGGGTCCTCGGCGATGACGGTTCGATACTGCCCATCGAGTCAGTCGGCGAGCTGGCCGTTCGCGGCTTCAACGTCATGAAGGGCTACAACAGGCAGCCGGATGAGACGAGTCGTTCGTTCACTGAGGACGGCTTCTTCCGAACGGGTGACCTCGGGATGGTCGACGAAGACGGTTACATGCACGTCATCGGCCGGGAAAAGGACACCATCATCCGGGGCGAGTATGCGATATACCCGCGCGAGCTCGAGGATCGCCTTCGTCTCCATCCGGCGGTTTACGAGGTGGTCGTCGTCGGCGTGGAGGATGAGGTCCTCGGCGAGCTCATCTGCGCCTGCATACTGCCGGTCGAAGGTGCGATCGTTACAGGCGATGAAATCAAGGAGTTCTGCAGGGGCCAGGTCGCACAGTACAAGGTACCTGACCTCGTTAGGTTTGTGGATTCGTTCCCCATGACGGGGAGCGGTAAAGTGCGGCGCGTCGAACTGGCTCGCATGGTCAGGGCCGAGCAGGCCACGCGCCACGGTTAGTCGTTCGTTCTTTGAGAGATAGGTCTCGCGCAACTTCGCCCGAGCGGCGATTCATCCGGATTCTGCGCGTGGCACGGCAGCTGGGACCGAAGGGATCCCTCCCGAAGTAGGTCGTCGGCGCCGTTGCCAGATAGCGCGACAGTCTTCCGGTGGTTCATCCCCAGCCCCTCGCGCCACGGTAGCGTGCCTGCCTCTCAACGTTGTAATGTTATGTTTTGCAAGGAGTTACGAGAGGCATGGAAATGCTACAAGAGTTACCCGAACGTCGGGGCGAACTGCGGCCCGACGCTGAGGACTCACATCAAGCTGCGCTGCTCATCGATTTCGACAACGTCACGATGGGGATCCGGTCGAACCTCGGCGCGGAGTTGCGCACTCTTCTAGACTCGGACGTGATTCGCGGCAAGGTCGCCGTGCAGCGAGCCTACGCCGACTGGCGCAGGTATCCGCAGTACATCGTGCCGCTGTCCGAGGCATCGATCGATCTGATCTTTGCACCTGCGTACGGATCTTCGAAGAAGAACGCGACGGACATCCGCCTGGCGATCGATGCGCTGGAGCTCGTGTTCATCCGGCCGGAGATCAGGACGTACATCCTGATGTCAGGCGACAGCGACTTCTCGAGCCTGGTGCTGAAGCTGAAGGAGTACGGGAAGTACGTGATCGGCGTGGGGATCCAGGAGTCGAGTTCGGATCTGCTGGTACAGAACTGCGATGAGTACTACAGCTACTCGGCGCTGTCGGGCTTGAGCAAGACGGGTGACCAGCCGCTCGAGAGCCACGATCCATGGTTGCTGGCGGGGAAAGCCGTCGAGCGAATGGTGGAACGCGGCGACACGATGAGATCGGACCGGCTCAAGCAGGTGATGCTGGAAATCGACCCCTCCTTCAACGAGAAGGAACAGGGCTTCAACAAATTCAACCGGTTCGTGGTGCAGGCGGCGTCTCGCGGCCTGCTGTCGATTCAGAAGATGGAGAACGGGCAGTACGGAGTGGCGCCGGGTGAGAAGGGCCAGAAGGAGACGAAAGCGGGGAAGGTGGATGAGCCGGAAGCTAAAGCCGCCCCGCGGCGGCGTGGCAAGGAGAAGCCGAAAGAGAGTAAGCCGGCGCGGGAACGACAGGAGCGGAAGGAAAGACAGGGTCCGAGAGAGAAGCCGCAGGGCGAGGAAGTTGCCACGCATAGGGCGCGGGCGAAGCTAACGATGAAGTCGGCGCTCGATCTGCTGCACCGGGCGCTGGACGTGCTGCTCGAAAGTGGCTCCGAAGCGACGCGCGACAGCGATGTGAAGCGTCGAATGCTGGAGTTGGATCCCGGTTTCGATGAGGGCGAACTTGGCTTCAGCAAGTTCAGCAAGTTCCTGCAGGCGGCCGAGGAAGGCGGAGAGGTCAAACTCACCCGGGGACCGAACGGCAACTATCACGTGAGCCGTTCGCAGGCGAGCAAGTCGCGGGGAGGTGCCCGACAGCCGGAGCCCGATCGAGGGGCGTCGACGATGAAGCGGCTCGCCCGCTTCTTCTTCGGCGGCCGCGAGGGCGAGGAGGCCGAGGAAGAGCCGGCGAAACCCGAGAAGCCCGTCGCGAGGCGCGAACGCGGACCGCGACCCCCAAGAGAAGGTCGCCCGCGTCGCGAGCCCAGCGAGGGGCGAAGCCGAAGGAGCGGGGGTGGGCCCCGGAGTGAAACGGCGGACAGGCCGCCGGCGCAGCGGTCCCGAACGGGAGCCCGTTCCGGCGGGCGGCCGGAGCGGGCCGAAGCGGGAGGCCGGGGCGGCCGCGGGCAGCGGACGGAGGCGCGAGGCGGAGAGCGTAGCGGTGAAGCACGTGGAGGCGACCGCCGCCGAGGAGAGCGCCGGCCGCGTGAAGATGCGCGGCGGAAGCCGGAGCGCGCCAGGAAGGACGAGCGACCGGATGAGAAGCCAAACGAAACGGAAGTCGTCGTCGCCGAAACGCGTTCGGGATCGATCGCTGAGACGCCGCCCTCCAGACAAGAGCGTTCCATCGAGGTCGCTCCGGAGGCACGGTCGGTAGAGGTCGCGCCCAAAGTCGCGCCTGAAGTCGTTGCCGAGCCCGAGGCCGGGCCGGAAGAGAGAGAGAAACAGCAATCCGGGGCGGCGGCGGCGCCGCTGCCCGGCGCGCCACGCGGCACCATCCGAGGACGTTGGGGCACCCGCGGCCGCTATCGGCCGTCCGAAGCGCCGCCGCCAATATTCGCCGGCCAAAAGGGCGGGCGTCAGGCGGAGGAGCCGGCGGCGCGCGAAGAGGCGCGGCATGAAGCGGAGGTCTCTGCCGGCGGTGAATCGGCCACTGCACTGGGTCGCCTCAAGCGCTATTCCGGAGTTGGTGCGAAGACGGCGGAGACGCTCGTCGAGGCCTTCGGAGAAGATCTGTTCAAGGTCCTGGACCACGAGCCGGAGCGGCTGCGGGACGTGTTGTCGGAGCACCGG
>JBDHAL010000209.1:0-7023 GCA_039588075.1 Gemmatimonadota bacterium | reverse complement strand
GGGCGCGTCCAGGGTGAGGGCCCAGAGCAGGCTTCCTTCCTTATCGTAGCGCTGCACGATTCCTTCCGCATTCGAGATGAGCCAGAGGCCGCCATCGTCGTGCAGAACGGGGACGGTGAAATTGCGAAACGTCTGGGGAACCTCGCCGTCGAGAATGGCAGACTTGATCACGGTCATGTCCCACATCTCGTGAGACGGTGCGTTGAGTTCGCCGACCTGGCCCGCCGGCTGTCCGTCGGAGTCGAAGGTTCCGGCGAGGTATTCCGTGCGGAAGCCCTGGGTGGAGATGGCCAGGCGCCCGTCGTCGTGGAGTGCGATACCTCCGATATAGTCGCCGGGCAGGGGGTGGTTCCGCGCATAGGTCCCGTCGAGCGAGAGCACCTGGACGCGCCCGTTGCCGGAATCGACGATTCGGATGGAGTCAGCGACGGCCAGGGCGACGGCGCCGTCGAACTCACCAGGGCCCGCCCCGTCGTTTCCGAAGGAGAAGGGCGCCTCTCCCGTTAGCGGAAGAACGAGAACCTGGGCGAGCTGGTAGTCGAGTACGTAAACGCTACCGGCCCGATCGACGTCGACGTCGATGGGAGCAGCCAACAGCTCACTTTCCAGCGACACCACGGTATCGACTTCGGAGATGACGATGTCGTCGACGGTCGCGACTTCGGCACTCTTGCAAGCGAGCGCCAGGGCAGATGCGGCGATCAAGAGTATGGGTCCGGGAAAGAATGCTCGTCTGCAAATGCTGCTATGAATCATGCTTCCCTCCGAGCACGATCGCTGGGGCTCGGCGCGCGGCTGTCTGTTCTAGGGGTGAGACACCGATTAGTCAATCGAGGGTTGGCCGGGGTGGGACGGCCTATGTTCTCAAGAAACGTTGCGCTGCATCGACCAGCACGCGGGCGCAGGTCACAACCGAATCGAGATCGACCCACTCGACGGCGCCGTGAGCGCCTTCGCCGGAGGGTCCGTAGTTGAGCGCGGTGATGCCGGCGGCATCGAAGACGGCGGTGTCGGCCCAGTAGGCGACGCCGGTGTCGTCGGGCAGGCGGCCGGTAATTTCGCGGGCGGCTTCGCGGACGCAGCGGGCTATGGGCGCGTCGGGCGGGCAAACGAGCGGCGTGCGATGGAAGAAGCAATCGACTTCCGCTTCTTCGCCGGCATCGCGTACGATCCCTCTCAGTTCAGCTTCGATCTGGTCGAGAGTCTCACCGGGAAGCGTGCGGCGTTCGATCTTGAGGCGGCATTCTGGCGCGTAGGTGCTGATGCCGGTTCCGCCTTCGATGAGCGAGCAGTGCATCGAGGCAGGTCCCAGCTCGGGGTAGACCCTCTTGCGCAGCACGTCCTTGTCGAAGCTCTCGAGCGCGGCGATGATACGTCCCATCCGACCGATGGCGCTGACGCCGAGGTCCCAGCGGCTCCCGTGGGCCGCGATCCCCTTTGTGGCGATCTCGCTCCAAACGAAACCCTTGTGAGTCAGGCCGAGCCGGCCTTCTGTTGGTTCGGTGACGATGCAAGCGTCGGCGCCGTGATGCCAGACGAAGTGGTCGGCGCCGATGCTCGAATGTTCCTCGTCCACGACCAGCGCGACCATCAGCTTGCCGGGCAGATCCTCATCTTGGAGCGCCGCTGCGGCGGCCATGACGGCCGCGGCGCCGCACTTCATGTCGTAACTCCCCCGACCGTAAACGCGCCGGCCTTCGACCCGCGGCTCGAACGGGTCGATCGTCATGCCATGGGTACTCACCGTATCGACGTGAGCACACAAGACGAGGACCGGCCGCTCCCCGGCCCCGACTTCCGCGACAACGTTGGGTCGACCCGGCGCCACCTCTTCCTGGCGCGCGCTCAACCCGTGACCGGCGAGCCAATCGCAGGCGAATTGACTGACCGCCGCCTCACCGTCCGATTCCTGCGGCGCCAGCGTCGGGTTAACAGAAGGGATGCGAATCAGCTCCTGAAGCAACTGAAGTATGCTCGTCTCAGAAAGCACATCGGCGTACATGCTTGCCCCTATCTGGCTATATCCTCATCTATCGTCGAACCGTCTACTGTCAACCGTCTACCGGCTTCACTATACTGCCATTGACCGGCCACATCGAGCCTGGAGGAAACTGGGTGAAACCTCGAGTCACTTGCATAGTAGTCGCGCTATCCACCTTGAGCCTAATCGGTTGCCGCGGTGATGCTCCCGGGGGCGGAGTCGTCATCGACACGATCGGTGGCGTTCCGTCGGTGATGAACCCGGCGGCGGGGATCGCCGGCGACACGCTTGGGTGGCAATTGAGCCAGTACATCCTGGTGGCGGGCGATCAACTGTTCGACCGCAGGCAGGCGCTGTTTGCGCTCGACGTGGGGATCGGGCCGAACGGCGACGTGTTCGTGCTGGACGCCGGCAACCAGAGGGTGCTGCGGTTCGACGGAGGCGGCGTCTATCTCGGTTCGTTCGGGCGAGCGGGCACGGGACCGGGCGAGTTCCGCGCGCCGGTCATAATGGAGGTAGCGGACTCGTTCGTCTACGTACTGGATCCGGGCCTCAACCGTGTAACCGCGTTCGACACGTCCGGCATCTTTATAGGCCGGTTCGAGATCGATCTCGGCGGCCTGGTTGGCACCTCGGGCGTGTTCAAAGCGGGCGGCGCGAACGAGCTCTATGTCGCCGGTGAGCCGGCACCCTTCGTTCCGGAAGCTCAGGATACGGGTCTGGCCATACTCTTCCGGCTGAGCAGGTACGGCGAGATCGCGGACACGGTCGTCGCGTTTTCGCCTCCCACCTGGACGCCCGTGCCGCTGCCCGACGGCGGCGCCTCGTTTGTGAGGCCGCGCTTCGCGCCGGAGCCGTACGTTTCAGCGGTCCCCGGTGCGGTGGCGATAGCGACATCGGCGCGTTACTTCGTCGAGATCCGAAGCCCCGATGGTTCGCTTCAGAAACGTGTGGCGCGGCAATACGAGAACGCGGCGGTGACGCAGAGCATTCGGGACAGCATTGTGACGGTACTGGCGGAGGCCGGGGTAGCGCAGCAAGCGCTCGACGCGATGCCGTTCGCGCCGGTCATCCAGGCGATCGAGGGGTTGGTGATGGACGATCGCGGACGGTTGTGGGTTGATCCATATATCGAAGGCGAACCGCTGCGGCGTGATGTCTATAACGGCGAGGGTCACTTGCTTGGTGCGTTGTATTTGCCGGAGCCGATGCAGATCGAGGACGTTCAGGGCGATCGGCTGTGCGGAGTGATGGCGCAGCTCACAGGCCAGGCCGCCGCGGTTTGCTATAGAATCGAAGAAAGCTCTGAGTAGTCTCGTACGTCGTCGTCTTCGCCCCGTCGTCGCTGGGATTAGCTGGCGATTCGTTCTCCGCGCAAGCGTTCCAGTGCGCTCTTCGCCGTCTCGACCCGCGGTTGTAGATGCTCGTCGGCGTCGCCCCAGAGGCTCAGGAAGCGAACGTAGTAGCGGACGGCCTCCTCGCGCTCGCCGCGCCTCTCATGGATCTCCGCGCGGTGGAAGTACCCCAACGCTTCGGAAAACGGGTTCCAGTAGAGTGAGCCGTAGATTGCCATGGCCTCCTCTTCGCCGCCCCGATCTTCGATGAGATTCGCCAGCAGGTAACGGTCCAGGTCGCGAGGCCAGGTCCAGGTCGCGTTGATCATGGCGAGCCCGCGGCGCAGGTAGTCGATCGCGGCGTCCACGCTATCGTGCGCCGCCGCCATCCGTCCGCGCAGCGTCAATGACTGGCCGCGAGTCGACCTGCTACGCGCCGTGTCGCCGTTGGCCATCAGCGTGTCGGCGTAGCCTTCCAGCATGACGACCCGGGCTTCGGCTTTCTCGATCCCGTCCTCGCGCATAGAGCTGACGGAGAGTGCCGCGTAGGGGAGCTCGCGCGTCTCGGAGATCCGCTTTACGAGCGCGATCGAAACCGAGTCGGCGGCGACCCCCATCTCGAGCGCCGTGGCCATGACGTTGAGTACCCAGGGCTCCATGTCGTGACCTTCGCTGGTCATCGAGAGCAACTGCTCGAACATTTTGGCGGTGACGGAGGCCTGACCATGGCGCAGGTGGGCGAGGCCGAGATCGGCGAGAGCCATGGCGCGGTCGTCATTGTTGAATCGCTCTTCCGCCGCCTCGAGGCTGACCATCTGGAACACTTTGAAGTTGTACGGACCGGATGCCCGCAGCCGGCCCATCATCCAGGAGAGCAGTTCCGTGTCGGCGGTGTCGAGCGCCGCCGCGGCGCGCGCCGAATCCCGCGGCGTTCCGAACTGCAGAGGCGTGAGCAAGCGGAAGCTCTGGGCGTACAACGACGTGGAATCGAGCGCCAGGTATTTCGTCGTCCAATCGATCCCGCGGGCGGCGTCACCTTCGCGGTAAGCGATCTCGATCAGGTGGATCAGCGCCGGCGCGAAGGTGGAATCGAGGGCCAGCGATTGCTCCAGCGGAGCTACGGCGGCGGTGATCGGATGACCCGCCTGCGAGCCCATGTGGAACTCGGCATCGCCGAGACCGTGCCAGGCTTCCAGATCGTCGGGGAAGCGATTGACGAGGTCCCTGAACAAGGGGATCGCTTGCAGGCTTCCGTCCACGTCGGCCAGCTTCCAGCCGCGCACGAGCAGGCTGTCACGCGCCGGCAGGTCCTGGCTGTGGCGTTCGGCCGCGGCCAGGTACCTTGGGACCTCCGAAGCGCCGAGCCCGCGGAACCATCCGTAGGTCTGCGCCAGCCGGTAATAGGCGATGGCGAAGGTGGAGTCTTCTTCGACCGCGCGGCTGAACGCGGCCTGCGCGTCGGCGAACTGCGAGTGGCGAAAGGCCTGCTCGCCCTCGAGGTACGAGCGGAGCGCCGGGATCGACGCCGTGGTCATGGCGGACACCCTCACCTCGGGAAAGCTGTCGCCCTCCCACACCGAGCGCAGCAGCTCCAGGGTCAACTCGTCGATCAATTCGGTCATCTGGTCCTCGGAGCCCTCTACCGAGACCGATGCCTCCTTTCTCAACCAGCGAACCGAGTACAGGTCGGCCGCGAGACGGACCTCGTTCGGCGCCGTCTGGATCAGGCTGCCCAGGATCACGCGACCCGCACCCAAAGAGCCGGCCACCTCCGCCGCCTTCTCGGGTTCCGCCAGTTCGTTCGGGTCGGGCACGATGGCGCGCCAGCGATTGAGCACCGCCCGCGGATCGGAAGAATGGAACTCGCCCGTTGCGTCCAGCGCCGTGGCCAGTAGATCGACGAGCCCTTCGCGCCAGAGCTGCGTCTCTTCCGTGCCTATCACGTGAAACGGCATCACGGCTACGGCATCGGGTCTCAGGTCGCGCCCGCTATTGCGCAGCCAGACGACCCCGGCTCCGATCGTGGCGAGTGCCACGAAGGCCAGCGTGCCGCTTGTTAAAGCTCCACGCCACGTCAGCAGGCGGCCCAATCCGCTTTGACCTTTAGCGCTTTGAGTCGCCACCGCCACCTCGTCACAAGGGGCCGGCCGGCTTTGCATCAGAGCGGTTGCCAGGACGATGGGGAATCCCACCAGCAGCAGGCCGAGCGCGATGGGAAAGAACCAGGGCGGCAGGCCGAACTGTGAGGCAAGAAGATCGATCGCCTGGAGCACTGCCCAGGACGCGATCGCGTATACACCAAGAACGCGAAACAGCCGTGCTGACCGCACGCGTTCCACGAGGGACGTCAGGTCGGGGCTATTCATCTCTCATCCAGAATGCTGGCCGAGCCCCCCAACCACCGTTGGCTGGGCCAACCGGCCAGCTTATCCGCTCCGGCGATGTCTCTTGGACACCTCCGGCCCGGCTTTTGGTTGTCTCGATAATCAGGGCCGGCCCAGGGCCGGCCACGCGGGCCGCCCGGCGGCCCTTCCCTTCTTTCATCTAAACGCTAAATGGGCGAGCGAAGTTCTCCCCGATTGTCTGCGAGCGGTCGGCGAAGCTCGGTGTCCGCCGGCGCGACTATCTCTGCGACTGGCCCGCGGCTGGAAGCGGGATAGACTTCAGGCTCTCAAGGGACCGAAACGGAGGAATGCATGTACGCAAAGATGACTCGGACGGCTTTGATCGGTGTGCTGGCGCTGGTTGCCGCGGGCCCGCTGTCTGCGCAGGACGATGTGGCGCGTAAGAACCTGGCGCGCGCCGAAGCGTTGTTCTCGGAACCGTTCAGCAGAATCGCGGGGCTGCGAGAACTGGCCGATGGCCGGGTGATGATCTCGGATCGGCTGGAACAGGCGGTGCGAATCATAGACTTCGCCAACAGCGAGGTGGTCGAGGTCGGGCACGTGGGGCAGGGTCCGGGTGAGTACCGGATGCCTGGCGACCTCCTGGCGCTGCCGGGAGACCGGGTGAGTACCGGATGCCTGGCGACCTCCTGGCGCTGCCGGGAGACTCGACGCTGTTGGTGGACATGGGCAACATGCGGATGACGGCCATTTCGCCAAGTGGCTCGATGGAAGACGCCGCGTCGCTGTTACTGCCGAGCGGGCTGCTTCTTTTTCCGAACGGCATCGACGAAGCGGGTCGTCTCTACCTCGATATCGCGGGCGACCTGACGATGGGTCCGGGTGCCGGTCTTCCCGACTCGTTGGCGGTGGCGCGGTTCGACCGAGCGACCGGATCGATCGACACGGTGGGTCAGCTACCGATGGCAAAGGTGACCGAGCTAAAGAGTGATGGCGGGGGGTTCGGTTTCAGCGGAGCGGGAATCGCGCCCTTCCAGGCCGTCGATGCGTGGGGCGTCGCTGCGGACGGACGTGTCGCGGTCGCCCGAGCGGAGGACTATCACATCGAGTGGATGACGGCCGGTGGTGCGAAAGTCGTTGGACCGCAGGTCGAATACGAGCCGGTTCCGATCACCCATGCCGACAAGGAGGCCTGGGCCGAGCGGATGTCCAGCGGCACTTTCGTTTCGGTGATGAGCGCCGACGGCAGTGGTGGCGGCGGCCGAGCGATGAACCTGCCGAAGCCGGACATCGACGGGATCGACTTCCCCGAATACAAGCCGCCGTTCACCCGGGGCGCGGTGAACGTCACGCCTGAAGGCGA
>JBDHAL010000208.1:0-6095 GCA_039588075.1 Gemmatimonadota bacterium | reverse complement strand
AAACGCTTGTACCGGGCGGAGCGACTGGCGACGGCCGGCGAGCTGGCGGCCGGCGCGGCCCACGAGATCCGTAACCCGCTGACCTCCATACGGTCGGCGATCCAGCACCTGGGTAGCGGGTACGAGGACGGGGACCAGCGGGCGGAGCTGGTCGGCGACATCCTGGCCGAGGTCGATCGGATCAACGAGATAGTGGAGGGGCTGCTGTCGTTCGCGCGGCCCGCCGAGCCCAAGTTCGAGGACGTGGACCTGTCGGAGTTGATCCGCCACGCGATCGCGATGGTCGATACGCGGGCGCGAAAGCAGGGCGTCGAGACGCGGACCGAGGTTCCGGATGACCTGTCGGTTCGGGCGGACCCGAACCTCATCACCCAGGTTCTGCTCAACGTGGCGATGAACGCGCTTCAAGCCATGCCGGAAGGTGGCGCGCTCGATATCTCCGCCGGCCGGCTGGGGCGGATGGTGGAGTTGCGGGTCGGCGACACGGGCCCGGGTATTTCGGAAGAAGACAGGGACCGCTTGTTCGATCCGTTCTTCACGACCAAGAAAGACGGTACCGGGCTTGGCCTGTCCGTGTGTTACGGGATCGTGCAGCGTCACGGAGGCGAGATCGAAGTGGAGAGCGAAGTCGAGCGCGGAACGCTGGTGAAGATCCGCCTGCCGGATCGGCACGGCCGATGAAGTCACGCGTGTTGATCGTCGATGACGAGCGGACGCTGCGCGGCATCGTTGCGACGGTGCTGGAAGATGCGGGCTATGAAATCCTCGCGCTGGAGAGCGGCGAGGAGGCGCTCACGCGTGCGCCGGATTTCGAGCCCGACGTCGCGCTGGTCGATCTTCGCTTGACCGGTATCGACGGGGTCGAGACGATGGAGAAGCTTTTCGAAAAGCTCGGCCCGGCATCTCCTGCCTTCATCATCATGACGGCGCACGGCACAATCCGCTCGGCGGTCGACGCGATTCGCAAGGGCGCCCTCGACTACGTCACCAAGCCGTTCGATAATGATGAGTTGAAGTTAACTGTAGAACGCGCCGTGCAGATGCGGCGCTTGGAGCAGCGGGTCGAGGCGCTGGAATCACAGCTCGACGATCGCTTTCGCCCCGAGAACATGGTCGGGCAGTCGGGCGCCATGGACGCCGTGTTCCGAATGATCGATCGCATCGCACCCGTCGATACCACCGTGCTGGTCACCGGCGAGACCGGTACGGGTAAGGAACTGGTGGCCCGTGCCATTCACCGGTACTCCGGCCGCAAGGACGGCCCGTTCGTGGCCGTCAACTGTGGGGCCATCCCGCAGACGCTGATGGAATCGAGCTTCTTCGGTCACGAACGTGGCGCGTTCACCGACGCCAAGACGACGCGCCGCGGCGCCTTCGAGCAGGCCAACGGCGGTACGCTCTTCCTCGACGAGGTGGGAGAACTCTCGGCCGCCGCCCAGGTGGGGATGCTGCGCGCGCTGGAGGAAGGCCAGATCCGGCGCGTCGGTGGTGAGCGCGCGATTCCCGTTAACGTGCGCTTCATCGCCGCCACCAATCGGGACCTGCAGGCCGAGATCGATGCCGGTCGGTTCCGCGAGGATCTGTACTGGCGCCTCAACGTCGTGGCGGTCCAACTGCCGGCGCTGCGCGAGCGACCCGAAGATATCCCGCCGCTCGCCGATCACTTTGTTGCCAAGCACGCCTCACGCCTGGAGCTCGAGCCCAGGCTGCTTCACCCGGAAGCGCTGGCGCTGCTTGTCGCCTACGACTGGCCGGGGAACGTGCGCGAGCTAGAAAATGCGCTCGAAAGCGCCCTCGCCCTGGCCCGCGGCCCCGCTATCGTTGGCGCCGACCTGCCGGCGCGCCTCAACCACGCATCCCAAGACGCGTTGGACTACGGACCGACGCTGGCCGAAGCTGCCGATCGCGCGCGCGCCGCGGTGGAAGAGCGGATGATTGTCGAGGCCCTTCGCGAAGCGGATGGAAATCGCACCCAAGCAGCTCAGCGGCTCGGTGTTAGCAGAAAGACGCTTTTTAATAAGATGAGGGAGCTTTCTATTGATGTTGATAGTGAACATTGAACATCGTCCATCGTTCATCGAACGTCGAATAACACACCGATCTCGAACCTTGGACCTTGAGACGCGAACGTGAACCTTGACGCCGCAGTTCTCGCCTCGAGGTTCAAGTTCCAGTCTCAACGTGCAACGTTAAACATCGGGGTGTTATTCGAAGTTCGATGAACGATGGACGATGTTCAATGTTCACTATAATCTAAAACCCGCCTCCGCCTCCCCCACCGAAGCCGCCACCACTAAATCCGCCGCCTCCACTAAACCCCGACCCGCCGCTCGCCGACCGCGGTGCCGTCACCAGCGCCGTTCCCGTAGCACTGGTCATGCGGCCGAGCGAGTCGGAGAAGTAGTGGGCATGAAAAGTCCCCGGATAGTGACTCACGTACCAGGCGGGCGCCTCTGTGAGAATCGCGTCGAACGCCTCCGTCCACTTCTCCTCCAGGCCCATGGCCGCCGCGAAGGGCAACAGCTTCTCGAAGTGGTCCAGGGTAGCGTACTTCAACCGGTGCCGGTCGACGCGATCGATGTACTCGCGCAAGCCGAGCACGTGGTTCAGGGTCCAGGCACCCTTTAGCGTGCGGGCCGGCATGGCGAGACCGAAGCCCATGACGAAGACGGGGATGGCGATGAGCGAGGCCCAGCGAGCGACGGGGTCGCCGATATCCATCTTGGTGGCGAGTATACCCAGTCCGACGCACCCGGCGGCGACGACGAGGGCGATCCCGACCCAGGCGCCTTGCACGTTCTCGGGCCGGGCGGTGAACATCTTCGGCTTCGTGGTCAGCAGCTTGTAGATCTGCCGCTTGATCTTCGACACCGAGCGATAGAATTCCTGCTTCAAGTCCGAGATCTTCACCTGGTACGTGTCGCCTTCCTTCTCAGCGAGGTCGTATAGCGCCTTCAGCGTCTCGAGCTCGAAGTCTTTCAGGTCACTGACGCCTTCCGGGTCCTTCAAGATGTGGATGATGTGGTCCTTGGGGCGCTTGCGCCGTTTGTGTGGCACTTCCTCGATTTTCAGGTAGCCGCGTACGGCCAGGTCGATGATGGTGGCCGACAGGTCGCGGGGGTCGACGCTGAAGTCCATCAGCGTGCCGATCTCGGCCGGGCTCATCCCTTCCGGCGGCTCGTACTGCGGCATGACGGATCGGTTCAGCTCCGGGTCGCGGCCCTTCTTCCGCCAGAGCAAGAGCATGGCGAAGAAGGCGATGATCGGGAGGGGGACGAAGGCGAAGCGTAGGAGCGCCCAGCGCAGCCGTGTCGCTGCCGCGGGTCGCGCGACGACGCCGGGTTCCCAACCGACGACGATGGTGAGTCCCTCGCGGTAGCCGAGCGGCGCGCTGGTTTCGAAGCGGATGGTGTTGCCGCTGATCTGCCGGTCGTAGTCGGCGCCTCGCGCTCCGCGGCCGCCGGTGAAGCCGGTGGCCTGCACGCCGGCGACTTCCGGCGGCAGGTTCACGGTCGCCTGGACCCGGCGGATCGGCATCTCCCACTCGTCGCCGGTGACGTTCCAGTAGAGCTCGTCGTGGGCCCACTGCATCCCGTCGTCATCTTCGAAGAAGCGCAGGCCGTTCCGGACCTGGTAGCGGAAGACGATGGTCCGGACCGCGTCCTGCGCTCCCGGCACCCACGTCTTGATGTTTACGACCGCGCCCTGCCGCTTGACCTCGTGCCGCAGGTCGCTGCCCCGGTCGTCGGTCACCGACACCACGTCGAGGTACACCTGGTGGCTACCGCCGTCATCGAGCCGGTACTTCACCGGGATGAAGCGATAGACCCCGTTCCAAGAGCCCTCGAATCGGAAGGTGATCCGCTCCTCCACGGTAAGCGTCCCATCGGTGCCCACCCGGTAGGTCGCGTCGAAGAAGTCGATGCTCAGTTGCCTGTTCTGGGCGACGGCCGGTTGAGCTGCCACGCCGAGCAGCGCGATCGTCGCGAGGGCGCGGAGAACGAGATTCACGGATCGTCTCATCTTAATCGACTCTCTGTCTTTGGTTTCGTTCGATCATAGTTATCAGAAACCGCCGCCGCCGCCACCACCGAAGCCGCCGCCGGAGAAACCGCCGTCACCCGAGAAGCCGCTGCCGCTGCCGCTGTACCCTATCCCCATCCTCAAGGAGAAGCCGGAGGCGGAGGCCGCCGGCCGCCGCCCTCTAGCCGGTACCTCACCGGGATCCAGCGGTAGACGCCGTTCCACGCACCCTCGAAGCGAAAAGTGATACGCTCTTCCACGTCCAGCGCGCCGTTGGTCTGGACGTGGTAGGTGGCGTCGAACTGGTTACGGCAAGTAGCGCCGCCGCGACGACCGCGCAGAAGATCGATCGCCGACGGTGGTGCGTCCGGGGCACGCGCACGATGAGAGCGCTCAGCTGCTGAAGTCGACCTTCGGGGCCTGGCGCTCCTCCGGCGAGTCGAGCTCGAAGTAGTCGCGGTCCTTGAAGTTGAACATCCAGGCGACCAGGCTGGACGGGATCACGTGGACCTGCGTGTTGTAGTCGCGAACGACGGCGTTGTAGTAGCGGCGCGCCGCCTGAACCTTGTCCTCGATCTCGACCAGCGAGTCCTGCAACTGGTTGAAGTTCTCCGAGGCGCGGAGCTGCGGGTAGTTCTCCGCCACGGCGAAGACCGAGCGCAGCGCCTGGGTCAGCATGTTCTCCGCCTTCGCCTGCTCGGCCACGCCCTGCGCGTTGATCGCGGCGGCCCGCATCTCGGTGACGCGCTCGAAAGTCCCCTTCTCGTGGGCGGCGTAGCCCTTCACTGTCTCCACCAGGTTGGGAATCAGGTCGTAGCGCCGCTTGAGCTGGGCGTCGATGTCCGCCCAGGCGGCGTCGGCCCGCACGCGTAGGGACGCCAGCTTGTTGTAGAGCACAATGACGATGATCGCGACCACGGCGACCACGCCGATGACTACCATGTTGTTCATGCTATGCCTCCCGGTGGCGATTCGAAGAGTCCTAGGAAGATGGGGCGGCGTCGGTGATTCCCGAAAGCCTTAGCAGGCCTACATTATATATACACATCAGGCGGCCCGGCTCATCGCCCGCCTACCAGGCGGTGAAGCTACATAAGGGGCAGGTCGGGATCAGCCAGATTTCGTCGGCCTGCTCGCCGGGGTGGACCTGGACGAGGGTGCCCGAGGTCACGCCCCAGACGGGAGCGGCTCCCTCGCGTATCGCCACGCGCAGCAGCAGCTCTCCGTTTACCTTTACGATCTCGAGAATGTCATCGTGCACGAACTCTGGGTCGGCCGGCCTGTGCAGGAGGAACGCGCCATCTCTCGAGAGGCCGAGGAACTCGGCCGTGCGTAGTACGGTGGCAGTTTTCCTGCTGGCAACCCGGACACGAACGATGCGTTGCGTCGTGTCGCCGGCGAGGTCCGTCGGCGCCAGACCGTAGAAGATGTGCTCACCGCTCGGTGCCCAGTCGAGCCGGTAGATCATCCCCTTTTCGCGGAGCAGTAGCTTTACCCTACGAGTTTTCCAGTCGACGATGTAAATCTCGCTGGCCCCGGCGGCCGTCGAGCGCCGCGGTACGAAAGCGACCCGCGCGCCGTCCGGGGAAAAGGCGAAAGCGTTGGCCGGAGTGCGGTAGAGCATCCGCGGCGGTGCCGTCGGCCTGCCGGTCTCCGGGTCGACCTCTATGGTCCAGATCCGCGGCGGCCCGATGCCGGCGATGAAACCGATGCGATCACCGGACGGCGCCCACCGTGGATGATAGGCGGCCCAGGTCTTTCGGTAGGCGAACGGCTCGCCGCCGTCGCTTGGAACGATCCAGAGTACGGGGTCGGGTCGCGTCTGGAGCGCGGCGAAGAAGCGGCCGTTGGCGGAAGGCGCGAGTCTCGGGTGGATCGGCGCGCCGACTTCCGCGACTCGAATCGACTCGGGCTCGAAAACGAAGAGCGCCGAATCCACCCGCTCTTCAGGTGCCTGCGCCCGTAGCGCGGCCGCGCTCGCCAGACAGAGCAACGCTGTGACTGCGTGGCGCGGACCGGTCGGGCAGCTCAACTGGCGGGCCACTCGCCTAGTTCGACGGCCAACTCTTGTC
>JBDHAL010000207.1:0-10878 GCA_039588075.1 Gemmatimonadota bacterium | reverse complement strand
GTGTACTACACCGGGCTGCGGAATCGGTGGGCGCCGTGGTCGGTGACGATCGCCCTCCTGCTGGCGGGGGTCGTGCACCTGGCCTCGCCGGCGGGCATCACGCACGATCGGATCGAGGGCCTGCGTCACATCGAGTTGCCCTGGGGCGAGGACATCGCCCTGGGGGCCGGCCCCGGCCACCCCCTCGCCTGGTTGGCCATCGTTGCCATAGCGGCACTCGCGGCACTGCTCGCGTACAGCGTGGTTGAGCTGCTGCGTCGCGGCGAGCGGCGGCAAGCGACTCGGGTCGGGGTCGCCCTCTTACTCATAGTGGCGGCCCAGATTCACGGCTTTCTTGTGGACGCTCTCGTGGTTCGGTCTCCCTATCTTCTCGCGCCGGCCTTCCTCGGGATTTTGCTCATCGTCGGTTTGGACATCACGGACGAAGTCGTCCGCGCCTCTGTATTGTCTCGCGAAGTCAGTAGCAACGAACGGCGCTGGCGTTCGCTGCTGGAAAACGTCGAGCTGGCCGTCCTCGGCATGGATCGCCAGGGACACATCAACTACGCCAATCCCTTTTTCGAGCGCCTGACAGGCTTCACGCGCGGCCAACTGGTGGGGCGACCGGCGGCGGAGCTGATACCCGCACGAGATGCAGAGGAAATGCGCCTCCGGTTCCAGGAGGCGATGGGAACGGAGCCGCGCCCCCACAGCCAGTGGTCCATAGTCAGCGCGTCGGGTGAGGAGCGTATGCTGGCCTGGTCAAACGTGCGACTACAGACCGTGGACGGAGATGCCGCTGGCCTGCTCACTATCGGTGCCGACATCACGGAACAGCTCCGGGCCCAGCAAGGGCTCGAGTCGGCGCTACGGGAAATCTCCAGCTTGAGGGAGCAACTGGAGCGGGAGAACATCTACTTGCAGGAGGAGGTTCGTACAGCCTCCGGCTTCGACGAGATCATCGGTACCAGCGACGCGCTGAAGTACGTGTTGCATCGGATCCAGCAGGTCGCGGACGGCGATACGACGGTCCTGATCGAGGGCGAAACGGGCGTCGGTAAGGAGCTGGTCGCCCGGGCGATTCACCAGCGCAGCCCTCGCAGAGACCGCACCCTCATAAAAGTGAACTGCGCCGCGCTCCCGCCCTCACTGATCGAGAGCGAGTTGTTCGGGCATGAGAGGGGTGCCTTTACCGGCGCCGCACAGCAGCGTCGCGGCCGGTTCGAGCTGGCCGATGGCGGAACGCTCTTTCTGGACGAGGTGGCCGAGCTGCCGATTGAGCTCCAGCCAAAGTTGCTGCGAGTATTGGAGGACGGAGGTTTCCAGCGTGTGGGTGGCGAGAAGACCCTGCACGTGGATGTTCGAGTCATCGCGGCCACGAACCGTAGTCTGACGGAGGAAGTCCGCGAAGGGCGCTTCCGCGAGGACCTGTACTACCGGCTGAGCGTCTTCCCGCTCACCGTCCCGCCGTTGCGCGAGCGCAAGGAGGATATCCCACTCCTGGTCCACCATTTCGTGAGCGTCAATTCGGCGGCCAAGGGAAGGGGGATCGACCAGATCCCCCCCGCGCTCATGGATGCCCTCAGCGAGTATGCGTGGCCCGGGAACGTCCGCGAGCTTCAGAACGTCATCGAGCGCGCCGTCCTCACCGCACCCGGACCGACGCTCAAGCTCGCCGACCGCTTGGAGAGCGAGGCGGCGGCCGCACCCCTCGCATGGGACCAGACCCTCGAGCAAGTCGAGAGAGTGCACATCCTCCAGGTCCTCGCCCGCTGCGACGGGAAGGTCGCAGGCTCGGGCGGAGCCGCCGAGATTCTCGGCGTGAACCCCAGCACCCTGCGCTCACGCATGAAGAAGCTGGCGGTCACGGCGGCGGCGGTCGCCGATTCCCGGAGCGCGTAGCTCGGGCCGCCGCGATATTTGACGGGCAACGCGATATGTCGCGTCGCACGATGCGCCTTCCAGGCCGCCATCCCCTGGGGTACTTCTTCCATAAGCCTAATCAATGTAAATAGTTACGCCCCTCACACGTCAAGCCACGCCCTGCGGCACGGTTGATGCCTTGGACAGTGGCCACAAATGGTCATTCTATTGGTCGGGGTGCGGCTGAAGCCCGAGAAACGCCGAGAGTTCCTGCTGTCGGCGCGCAGCTTGGCGGCGCTGGAGGGAGAACTCTTCCAGGCCGTGGAAGACGAGAACCGTCTGCTTCTGGTGGGGCGCTGGGCTTCGGAGCGGGAGGCCGAGGCCTATGCGGCGAGCGACGCATACCGTGCCCTGCGTGGCGCTCTGAACACGCTGTGTGAGCAGAGCGAGCTCGAATGGGTGCGGGGCGTATCTGGGAGCGAGGCGCTGACAGCCCGACACGGTGGCACCAACCGAAAGGCGTGACGAGGATGAGTGACCTCCTTAAAGCACTAGGCCGCAAACTGGTGGGCGGCTTTCTCATCTTGCTGCCCTTCCTCCTGGCCTACCTCCTGATCGGCGGGTTCTACGACCTCACCGTCTTGCTGACGACACCGTTGCAGGATGTGATCCCACGGTATGGGTTGTTGAGCCCTCTGCAGAGACAGCTCGCCATCTTGGGAACGCTGTTCCTGTTGTTCGTGCTGGTCGGGATACTGAAAGACACCAGGCCGGCTCAGCGGCTGGGTGGCTGGATCGAGCGGGAGTTCTTCAATCGCTTCCCTCCGTACCGAGTGGTCCGCAACATCACGCGGCAGCTGGCCGGTGAGGAGTTGAAGAACATGAAGCCGGCGCTGCTCGACTTGGGGCCCGGTGTGCGCACCGTCGCGTTCATCGTCGAGGAGCTGGAGGGCGATCGCGTGACGGTGTTCCAGCCCCTGACGTCGCTGCCGACGATGGGGACGCTGCAGATCGTGGAGTCCAGCAAACTAGAACCTCTCGATACCGCTTTCATGGACGCCGTGGGCTGGTACTTCAACTGGGGTGCCGACACGCAAGCCGTATTGGGGCGAGAACAGTGAGAATGATGAACAACAATCCAACCGGAGGAACCACAGCATGAACAGACTCGTGCTTCTCTGCCTCGCTCTGGCGGTGTTTTCGTCGCCGCTCGCGGCCCAAATCCGTCCCGACTCGGCGTCCCTCCCGGAAGCCCAGCGGATCTACTCGCCCTATGTCGAGCGGACTGCACGGGACAAGAACTTCGCCGAGGGGCTGTATTGGGGCGACACACACCTGCACACGAGCTACTCCACCGACGCGGGCATGATCGGTAACACGCTTCCGCCCGAGCAGGCCTTCCGCTTCGCCCGGGGCGAGGAGGTCATCACCAGCACGGGTCAGCGGGCGCGCTTGATTCGGCCTCTGGACTTCCTGGTCGTCTCGGATCACGCTGCGAACCTGGGGTTGGCGCCGATGATCGCCGAGGCGAACCCCGATCTGTTGGCCACCGAATACGGGAAGCGATTCTACGACTTGGTGAGTGCCGGAAAGGGATACGATGCCTTCCGCCTGTGGGGAACGGAGGGGGTGGCGCAGAACCGCGATCTCATCAACAGCCCGAAGATGGCCCGGACCGTCTGGGACCGGGAGATCTCCGCGGCGGACGATTTCAACGAGCCTGGGGTCTTCACCGCCTTCATCGGATACGAGTGGACGTCCATCAACACGATGGAGCGGCCCAGCAACTTGCATCGGGTCGTCATCTTCAAGGACGACGCGTCCAAAGCCGGTGAGATCATCCCGTTCACCACCTTCGACTCCTACGACCCCGAAGACCTCTGGGAGTGGATGGCCGCTTACGAGACGAACACCGGTGGAAGTGTGCTGGCTATTCCCCACAATGGGAACCTGTCCAACGGCATCATGTTCAGCGTGGAGCGCCTGAACGGTGAGCCCATCGATCGGGCCTACGCGGAGACGCGGGCCCACTGGGAGCCCCTGTACGAGGTCACGCAGATCAAGGGCGACGGCGAGGCCCACCCCAAGCTCTCGCCCACGGACGAGTTCGCCGATTACGGAACGTGGGACAAGGGCGACATCGCGGGATTCACGGCCAAAGAGGACTGGATGCTGCAGTACGAGTATGCCCGCAGCGCGCTCCAGGTGGGTCTACAGCTAGAGCAGGATATCGGCGTGAATCCCTTCAAATTCGGGATGATTGGGTCCACCGACGCCCATACCAGTCTGGCGTCTACACGAGACGAGAATTACTGGGGCAAGTTCGCCGGCACCGAGCCTGCACCCGACCGTTACCAGCACTACGTGATTCAAGCGCTGAGCGGGGATGACGCGCTCTCCACCTTCGCGTGGGAAGAGGTGGCGTGAGGCGTCGCGGGCGTCTGGGCCCGGGAGAACACGCGCGAAGCGATCTTCGAGGCCATGCAAAAGAAGGAAACCTACGCCACCACCGGCACTCGAATCACCGTGCGCTTCTTCGGCGGTTGGGACTACGAAGACGACGACGTCTTCAAGCCTGACGCGGTCGCAATCGGGTATGCGAGGGGCGTTCCGATGGGCGGCGACCTGCCGGTACGTCCCCCCAATAGGCGGGCGCCCACTTTCATGGTCGGCGCGCTCAGGGACATCTGGTCCGGCAACCTCGACCGCATCCAGATCGTCAAGGGCTGGGTCGACGATGACGGCGAGCGGCAGGAGCGCATCTACGACGTCGCGTGCGCCGACCGGGCGGTCACTCGCCAGTGGCGCTGCGACGGTCCGGTGGGCAACACGGTTGACGAGGCCAACGCCACGTATCTCAACAATATCGGCGACGCCGAGCTACGTGCGGTGTGGACCGATCCGGACTTCAACCCGGATCACCGGGCGGTCTACTACGCCCGCGTGCTGGAGATTCCGACGCCGACCTGGCAGGCGTACGACGCGCAGTACTACGGCATCACGATGCCGGAGCAGGTGCCGCTCAGCCATCAGGAGCGGGCGTACACGAGTCCGATCTGGTATACGCCGAGCGGAAGGTGAGCGGTGAGTGGTGAGTAGTGAGTGGTCATTTGTGGCCCCAACACACGAGGAGAGACTATGAGGATGAGAATACTGAAGCTGGTGATGACGGCTGTCGTCGCGCTGGCGATGGCGGTGCCGCTATCGGCCCAGGACCGGCCTAACATCCTGGTCATCTGGGGTGATGACATTGGCTGGTTCAACATCAGTGCGTACAACGATGGGATGATGGGTTACAGGACACCCAACATCGATCGTCTTGCCGATGAGGGCATGCGCTTCACCGATGCCTACGGCGAAAACAGCTGTACGGCGGGACGAGCCGCCTTCATCACCGGGCAGAGCCCGTTTCGCACTGGCCTACTCAAGGTCGGTCTGCCGGGTGCGCCCGAGGGCATGAACGACCAGGACCCGACCATCGCCACGCTCTTGAAGGACATGGGCTACGCGACGGGCCAGTTCGGCAAGAACCACCTGGGCGACCGCGACGAGCATCTGCCCAGCAACCACGGGTTCGATGAGTTCTTCGGCAACCTCTACCATCTGAATGCGGAAGAAGAGCCGGAGAACCCGGACTACCCACAAGATCCCGCGTTCAGGGAGCGGTTCGGTCCCCGTGGAGTCATGCACAGTTACGCGGACGGCCGGATCGAGGACACGGGCCCGCTGACCCGGAATCGCATGGAGACTGTGGACGAGGAGTTCCTAGAAGCGGCCGTCGGGTTCATTCGGGATGCTGATAGCCAGGATCAGCCGTTCTTTGTCTGGTTCAACACGACTCGGATGCACATCTGGACGCACCTGAAAGCGGAGTCGGAGGGCGTCACTGGCCAAGGCGTATTCGCCGATGGCATGGTGGAGCACGACGGCCACGTAGGGCAGCTGCTCGATCTGCTCGACGAGCTGGGCATCACCGAGAACACCATCGTCATGTACTCCACGGACAACGGCGCTGAGGTTATGTCCTGGCCCGACGGCGGGACAACCATCTTCAAGGGTGAGAAGAACACGACCTGGGAAGGCGGCTTCCGCGTGCCGATGGTGGTGCGCTGGCCGGGCAAGATCGCGCTATAACTTCCTGCCCTATTTCATGGGACAGGTGAACGAGGGCCCGCGCCGGGAGATGTTCTACTTCACCGACGACGGCTCGCTCTCGGCGCTGCGCTACAACGACTGGAAGATCAACTTCACCGTCCAGCGCGCGCACGGCGTCGGAGTATGGGCAGAGCCTTTCGTCCCGTTGCGCCTGCCATTGATTCAGAACCTGCGAATGGACCCGTTCGAGCGCGCGCAGGACGAGTCGATGCTCTTTGACAAGTGGGGTATCGATCGCGTGTTCGTCCTGGTGCCAGCGCAGGCCTTCGTCGGCAACTTCCTCCGCACGTTCCAGGAGTACCCGCCGCGACAGAAGCCGGGGAGTTTCTCGCTGGACCGGGTGCTGGAGGAACTGCAGCAAGGGCAACCGAAGTAGGGCGGCCGACTCGACGACTCCATCCCGGGGGCCTTCGGCCCTCGGGGTGGGCAACAAAGCAGGTGGAGGATAACCGAATGACCATCAGCTACAGGCGGACGGCATTTCTGCTCGCATCCCTGCTTCTCGCCGCCGGCTCTACGACTTTGTGGGCGCAGGAGCAGGAACAGAGCCGCGAGTCGATGGCGCTGGACAACACGGCCACCCAGTGGTCGTTCCAGTTGGCCTGGCAGGGGATGCCGGAATACTTCACCGACACGATGACGAACGGCGTGCCGCGGCCGGAGGGCGATCAAGGATTCATGCAGCTCCGGGTGGTGGCGCCGGTTCCGTTGAAGGGGATGACGCTGCTCCCACGGCTGACTCTCCGCTATGCGCTCAACCGGAACGACGAGTGGGGCTTCCAGCCCACCGATTTGTTCGCCTTGATCGTGCCCGGTTTCACCGACTGGGGCACCGGGCGGGCAGGGATAGGCCCCGACTTCGTGGTGCCGGCGCAGTCGGGCTTCGGGCCGACGGTCTGGCAGTTCGGCCTGGCGGGTGTCGTGATCCAGCGGTTCCTGAACGACAAGTTGCTGGTTGGCCTACTGCTGCAGCAGGTCTGGGGGAAGACCGACCCGAGCAATCCCGACGACGTCAAAGCGGGGCCGCTGGTGATCAACCCGTTCGCCGCCTATCAGCTCGGAAAGGGCCTGTACCTGCAGACCAACGATCTGCAGGCCAGGTACAACTGGGACACCAACGCGCTGAGGATGCCGATCGGCCTGAGGTTCGGGTATGTGATCGTGAAGCCGAAGGGGAGTTGGAATTTCTACGTGGAGTACGCGACCAACCTGAAGACGGAAGACTGGATCGGCCCGGTCGCAAAGCATCAATACCGGCTCAACGTATCCTACACGATGCCGATCTGACCGCTCATGGTTCGTCGTTGATCACTAGGTGCTTTCGGCATGACCTCGAGCAAATCGAGTCGGGCGCGTCGATCGCGATCGGCGCGCCTCTTTTTCGAACGGCCGCGGAAGGTGAAGGAGGAGTTCCAGGAGGAACTCGGCGCCGATGAGATCCCGGTGTTGATCTTCGAGCCCAGCGAGGCGTTCGGAGTTGCCGCGGGGCTGGCGGTACGCGGCATGGTGAGCAAACGCATCGGGCTTCGCCTGTTCGCGGAATACAACTACAGCGAGCCCGACTACCGGGTGAGGTCGGTGGTCGATATCCAGGACGGGGTCGCCGTCCCGGGGCCCGTGGAGGAGATCGTCAAAGTAGACTTCTCCTACGTAGCCTTCGGCGCCTCGGTTTCCGCAATGCTCTGGTAGGCGGCGGCGCGCAAGCAGCGGCGCGATCAGCGGGGTCGGAGCCCGGTGAGGTAGAGGCCGGTCTTGTCGGTCCGGAATCGCATCACCCAGGTCAGCTTGCGGGGCGCCGGCGTCCGGCCGGGCTGACCGAGGAACAGGATGTCGGCGTGGACTTCGGCGACGACCACCCCGTTGTCCGCGCTACCGACGTTCCCCATTTCGTGTCGGATTCGCAGCCGCGGACCTTCGAGCAGGCGATCGAAAAGTCGCCACTGGCCGGCCGGCATCCGGCCCCCAAAAGCTCGCACGATTGCGGCGGAGTCCTTCGCTTCGATGGCCCGCATCAGCGCGGCCGTGATCCGGTTAACCGTCGCTCGTTCGGTGGGCGCCGCCGGATAGAGCGTCGGCGTCGCGCCTCCGCCCGGCGCGTCCCCAGGTTCGCCCGCGTCAACTCGACCGCTCTCCTCCACGACATCCGTCGTCGGCGTTTCGTCCGCCCCCACGCTCGCCCCTGTTCCCGCCTCTGATCTCGAGCCCGCGGAAGCAGCGCCATCGCCGGCGGACCCTGCCGCCCCTGACGACGGCGACTCCGACCCGGCGCTCGACTCACTCGCTGTCTCGACGCTCGTGTCTTCGCCGGCGTCACCCGCGTCAGCTACACTTTCGTCGGCCGGCGGCGCCTCCTCCGGAAGAGCTTCGGTCTCTCGTTCGGGCAGCTGGCTCGATATTGGGCGCAGCGGCGATCCCGGCACGGCCCACAGAGCGGCCACCGCTGCGATGACCGCGATGGCGACCAGGGCGATGGTCCGTTGAGGCCGGCGATGCTGTGGCCGCATGGGCTCGGTGAGCGTGCCCGGAGAAGCGGGCGCCGTCGCCGGTGTGATCACGGTGGGCCCCGCGTAGGCCGCGTCCAGGCCTTCCTCGACGCCGTGGAGATGCTTTGCGAGTTCCGCCGCGTTCTGGTAGCGCTTCTCCGGATCCTTCTCCAGCGCCCGGCGGATGATCGCCTCGAGGCCCGGCGGTGCCTCGGCTCCGTACTCCGCCAGCGGCGGCGGATGATGCGTCTCGATCTTGTGACAGATTCCGCCCAGCGTCGGCGCCTCGAACGGAGAGCGGCCCGCCAGCATGGCGAACATCACGCCGCCCAATGCGAAGATATCGGCTCGGCGATCCACCTTCTGGCCGGCCACCTGCTCCGGCGCCATGTAGAGCGGCGTGCCCAGCGACATGCCGGTTCCGGTTATCTGGGAGCCCACCAGCCTGGCGATCCCGAAATCGACGATCTTCAGCTGGTCATCCGGCGTGATGAACAGGTTGGCGGGCTTGATGTCACGGTGTACGATCTCCCGGGCGTGGGCGTACTCCAGACCGTCACACACCTGCAGCGCGTAGCGGACCGTCCGCGCCGACGACAGCGTGCCCGCCAGTCCCAGCACCTCGCCCAGATCCGAGCCCTCCAGGAACTCCATGACGAAGTAGGGAAGGTCTTCCTCCGTGCGGCCGGCATCGAAGATCGTCACGATGTGAGGGTGCTGCAGCTGGGCCACCACGCGGGCTTCCCGGTTGAACCGCGCCATTGCGTCCGCGTCGTACTGGGCCCAGGAGAGGACCAGCTTGATCGCAACGTCACGGTCCAGCTCCGGGTCGCGGGCGCGGTAGACCACGCCCATCCCGCCCTTGCCCAGCGTTTCCAGTACCTCGTAGCGACCGATTCGCAACGTCATGCCTTCAAGTAAACAACTGACGGAACGCCGGTCAATCTTCTCTGTTCCGGTCGTTGTCGGTCTCCTCCCGCTTCCCTACATTGGAGTCTTCAAGCCGCCCCTAGAAAGTGCTCGTGCCAGGAGGTTCCCATGCGCGCCACCGCTTGCCTGTTCGTAGGTCTGTCCCTGCTCGCCACCGATTCCGCATGGCCACAGGAAGGGGAGTACCGGGGCCCCAAGCTCCGCATCGCCGTCATGGAGTCGATGTGGGACCCGGGCCTGTTCACGGAGACCGGATCCTTCGGCGCCGCCGGATATTCCTACAATTCGAGCCTCGAGAGCTTCGCCCAGGGGCTCACCGAGATGATGATCACCGAGCTGTTGCAGCATGACCGCTTCCTCGTCATCGAGCGCCAGGCGATCGCCGACGTGCTGGCCGAGCAGAACTTACAGTACAGCGGCGCCGTCAACCCGGAGACCGCCGTGCAGGCCGGCCGGGTGATCGGCGCTCAGTTCTTTGTCCGCCCGGTTATCACCACCTTTAGCTACGGCGAAAAAGGCAGGGCCACCGACGCCGCTGTAACCGTGCCGGTGGATGTTCCGGTCGCCGGCGGCATCAGGATCGGCGGCGGCAAGAAGACCGTTCAGGCCAGGCTGGTCATCGACAGCCGTATCTATGACGTGGAGACGTCCCAGATAACGGTTTCGGTCACCGGCGAGGGCTCGGTCGAGAGCAAATCGTCGCAGGTCAGCCTCGACACCGACGTGCTCGACGTCGGTACGTCCGGTTTCGAGGACACGCCCCTGGGCGAGGCGACCCGCGCCGCCGTGCAGGAGGTGGTAGCCAACATCATCGCCGAGCTGGGTGATGTGCCGTGGCAGGGCAGGGTGGTGACCGTGCGCGGTGGGCAGATCTACATCAACGCCGGCAGCGACGCCGGAATGCGGGTCGGCGACATGCTCGAGGTTTCCCGGGTCGGTGAGGAGCTGATCGATCCCGAGACCGGTCTCAACCTTGGCCAGGTCGAGGATACGCTGGGGCGCCTGAGAATTACCAGCGTGGAGGAGAAGTTTTCGATCGCTGCTCCGGTGGGCTCGGTCGCCTGCGAGCGGTCCGACATCGTTCGTTATGTCGGGGGCGGCTCATAGGCAATAAAAGGATTCGACATCGGACAGCGGTCAGCCGTCGCTCGACGGTCGAGTTGGACTCTTCGCTCGTCGATCGACTGTCGATGTCCGACTCTCCACGTCCGGGCGGAGGTCGACGGTCGGAGTTGAATGTCGAGCGACCGGCAATCTATGACCGTTGAGCGACGGCTGACCGCTGTCCGATGTCTCATTCCCCTCATTCCGATATTCTTCATTATCTCGGCGCCGTCAATCCTCGCCCAGGACGCCCCCACCAGCGAGCCAACTGCCTACGTCGAGGCGCTGCAGCTGCTCGAGCAAAACGACACCATCGCCGCTCTCCGCAAGCTCCGCCAGGCCACTCGCGACGATCCGGGCTTCG
>JBDHAL010000206.1:0-8102 GCA_039588075.1 Gemmatimonadota bacterium | reverse complement strand
TCGACGGAAACCACCGTCGTCCACGGGCCACCAAGCGACGTGCCCGTCTCCAGTCGGTAGCCCTGTGTGTTGTAGGCTGTCTGCTCGCCCGCGGCTCCGGCGTGTCGCACGACGAAGTCGGTGATGTCGTGGCTTGCACCGAGGTCGAGGGCGAGCCACGACTCGTCGCTCGCGCCGTCACTGGTCCACTTGCTCCCCGGCGTCACAACACCGTCGATCGCTTTGTCACCGCCGAAATCGGCGCTGAAGCTACTGCTCGCAGACCAGGCCGTCGCGTTGCGGGCGATGTTCTCTCCCTGCGGCTCCGGCGGTGGAGGCGGTGGCGGTGGCGGCGCCCCGACGTCGGGCCAGCGATAGCCCTGGGCCACGGCCTGGTCGAGGTCGGCAAGGATCTGACCCTTATAAGTGCCGCGGTCGAGGTTCCAACCGTCGCACCACGCGCACCAACGGTAGAGGTTGACGGCTCGAAAGATGGGCTTGCCCGTCGTTACCGCCTGCTGATTGTAGCGGTTGATCTCGGCATAGATCTCCTGCACCCAGCCGGGCTCGTAATGGGAGCCGGGATTCTCTGGATGGCCACCGGACCAGTAGTAGATGCCGTTGCTCTCGGTGGCGTAGATGGGCAAGTGATAGAGCGATTGCGGGATCCCGTAGTCGACCCAGTCCTTATAGACGTAGAAGCTGTTGTAAAGCTGTCGGCCGCCGGCGCTCATCCGCTGTTCGCTGTGGATGGCGTCCTGGGTGTAGCCCCGCGAATTGATGTGGACCGCTACGCCATCGATGCCACCGCTCTGCTCGATGGCGGTGAGCATCTGGTTCATGTAGTCCACCCAGTTGAGTGGATTGCCGTCGTGCGGATGGCCGCATGCGTTGCCCTGGCCGTAGGGCCCGGCGAACGGCGCCAGCGCCTGCGACACTACTCTGTCGTCTGGCCGCACCGCCTTGATCGCCTCGTACGTTTTGCGGAAGAGCAACGCGTAGTCCTGCGGTGACACGTAGCGCTTCTGACCGTCCACCACCGGCCACTCGCCCGCCAGGTTCGTCTCGTTGCCGATCACCCAGATGTGCACTCCGCGTGACGCCGCCACGTAGTTCGCCGCGCGGCGCGCGAAGTCGTCGTATCGCTCGCGCGGTGGAATGGTCCCGCTGTCACAGTAGCCGTTGTTGAGCCGGACTATGACGGTATGACCCTGGTTCTCCCAGCGTGTGAAGTCGTCGCCACCTGTGTCATTGGGATTGCTGCCGATGGCGATGGTCGAAGTTATCCAACCGTTGGCGCCTCCGGCGCTCAGGTGGTCGAGGTACTCCTGCGGGTTGGGATCGTGATCGTGGATGCCGTAGATGAACGGGTTCTCGTTGGAGAAGCCCTGTGACTCTGCCCGGCTCGGCTCGGTGACGTCGGGCCCATCGGTGGGCTCCTGGCAGGCACCTGACAGCGCCAGGACGACCACAGCGAGTATCGGCGCTCGGCGTTCCCAAGGACGATGGCGTATCTGACTCATAAGGGCCTCCCCGTGCGGCATTCTCGATTGGCGCGTCGATGCAACAGCTTGCCCGACGGCTACGCACCACAGCGCCCCGCTTTCCAGGCGCGCCGCGGCTCGTGCAGCCGCAGGTTCCAGTCCTCCGACTTGTTCGGCGAGATTAGGTCTTACATAGAGGCAGATAGCGTGCCAGTCCACCGGGTGCTGATCGCGCTGGCTTCATGGACCGCCACGGTTATCTTGCGCTGTCCACCCCGAGTCACGCTTCCTGTGGGACGGCAATGAAGGTCGGCGGAAGGAGCCTGTCATGGAGTTCTCCGAGGCTCGCGACATCGTTAAGGGGGTACCGTTCATCTCCGAGGAGAACGCGAGGATCCTCTACGACACGATCCTCGACCAGAAGCTCGGTGACTGCCTCGAGTTGGGCTTCGCTCATGGGACCTGATCGAGGCGCAGGAATGGCAGAAGCCTTCGATCGAGGAGCTCTTGGCTCGGTGCGGATTGAGCGAGTACGTTACGGTTGTGCGGGAGCAAACCGGCTATAACTGGTTCCTGCACGATGCGATCGTGAGGCGGTCGGAATCGGGTCTGTGTGAACCGACGTACGACTTCTGCATGATCGACGGATCCAAGAATTGGACCATTGATGGGTTGGCGTTCTTCCTGGTGGACAAGCTGTTGCGTGAGGGTGGTTGGATTCTGTTTGACGACTACAGCTGGACCTATGCTGCACACGACCGGGAGGCGACCGACGGTGTTGCTCATCGAAAACTCTCGGAAGCGGAGAGGAGTGCGCCGCATATCCGGGAGATCTTCCACCTGCTCGTGACGCAGCATCCCGACTACGGGAACTTCAAGCTCGATCGCTACAAGAGCTGGGCGTGGGCGCAGAAGATCCGAGCCAACCGAAAGGAGTTCGTAATCGAGTACCGCGAGAGTTACCGGGACTTGATTGCGAAGGCTCTTTTCAAGCTGCGGGCGAAGTGGCGGGCTTAGCGGGTTCACGCGGCCGCTCCTCCGCCGTATGGCGCCCTTTGTCAGCAACTTGTCAGGCTCGCCACATCAGGATTGGGTCGGTTCGGGACATGGCGGCCTAGGTTGGGGTCTGGCCTAGACTTGTGCATTTGTGGCTCTTCGTATAATAATAGTGGTTGTCGCCTGAAATACTTTTGACCACTAGCCCCGACCAAACATGTTGCACGAATACCCGCCATTCGTGGCGAGCCGGCGTGGCATAGCCGGACTCGGCTCTATTCTTCTCCTCATCAGCCTGACGCTTCCAGCGACACTTCTCGCGCAGGACTCACCGTGCGACCCGGCCATCGAGCGCACCTCGAAGGGCGGCGCACTGGGCTACCAGTCGCGGGGCGAGCACTGCGAGGGGATGTACGCGACGGACGTGGCGGCGACGATGATCTGGGTGGCGTCGCTGACGGTTGCGTTCGACGAGTACGACCTGAAGTCCACCGATCCGCTGGAGGTGAAGTGGAGCGCGCCGCAGGGCAAGGCGATGCACGTACGGGCCCACGGGATCAAGCGCGACCTCTACTACCGGATGGACGCCCCGCGTGCGGCGGGCAGCAGCAGCTGGCAATGGCCGACGGACGTGCTCGCGGCCCAGGGCATCGAGCGCGGTGACATCGGCGTGCTGGCCTGGGTGGACGAGAACGTGGACGGCGTCGCCTACGAGCTGTTCGTCCCGCTCGCCGTAACGCGACCGGGGGCGATCCAGGCGTCGAGCGGAACCGGTAGCTACGAGATGGTCGTCGTCCCCAACGTGCGGCTGGAAGAGGTCTACGTGAGCCTCGCCCGGGTCGATGGGGCGGGTGTGCGGCCGAACGGCGACTATATCAAGAAGCAGGAACCACTGGGCCAGCGTGTGTACGCGACCCAGCGGCCGATCAAGATCCAACTCTCCGGGTTCACGGAGCCGGGAGTCTACCTGGTCGAGATAACCGCGACGCGGGCGGACGGCCGATCCGTGACAATGGATCCGATGTGGATCTATCACCCCGGTTGGTGAGCGGGCCAAGCCAGACAAGTCGGCTTCGCCGCTCCTTTCCCGCGTAGCCGTTCTCCGAAGGTCACATCCGGATGAAAGACATCTTTCTCAGCTACAAGAAGCTCGACGTGGATCGCGTCAGGGTCCTGGTCGATGCCTTCGAGCGCAGCGGCTTCACGGTCTGGTGGGACCGCACCATTCCGCCGGGGAAGAGCTGGGCCCAGGTCATCGAGGAGGCCATCACCACCTGTCACTGCGTTGTCGTCGTCTGGTCGCAGAACTCGGTCGACGCGGAATGGGTGCACAAGGAGGCCCGCAAGGGCGAGCAGCGCGGGAACCTACTCCCGGTGATGATCGACGCGGTACAACCGCCGTTCGAGTTCGAGCACGTGCAGGCGGCCAGCCTGATCGGTTGGGACGGCGTTTCGGCCGGCGACCAGTACGAGCAGCTGGTCGAACGCATCGAGGCCGTGATCAAGGCGCAACCGGAGGCGGGAGAGGAGGCAGTGGAGGAGGCGCACGCCAGGAAGGAAGGGCGGCACCGCTCCCAGGTCGTTCGGCGCGCCATCGCCGCCGCGGCGATCGCGATCTCTTTCGTCGTCGCGGCCGCCGCGTTGTTCGTCCCGAGCCGCAGCGTCGAGATCGAGCTGACGGACCTGAAGTTGTCCGGCGTGCGCTTCCGGCTTTCACCCGAAGAGCGGGGCGGCTCGGCGTCCGCGTTGGTGCTGCAGGAGATCCCCATCCAGGAGCTGGTCGCCTTCGGGCTGGCGGCGGTCCACATCCCGGCCGGCGCCGGCGGTTCCGGCGGAAGCTTCAGCGATGATCCGGTCATCGAGCTGGTCGCTCTGGGCGATGCGAGCACCATCGACCTGACGGGTCTCGAGCTGCCCGCCGGCGCCGTCCTGGAGATGCAGGAGACGAGACCGGGCCACCAGTTGATCGTCCGTGGCGCGACGGAAGAGTTGGGGCTTTCTCTGTCCGGCCTCGTGCTGGTCGCGGTGGAAGATGTCGATACCATCGACTTCGCCGTGCCGGGCCGGGTCGGCATGCGGCCCGACCCCGACGGCTTCACCGTCGAGTTCCTACCGGCGGCCGCATCGCTGACGCTGTTCGACAACCTCGCCGTCGACGACCTGCGTCTCTACCGAGTGGACCAGGACGTCGGGCTCGACGAGACCAGCGTCGACCTGGTCTCCACCATCCACGGCGGAAGGCTGAGCGCCGGTTGGATGGGCGAGCGCGAGCTCGTGGCCGGCGAGGAGCTACGCTTCGATTCGTTCGATGGCTCGATACTCCGGCTGGAGTTGGTGGGGGACACGATCGTGCTGAACGCCCGCGGGCAGAGCGTGACGGGCCTGCGAACCGGCCTGACCGGCGATGGCGAGAGCCTGATGCCCACGCTGCTTGGTTCCATGGGCATGCCCGGCAAATCGCTGTCCGCCCTGGCCGCTCTTCTGTACGTAACCGGACTCGTCTTACTTACCCGCCGCCTCTGGAGGCGAACCATATGATCCAGCGCTGTTGGGCATCTTCATGGCTACGTTCATGGCTCGGGCTGTTGCTCTGGCTGGCTCTGCCGCCCGCGGTCGTTCCCGCGTACGGTCAGGACGCGGCCGCGGATGACGCGGGCCTCGCGACCAACGTGCCGCCGGCGGCGCAACAGTTGATCGTGGCGATTCGCAGTTACGAGCCGGGCCGCTCGCTCCCACAGATCGGGGCCGGCATCGTCATAGGACTGGACGAACAGCGCGCCTACATCGCGACGGCGTTGCACGTGGTCGAGGGCGCCGACGTCTGGGTTTCGTTCGCCGCGGCGCCGGGCGATTCGACTCGGGCACGTATCGATCAGCAGGCGGAGAACAACCTCGACCTGGCCGTGATCTCCGTCCCGGCAACGTCGGCGCCGCCCGGCCTGGCCGCTTCGTTCGATCGGCTCGGGGAGCCCGACCGGTTGGCGACCGACGTCAAAGTGAGCCCGGTGGGCTGTCCCGACGAGACCTGTTGGGGCGCGCCGTCGCCGCCCGACCAGATCCTCACCGCCACACCACTCGAGCTGTGGTTCCAGTCGGACTTCGTCAAGCGCGGCAGCTCGGGCGGCGGCCTGTTCGATCGCTGGTGGGAGGTGGTCGGCCTGGTCACCACGTCGGACCCGCCCCGGGCAAAGGCGATCCCCATCGACTACGTGCTCGACCAGGCCCGGACCTGGGGCGTGCCGGTCTCGCTGCGGCGGCCGAGCATTCCCCGCGCCGGCTACCGGACGACCGTCGGCGCGGCGATCCTCTTTCCCACGGCCGGGTTCTCCGAGCGCTTCCCGTCCGGCCGCTTCGACCTGACCTACATGGTCCGCTACCCGGTGAGCATCCACATCGCCTACCTGCGGCTGGCGCCCGGCGCGCTGAGCGACTGCCCGCCTCAGAACCGGGACCTCGACACCCTGGTGCTGGCCCGGTCACCGTGCGACATGGTGGTGAACTCTGCCGTGGTCGGGCTCGGCGGCAACCTGGTGTGGAACCGGCTGCTGGCCCGTGTCTTCCTCGATGTGGGCCTCGGCCGGGTCCAGGGCCGCTACGACATCGGCGGCCCGTTCCCGGGAACCGGCGATGACCTGCGGTACGTGCCCAACTACGTGGCGACGCAGGAGAAGACAACCGTGGTTGCGGGTGCCGGCCTGACGCTCGAGTACATCATCCGGGCCCGGACGATTCTCGAGCTGATGGGTGGCTACTGGCTCTACGACGATCCATTCGAAGGCGAGCCGTTGCCGGACGAATACGACCCCAAGGTCCCGAACTTGTTCTTCGGGTTCGGGCTGAAGGTGGGACTATGATGAGCGGGAGAAAGAAGATGGGCCGAGTGCGGCATTCGTTCATGGCGTTGGTGTCGATCGGATCGTTGTCATTGGCCGGCGGCTGCGATGAATTGGCGGTGGATCCGCCGGCCCTGCCGGAAGCCGATGTCCTGATCGCCTGCCGCGAAGGTGTCCCGGCGCCGGAGCTTCCCGGCGGATCGTTCTGCCGGATGATGGTCGGAGAGATCGACACGCTGCGCCTGACCCTGCTTCTCGACAGCGTGCCGGTCACCGGGCTGCGCCTGTCCTGGTTCTCTGATGATACCACCGGATTGCTGATCCGTAACGGCCTCGAGTTCGTGGACAGTGCGACACTCGTTTCGTTGACGCCGGAAGAGTTCCTCGGCTTGACGCGCCAGGCCCAATTGATTGCCCGTCGACGCGGCTCTTATGAAGTCAGCTTCGCCATCGACTCGATCGGATTCGAGACCACTTCGTTCGAGACGCCCTTCGTCGTCAACGTCACCGAGCGCTGGAGCAGGGTGACGGCGGGTCGCCATCACACCTGCGCCCTGACCTACACCGATCTCGATTCGGATTACGATTCGGTCGGCACATCGCTGAGGCGCGGAGGCGAAGCGTTCTGCTGGGGCGATGGCCTGGATGGCGGTCTCGGCACCGGCGGGTTCAACGAGACCACGCCGACCGACGTGCTCACGGACGAGCGCTTCTTCGAGATCGAAGCCGGCGAAGAACACACCTGTGCCGTCGTCACCGCCAACGGCTTCATGTATTGCTGGGGCGGAAACGAGTGGGGCCAGCTGGGAACCGGTAATGCCCTCGATCAATTCGCTCCCCGTCTTCTGGCCCTGGGAATCCCGTTCGACGAGCCGAGCGTTGGTGGCTTGTTTAGTTGCGGCGTGCCCAAGAGCTTCGGCTCGGAACTCACTATCATCTCCTCGACCTGCTGGGGGCGTAACGTCGAGGGGCAGCTCGGCTGTGACGACGGCGACCCGGACAGCCCCTGCCTCGACCAAGGCCCCGGCAACAAGGGCAACCTGCTCGTGCCGAGCGAAGATGTTGTTTCCGTGAACGGAGACATATTCTTCTCGACGGTCAGCGCCGGCGCCCGGCACGCCTGCGGCATCGAGGAGGGGTTGTCGATGCAGTTCGCCTGGTGCTGGGGCGACAACAGCTTCGGGCAGCTGGGAGCCACCACAAACGACTGCGTCGGCAACACCGCCGCGGACACCTTCCCCTGCTCGCGCCTCGCGGTGCCGGTCCAGGGTCCGGGCGGTGGCCAGGCGCTCACCTTCCAGTCGATATCTGCCGGCGATGACTTCACCTGCGGGATCACCAGCTTCGACGTGGGCGCCCAAGTCTACTGCTGGGGCCGCAACGACAGCGGGCAGCTCGGCGATGGCACGAACACCGACAGCGACACGCCCGTCCAGCTGGCGGGCGCCGCGGCCGGTCCCTTCATCGCTGTGAGCGCCGGTGGAAAGCACGCCTGCGCCGTCGATCTCCAGCTCGCCGCCTACTGCTGGGGCGCGAATTCCAACGGCCAGTTGGGCGACAGCTCCACCGTCTCCAGCTCCCTACCCGTGGCCGTGACCGGCGGCTTCGAGTTCTTGACTCTCAGCGCCGGCGATTCTCATACCTGCGGCGTGGTGAACCAGCCGGTCGAGATCCGGGCCGACACCGCTAGCGCCAACCTCGCCAGCGGCGGCCCGATCTACTGTTGGGGTGACAACGAGCCGAGCGGCATGGAAACCCTCGGCGGCAAGCTGGGGAACGGCACCCGGGTCAGCAGTCCGTTCCCGGTGCG
>JBDHAL010000205.1:0-10213 GCA_039588075.1 Gemmatimonadota bacterium | reverse complement strand
CCGTACGACGTGACCGCGCACACGCTTCCGCTGTTGATGGGCGTGGAGGTTGTGGCGGTTGACGAGTTGCCCGAGGTCGAGCTGTCGGAAGCGATCGCTGCGCCGTCGCACGAGAAGGAAGCGCCGGGCCTGACGGGTGGGCTAGGGCCGCGCGTAGCGGTCTACGAATCGTGGCAGCCATCGATGGACGCGGGTTGGACGCGCTGGATCTTCGATGAGTACGGAATAGAGTACGAGCAGCTGCGTGACGCCGACGCGCGGGCCGGCAACCTGGCGTCGCGCTTCGACGCCATCGTTCTGCCGGATGGATCGGCGCAGGAGATGATCGATGGTTACGAGGAGGGGACGATGCCGGCGGAGTATGTGGGCGGCCTGGGCGCGGCCGGCGTGCGCGGACTGGAGGAATTCGTCGAGGCGGGCGGCACGCTGATCGCGTTTAACAACGCGTCGACTTTGCCGATCGAGCATTTCGGTCTTCCGGTGGTCAACCTGTTGGAAGGACTGGAGCGCGGCGAGTTCTACATCCCCGGCTCGATATTGCGGATTAATCTGGAGCCGGGCCACTGGCTGGCCGACGGCAGCCCGACGCGGAGCGCCGCCTGGTTCCAACGCGGGCAGGCGTTCGAGCCGGCCGGCGAAGGCGGTGAGAAAGTAGAGATCGCCGCGCGCTACGGTGAGGACAGGTTGCTGCTGAGCGGCTGGATCAGCGGTGCCGACCATATCGCCGGGCACGGCGCCATCGCGGTCGTGAAGCACGGCCGCGGCCAGGTCGTGCTGTTCGGGTTCCGGCCGCAGTACCGCGCTCAGACCATCGCGACCTACCCGCTCATCTTCAACGCGCTGAAGCAGTCGGCGAGCGGCGGTGCGGCGTCGACGGGTACGGGTCGGTGAGCGAATCGAACGTCGCTCCGTTCCGCCCGTTGCGTTTTCGGGTCGATCGGGTCGGCGACCTGGGAGCGGTCTGGGCGCCGCCGTACGATGTCATATCGCCCGAAGATGCGGTCGCGCTCAGGGAGAGGAGCCCGCATAACATAGTACGCATCACCAACCCGGAAGCCGAAGGGAGTGACCGCTACGCGGAAGCGGCGCGGGCACTGGAGTCGTGGATCGCCGATGGCGTGATGGCCCGGGACGATGAGCCGGCGCTGTACGTGCACCGCCACAGCTTCGAGGCCGACGGTGAGAGCCACGTGCGGACCGGCGTGTGGGCTCTTCTGAAGCTCGCCCCGTTCGGTGCCGGCCTGGTGCTGCCCCACGAGCGGACGATGAAGGGTCCGAAGGCGGACCGCCTGGCGCTCATGCGGGCATGCGGCGCGCAGCTCTCGCCGATCTTCTTCATCTGTTCCGACCCCGAGGATCGCATCGGTGAAGCCCTCGGCGACTTGGTTCAAAAGAAGCCGGCCGAGCGGGCGGAGCTACCGGCGGGCCAACAGCATGAGGTCTGGCGGGTGGAGAAGCCCGATGCGATCGAGAAGCTCACCGCTCTGCTGAACGAGCAGACCTTCCTCATCGCCGACGGGCATCACCGCTACGAAACGGCCCTGGCTTACCGGGACGGCTTGATCGAGGAAGGCGCTTCGGCCACGGGCCCCGGCTCGCACCAGCACGTGCTGGCCCACATCGTTCCCGAAGGCGATCCGGGCCTGCTGCTGCTACCGACCCACCGCGTGATCGGCGGCGCGTCGCTCAACTGGGTCGCCGCCGCGCTCAAGACGAGCGAGCGCTTCGATATCACCCGGATCGAGGAAACCGAGATCGAGTCGATCGTCGAGGAGCTCGAAGCCGCGGCGGGCACCCCGACCTTCCTGCTGGTCGCGCGCGACCAGCCCGGCGGCTGGCTGATGCGGCTCCGCAACGCCGACGCGTTCAACTCGATCTCCGCCGTGGCCTTCCAGGAGGTGTTCCTGCCGGAAGGGCTGGACCTATCGCCCGAAGAGCAGGTGGAACGGATGACCTACGTGAAGGACGCCGCCGAGGCGCTGGAACGGGTCAGGTCGGGCGTGGCCCAGGCGGCAGCGCTGCTCGCCGCACCGACCGTCGCGCAGGTCCGCGACGCAGTGACCGCGGGCCAGCGGACGCCGTCCAAAACGACGTTCTTCTGGCCGAAGGTCCCGACAGGGCTGGCGATCCACGTTTTTTAGAAGGATTGAAACTATGTCGACAATGACAACGACAACGAGAAACGAGAATCCTGCGTTGCCGTTTTCTCGCTTCGCGCTGTCGTTGTCCTTGTCGTTATCGTTGTCGTTATCGTAATCCACATAGTGCTTTTACCGATTACCGATTACCGGTTACCGGTCACCTTCTTCCCGAAGGCAACCCTCCTGAAAACGCTCTTGCACGCAAGGGACGAAACATGAATCGGAGGCTAAAACTAGCCCACAGCCCCGACGCCGATGACGCCTTCATGTTCTACGGGCTGGCGTCGGGCAAGGTCGACACCGGTGACCTCGAGTTCGAGCATCAGTTGCAGGATATCGAGGCGCTCAATGTGCGGGTGATGAATGGGGAAGTAGATGTGTCGGCGATCTCGATTCATGCTTACACCCGGGTGTCGAGCGAGTACGTGATGCTTCCCCACGGGTTCGCCATGGGTGAGCGCTACGGCCCGAGGATCGTGGCGCGGGAAGCGTTGGAGCCGGGCGACATCAAGGGTCGTGTCGTGGCCGTGCCGGGCCAGTTGACCTCGGCGCACCTGGCGCTGCGGCTCTTCGAGCCGGACGTGGACGTGCGGTTCGTCCGCTTCGATGAAGTGATGGGCTACGTGAAGGACGGGTTCGCCGACGCCGGCGTGATCATCCACGAGGGACAGCTCACCTATCCTGAGGCCGGGCTGAACCTCGTCCTCGATCTCGGCGAGTGGTGGCACGGCGAGACGGGCCTGCCCCTGCCGTTGGGCGGCAACGTGGCGCGCCGCGCGCTAGGCGACGAGACGATCACCCGCATCTGCCGCTACATGCGCGAGAGCATCCAGTACGCCCTGGACAACCGCCGCGAAGCCCTGGACTACGCGACGCCCTTCGCCGGCGACATGCCGCAGGAGCAGGTGGACGAGTTCGTCGGAATGTATGTGAACCAGCGGACCCTCGACGTGGGCGCGGACGGCCGCGAGTCGGTGCGGTTGTTCTTAGAGCGTGGATATCGGGCAGGCTTTATCGACGATATGCCGGAAGTGGAATTCTTCCCAGCAGGTAATCGGTAGTCGGTAACCGGTAATTCCGAATTCGAAGTTACCGGTTACTGATTGCCGGTCACCGATTCCCCACCAAGCGCTAGCCCCATCTCCGTCCTCGCCCAGCCATCATCCTCCAGCTCCAAGCGCGCCTCCAGCGCATCGGCGGCGTCGGGGCCACCGATGACCCCGAGGGCCCAGGCGGCGTGTCCGCGGACCAGGGGGTCCTCGTCGTTGAGGGCGTCGATGAGGGCGGGTAGGGCGGAGGGGTGGCCCCAGTTGCCGAGGGCGACGGCGACGTTGCGCAAGAGGCCGCGGCGTTTTCCGCGGGCGAGCGGGGTGTCGCTGTAACGGCCTTGGAACTCGTCCTCGGATAGGCGGATGAGCTCGAGCAGCTCGTGGCCGGTGACGTCATCGCGCGGCTTGAAGCGGGGCTCGCTGGTCTCGGGAGCGTCCTTGTTCCAGGGGCAGACGTCCTGGCAGATGTCGCAACCGAATATGCGGTTGCCGATGAGCGGCCGGAGCTCGATGGGGATGGGGCCGCGGAGCTCGATGGTCAGATACGAGATGCAGAGCCGCGCATCCAGTTCGCGCGGCCCGGCGATCGCGCCGGTGGGGCAGGCCCAGATGCAGCGCTCGCAGGTGCCGCAATGGTCGGTGTCGAAGGGGATGTCGGCGGCCAGCTCGACGTCGGTGAGGATCTCTCCTAGGAACATGTACGATCCCAGGTCCGGGTTGATGAGTACGGTGTTCTTGCCGATCCAGCCGAGGCCGGCGCGCTGCGCGTGGTCGCGCTCGAGGACGGGGCCATAGTCGACGTAGCAACGCGTTCCCACATCATCGCCACAGAGTTCGTTTAGCGAAGCGACCAGCAGGCCGAGCTTCTCCTCGAAGACGGCGTGGTAATCGGTGCCGCGGGCGTAGCGGGCGATGACCGGGAGCGACGGGTCGTCCCATGGGCCGTCCCCACCGTTGTGGTAGTTCATCGCCACCATGATGATGGATTGTGCCGCGGGTAGCGCTTCCGCCGGGTCGAGGCGGCGCTCGATGGCATCGGCTCTGCCCAGGTACTCCATGCTGCCGCTGTAGCCTTTTTCCAACCAGTCGAGATAGAAGCCGGCGTGCACGGGTCGCTTGGCTGGCGCGATGCCCACCAGGTCGAAGCCGAGCTCGCGGGCGCGTCGTTTAATCGCCGCGGCGGTGGCGGGCGATGACGAGGTTGGCGGCGGCAGTGTGTTCATGGCTTCCTAGGGAGTGAGGACGATCTTTCCAAACCCATCACCGGCCTCGAGACGTTCGTGCGCCTCGCGAGCCTTCTCGAGCGGCCACACGACATCGATAACGGGCTCGAGTACTTTCTGAAATACGAGGGACATGGTCTCGATGAACTGTTCCTGGTTGGACATCGTGGTGCCGACGATCTGGAGTTGCCTCCAGAAGGCGAGTCGAATGTTGATCTGACCGTGCGGTCCGGTGGTGGCGCCGTAGGCAACGAGGCGTCCATCTCTGGCCAGGGTGCGGGTCAGGTCCTGGAAGATGTCCTCGCCGACGCTGTCGAGGATGAGATCGACGCCGCGTTTCTCCGTCACCTGCCAAATCTCTTTCGAGAAGTCAGCCTCGAGACGATCGATGACGACGTCGGCGCCAAGCTCTTCGAGGCGGCGGACTTTCTCCGGGCCGCTGGTGACGGCGAACACGTAGGCGCCGGCGAGCTTGGCGATCTGTACGGCGGCGGTGGAAACGCCACCCGAGCCGCCGGTGACGAGCACGGTTTCGCCGGGCATCAGGCGACCCCGGTGCATCAGCGCGCGCCAGGCCGTTTGAAAGACCAGCGGGACGGCGGCGGCGTGCTCAAAGGTGAGATCGTCGGGGATCGGCAGCACGTTGCGGACGGGGACGGCGACGTATTCGGCGAAGCCGCCATCGACGTGTTCGCCGAGCAGCCTGTACGACGTGCAAAGGCTCTCCTCGCCTTTTTCGCACCACTCGCAGTCGGTGCACCAGAGGCCCGGGTTGACCAGGACGCGTGCCCCTACTTCGATGCCACCGACGCCGGCGCCGATCGCATCGATGACTCCGGCTACATCGGCGCCACCAATGTGGGGGAAGTCAAGTTCGAGCCCGGGCAGGCCGCGGCGGGCCCACAGGTCGAGATGGTTCATGGCCGCGGCGCGGACCGACACCATGACGTGGCCCGCAGGCAACTCCGGCCGCGGCACTTTGTCCATTTCGATGACTTCGGGTCCGCCGTGCTTGCGGAAGATGGCAGCCTTCATCGGGCATCCTTGTCCATGTCTCGTTGATGCGGGCCTGACAAGTTCGCGCCTCCGGTGGTCGCGTGGCAACCGTCTGCGAAGCGTGGCGCCGCCGGTTGAATCCCGGGCTATCTTTCGGGGTAACATGAATCGTGGGGCGATTCGGCCCCGGAACACTTGAATAGAGCCGTGATCCAGAGAAAGACAGCCCTTCTCCTAGCCGGCCTGGGCCTCTGTGCCTGCGAATCGCCGTCGTCGCCGGGGACGAACACGCCGGCGGCGTCGGAGGTGCATGCCATTACCGAGGCGGCGCTGCTCGGGCACCTGAACGTGCTGGCGGCGGACGGCCTTCGCGGCCGGCGCGCCGGTTCCGATTACGAGCGCCAGGCCGCGGAGTACATCCGCGGCGAGTTCATGGAATACGGTCTCGAGCTGGGCGCGCTGGACTACTTCCAGTCGTTCCCGATCACGAGGGCCGTGGACGGGCAGACCGGACTGATCTCTCAGAACGTGCTGGGCGTGCTGCCGGGCCAAGGCGCGCTGGCCACGCAATGGGTGATCGTCGGCGGACACTACGACCACCTCGGTTGGCAGAATGACGGTGGCTCGGTCGTCGTTTACAACGGCGCCGACGACAACGCCTCCGGCACCGCGGCGGTGATGGAGGTCGCTCGCTATCTGAGCCAGTACACAGGCCTACGGCGCCGAGGAGGTCGGACTCATCGGCTCCTCCTACTTCTGCAATCAACCGACGGTCCCGATGGACAGCATCGTGGCCATGGTGAACCTCGACATGATCGGCCGCCTGCGAGACAATCAGCTGATCCTTATCGGAACTTCATCGTCCGCCGGTTGGGGCGACCTGGTCGGCAGCGCCAACCTCGACGCCTTCTCCCTGACACCGTCCGATGAAGTCCTCGACCGCAGTGATCAGTACTGCTTCTACGAGCGGTCAAGGCCGATCCTGTTCCTGCATACGGGGACGCACCCTCAATACCACACGTTGGGGGACGACGTTGAACTTCTCGATATCGAAGGGATGGTGCGGATCGGCGAGTTAGCGGCGCGGGTGGTGCTGGACCTGGCGTTCCGGCCGGACCGGCTCGCGTTTAGCGCTGGGCCTGTTAGGGGAATCCCTGGTAGGGGAATTCCCGAATGACGATTCTGGTAGGGGAATTCCCGAATCTTGATTACTTGATTACGGAATAGGGGAGTTTGGAAGTTAGAAGCAAAACCAGGGCGACGCGGTTCTGAGCTTCCGACTTCCAAACTCCCCTATACCGTAATCAAGTAATCAACATTCAAGAATTCTTATCAAAGTACATCTACCTTCCCCCAGCCTCCGCGGCGGCCGGCTCTCTCGACGGCGCGTTCTTCACGTAAGTATCGAACCAGTCGATCTGCTGATACAGCGCGTCGAGGATCGTCTCGCGCGCCCGGTAGCCATGCTGCTCGTCGGGGTACATCACGAGCTTGACCGTTGTGCCCAGTCCTTTTAGAGCGTGGAACATGCGCCGCGACTGGATGGGGAAGGTGCCCGAGTTCGTGTCCGCCTCGCCGTGGAGCATCAGCATCGGCTCGTTGATGTCCTCGGCGTGCATGAAGGGTGACATGGCGAAGTAGATTTCGGGTGCTTCCCAGAAAGTGCGCTGCTCGTTCTGGAACCCGAACGGCGTGAGCGAGCGGTTGTAGGCGCCGCTCCTGGCGATACCGGCCCTGAAGATGTCGGAGTGGGCCAGGAGGTTGGCGGTCATGAAGGCGCCGTAGGAATGGCCGCCGACGCCGACGCGGTCGCGATCGGTAACGCCGATGTCGACGAGCGCGTCGACGGCGGCCTGGGCGTTGGCGACGAGCTGCTCGACGAAGGAGTCGTTGGGCTCCTCATCGCCCTCACCGATGATGGGCATGCTGGTGCCGTCGAGGATGGCGTAGCCCTGGGTGAGGAGGAAGAGGTGCGAGTATCCGCGGTAGAAGGTGAAGCGGTGCTCGGAGCCTCGGACCTGGCTGGCGTTGGCCGCCGACTTGAGCTCCCTCGGGTACGCCCAAAGGATCGTGGGAAGCCGGGTCCCTTCCTCGTAGTCGGGCGGCAAGTAGAGGGTGCCGGTCAGCGAGACGCCGTCGGCGCGCGTGTAGTGGATACGCTCTTTCATGACACCGGTTAACTGCGGCGCCGGGTCCGCCATATGGGTCAGAGCGGTCATGCTTCCACTCTGAAGATCGCGCACGAAGTAGTTGGGTGGTTCGCTCTTCGATTCGCGGCGCGTCAGGATGCGCTTGCCTTCGTCGTCGAGCATTTCCACGACGAACTCGTAGTAATCGCCCTCGGCCTGCCACAGCCGCTCGCTCTCTCCCGTCGCCAGGTTGTAGCGGTCGAGGAAGGGATAGTCGCCCGCAGGTGAAGCGCCGTTTCCGTCCAGGAAAATCGATCCTCCGTCGCTGGTCTGTAGGAGCGTACGGGAGCCGTCAGCGTTGACGTGCGTCAGGGGCGACCCCGGATCGCCGTAAACGTCTTCGGTGCTGCGTTCCCAGATGACCTTGGGCGGCAAGGAGGGGGAGGCCGCATCGACGACGACGGTCTGGGTCAGGCGCGTCGGCCGGTCGTAGGTGTAGGCGAGGGCGAGGCTGCCGCGCTCGGTCCAGCGGAGATTGCGAATCCGGAGCTCGGTCTTCGCGATCTCCCGTGGCTCGCCGTCGAACGGGGGTGACATTCTGACCACGCGGTCGCGATGCTCGACCTCGGCCTTCGGGTCGCCGCCGTCCAGCGCCTCGATCCATACCAGGGTGTGCGTGTCACCGGGCCACCAGCCGATGTTGCGCGGGCCTTCGGCGACGCCACCGATGGGCACGTTATCGGAGATCGGCAGCGAGGCGACCTTGTGCACCTCTTCGCCGCCGTGTCCCCAGACCTCGACCTCCTGCGGGAAGCGATAGTAGGGGACCAGGTACGAGTAGGGTTTCTGGACCCGGCTCACCAGGAGGTGATTCCCGTCGGGCGAAACATCCACCTCGCTGAAAATCGCCGGCTCGCCGAGCAGGTGACGCTCGCCGGTCAGGTCGATCATCGCCAGCTGGGCGGTGAAGTAGTAGTCGAAAAGCACTTCGTCGAACGGGTTCGTCAACAGATTCTGGTAGGTGCGGACGGGCGCCCGGCGACCGCCGGCCTGTTGGATCGTCGGGCCGGCGGGCACGCGGGGACGCTGGGGCGCGGCGCCGCGGTCCGCCGGGATGAGCCGGCAGATCATGGCCTCGGAGCCGGCGACCCAGCCACAGGCGTTGCCGCTGGCGGCCATGAGCTCCGGGCCCGTCAGGCGCGTGGCCTGCCTCGAATCCACCGAAGCAACCCAAAGCTCCACACCGTCATCTATAGTATTAGTGAAAGCCACATGCTTGCCGTCGGGTGACCAGAACGGGTAGGTGAGCTTGACGTTCTCTGGGAGATCGATCGTCCACTCGCGCCCGTCCTCCAGGCGCATCAGCTTGATGCCGCTCCCCAGTGGGGGCTGATCGTCGCCGTTGGTCACGGTGTTGAAGCGGACCCCGGCCAATCCCAGGGTCGGCTCGGCGAGCTGGGCGATGGACGGGTAGACGCGCCGGTCCGTGATCGACATCCAGGCGCCGTCGGGGCTGACGCTGACGACCGGGGTCTGCGGTGCTCCGGCGATGGCGACGACGTCGTCGGGCGGCGTCCGGTATGGCTCCTGGGCGGTCGCGATTCCCGCGACCAGCAGCAGCGCCAGGGAGAGGGAGATCGAGCGAGTGGTGGTGTCCACGGTCGTACTCCTGTTCGCGGGTCGAGCGGAAGGGGCCATTCGAGTATTCTAGTTATGATGAGTCGTGGGAAGGGTCAAGAGGGGGGTTATTACTACAATGTCGAACACCGCACACCGAACACCGCCTGTCGAAGGGGGCACTTCAACTTCTAATCGCCAAATGACAAATCGCCAATCCTTAGGACTCATGGCATTTGATCTTAAGGAGTTAGTGATTCGTCATTGCCGTGCCACCTTCGACAGGCGGTGTTCGGTGTGCGGTGTTCGACATTGCGTTGAAGTAGGAGACACACACCCGTGAAACCTGGGGTATGGCAGGATCGTCGGGATTGTTATAACCCAGACCCGATTGTCCGGCTCGCTCCACTTGGCGGGTCTCTCTCTCCAGTCGATTCGAGCAGTTACCGGTCACCGATCACCGATCACCGATCACCGTCTTCCCAGGGGGCGTGATGGATTCGTTGCTAAAGGACCTTCGTTTTGCGCTGCGCGGGATGTTGAAGAATCCCGCCTTCACGGCGATCGCCGTGCTCACCATCGGGCTGGGGATCGGGGCCAACACGGCGATCTTCAGCGTCGTGCAGGCCGTGCTGCTGAGGCCGCTGCCGTACGAGTCGCCTGAGGAGCTGGTCCTGGTCTGGGGCGAGATGACGAATCGGAACATGAAGAACTTTCCGATCTCGCCGCCGACCCTGAGGGACCTGCGCGAACAAACGACATTGTTCGACGGGTTCGCTGGGGTCATCACGTTCCAGCAGCCGCTGACCGGTGGCGACGCGGAACCGGAGCAGGTATGGGTGGGCGGCGTGACGCCGAACATCTTCTCGGTGCTGGGCGTGGCGCCGATCCTGGGCCGTGACTTCACGGCGGAGGACGCGGAGCCGATCGGGCAGGCAGCGCAGGCGGACCCGAACGCGGTGCCGCCGACCTCTGTGATCATGAGCTATGGGCTGTGGCAAAGGCGGTTCGGCGGCGATCCGAACGTGATCGGGCAGCTGGTCGAGTTTGGCGGTAAC
>JBDHAL010000204.1:0-6223 GCA_039588075.1 Gemmatimonadota bacterium | reverse complement strand
ACGGTGGAAACGCTGACCCTGGGTGATGCAGAGGCGATTGCGGAGCAGAGCGGGTTCGTGGTACGCGTGGCGCCGTCGCAGGATGTCACGATGCAGATCACCTATCTCGATCGCTCGACGGCTGCGACGGTACGCGGAACGACCCCGGAGTATGAACGCATTCGAGCCTTTCCCACGTCGACGGGGAGGTTCTTTACCGCGGAGGAGAATCGCGCCGGGTTGCGCGTGGCTGTGCTGGGGAGTCAAGTGGCACAACGATTGTTTCCCGACGCCGACCCCGTTGGGCAGGTCATCCGGATTGGCCGTGTGCCGTTCGAGGTCATCGGTGTGCTGATCAGCAAGGGCATCTCGGTGGACGGCGCGGCCAAGGAGGACAACCAGGTCGTCGTCCCGATCAAGACGGCGCTCCGCCGCGTTTTGAACGTTGACTACCTGAGGATGATCTATCTCGAGGCGACCAGCGACGCATTGATGGGCGCGGCGGCGGAGGAAGTTGGCGCGATTCTGCGCGAACGCCATCGGCTCGCGCGCTACGGTCGCCCGGATGACTTCAGGATTCAGAATCAACTTGTGGTGATGGAAGCCGAACTTGCCACGGTATCCTCGTTTCGGACGATGATCACGGGGATCGGAGCCGTGTCGCTGATTGTGGGTGGCGTGGGCATCTTGTCTATCATGTTGTTGTCGGTCCGTGAGCGGCGTTCCGAGATTGGGCTTCGCGTTGCGGTCGGCGCTCGTCGTAGAGACGTGTGGTCGCAGTTCTTGATCGAGGCAGTCGTACTCGGCGGCGCCGGCGGCGTACTCGGCCTGATGCTTGGACTGGGTTCGTCGTGGATCGTGTCGGCATCTACGGAATGGACCGCGCAGGTAACGGCGACGTCTATCGCAATCGCCGTTGCGTCGGCCCTCGCGGTTGGGGTGGTGTTTGGGGTCTACCCGGCCTTTCGGGCCGCCTCGTGGAATCCGATCGATGCCCTCAGGACAGAATAGGTCACACGAAGCGCTGGGCAAAGAGATCGACCAGCGAGACTAGCTGCAGGTGACGTTCTCCAGTTGATTCAAGTTGTCATAGCTGAGTACAACATCTCTCCTCAGGACATCAGAGTTCCAGCGCCTCACAACCGAGTATGACAAAGGCTGTCCTAGATTGTTGTAATTGACGTTGTCAATCTCTATGCTTCCATTTGCATAGAACAGTTTCAAGTAGGTTGTGCGACCGAAATTATCGAGGGAAACGTCGCTGTCCAGGAGGTCTCCCATGCAACTCACCGATTGCACACTGAATCCGCGCTGATAGGAAACAACGTCACACGGATCGGCACATGTTTCGGTCTCCGACTCGGTGCTTCCATTATCGGATCCGCACGACGCGAGGATCAAAGCACCGATGATTATCGCACAACAGGTTGGCCCATTCATCCCACTCGCTCCTTTTTGGCTGGCGGGTGCCATGCTCTAGGGTGACGACTCTAGGCTCGAAGCCTTGCTGGGAAGGATGGACCACCACGCGAGGTAGTCTACATGCCTTCGAAGACTGCTTCGCCCCGCTCGTAGGCGTGGCGAGGATTGTCGGGCGCGGTAGGTGCTTCAGGTACGTTCCATCCCGGTCAACCTGGTTAGCGCGCGTTCGACAGCTCTGACCTGGTGTGCGAGTTCGGGGTCCGGGTCGGACCAGAGCTCGAGGAAACGCTGGTAGTGACGTATCGCCGCCTCGATGTTTCCGCGCGACTCCTCGAGCTCCGCCAGGCGGCGCTCGATCGCGGGCAGTTGAGCGAGCGTAAACGACCCATCCGCGATTTCGGACGGTCGGATGACTGCTTCCAGGTAGGCCACCGCCGAGTCCACCTGACCCACCTCGGCGAACGCCAGACCGAAAGCGAGGTGGCGGAAAGACCGCCACGGGGCCGGCCGGGCATCGATGGCCCGAAGCTCAACGAGTCTCCGCAGCGCCGCCTCGGGATCGCCCCGGGCTAACAGCTCGATTCCGCCCGCCAGTCCCTCGCCGTAGCGGTTGGCCCAGCCGCCAGAGTCCGGAAGACCCGGATAGGCGGCGGCGAAACGCTCCGCCACTTCGATCAGACCCAGCAAGCCGGCCAGGCATCGCGCCGTCGTGCGCGTGATGTAGCGATCGGTATCTCCGAGCGATTCGGCGGGGAAGTACTCCAGGACCTTCGCGAGGTGGGCTGCCGCCGCTTCCGGCCGGTCGCGCGCCGCTTCGGCTTGGGCCAACGCATAGTGAGACGTGACGATGCGAACACGAGACCCGGAAGGTATCGCGTGGGAGGCGGCGGTCGAGAACCGCTCGAACGCCTGGCCTACGCGACCTCTAGCGAGATCGATACGGCCACAGGCCTTCTGGTCGGACTCCAGCTGCCGGGGGCTGGAGGGCTCGGCGAGCAGCGAGTCGCAGAGTGCCTCCGCCCTCTCCCAGTCACCTTGGCCAACGGCTTGGGATCGTGACCAGCGGACGGCGGCGTCCTCGAACCCGCGCTCCGCCGCTACATCGATCAGGCTGTCCGCCTCATCCCATCGGTCGACATCCCGAGCGTACCGGATGGCACTGCTGTATCCGATCGCCGAGTATGGATCGAGTTCCGCGCTCTTGCGCGCGGCACGATAGGCGCGCTCCGGTTCGCCCAGCCAGGAGCCCGCCATGACGGCCAGGTTGTGCACCGCCACCTGGTCATCCGGATACTGGGAGAGAAGCAGCTCGTAGGTTCCAGCCGCCTCCCGCGGATTCAGTTCGACGTACCAGTGGTATGCCGCCTCCACTAGCAGACGTTCTCGGTCGGTCAGCCGGTCGCGCAGCTCGTAGGCCCGCGTCGCGTATGGCACCGTCGCTGACCACCGCCCCAGGTTCACGTTAGCCACCGCCGCCAGCCGATATGCCGCCGCGAACGTCGAGTCCAGCCGGATGGCCTCCTCAGCTAGCTCTAGCGCCTTCTCGTGTTTCCGCTCGCGGCTGTTAGCTGCCACGGCCAGCGTGTACTTTTTCAGCGCCTCCAGCGAGTGGGTGGTGACTCGCGGGAGCGGCAGGCTCTGCTTCAGCCCGGCGCGCCCCTCGCCCAGCCGCTCCCGGATCTCGCGAGAAAGGCCCTCGACAGCCTCGAGCAATCGATCGGAGCCCGCAGCGGTACGAACTCCGAAGAGCTCGCGCCCGGTGCCCGGCTCGATGATGCGGGCGCTGAGAACGAAGTCACCGCCCAGACGATCGACCGACCCGGAAAGCACGGCCGACAGCCCTTCGCGCTCCGCCACCTCCAGCGCCAGTGGCTCGTCCAGGGCTATCGAATCCGGAAGCGTCATGCGGCGAAGCACGGGCAGCAGCTGGTTGTCGCCGAAGACGTTGACATACTGCGACTGGTTGAGATCGATCATCAGCGCGGTGCGCGCCGCGCGGGCCACATCCTTCTCGTCCTCCGGCGCCTCAAACTCGGCCACCACCAACCAGGCACGCTCCTCGAACGCATCGCCCGCCGCCCCGTAGGCCTCAGTCACCCGAACCGCGCCCCGGATCACGACCAGCGTGGCCATCAGACCTACCACAGCAAGCGCCGCCAGGACCCCCAACACGGCGCGACCCCACGTCAATCGCTGCGCCAGGAAACCGATTACACCGTCACCTGCTTTGCGCGTAGGCGCGCCCGACATCGCCTTTACCACGGCAGCCGGCTCCATTTCAGACTCGACCGATGGGTCCGGCCCGCGTGCTCGCCTCACGTCTTCCTCGCGCACCAGTGCCGAGGCAAGCACGATGGGGAAGCCGATCAGGAGCACGGTGAAGGCGGTGCCGTAGACCCACTCGGGCATGAGGAAGCGCTCCCGCACGTGTTCCGTGACCTCGAGGACGAACCAGGAAGCGCCGATGTACACAGCCAGGATCTGCCAGAGTGAACGGCGGTGGATCTCGAGGACGAGCCGCTTGACGCGAGACACGTTACCCTCTCATAGAGATGAGCGCCGGGCTCCGGCCGCTGTTGTCGGAACCGCCCATGAACTCCTCAGGTTGGTGACCGCCCGAACGAGCACGTATGGAATATGCGGTTGGTAGTTGGACACGACAAGCGAAGCAGCGTTCCCGTTCTTACACACTATTTGTGCACATTGCACCGTGGCACACGCGACGGGCGGTTCCTGGGGTTGCCGCCACTGGTCAACAGTGAATGTCCGCGAATGTCCGCTTCCGGGATTCCCGGTACCGGTATCGGGAACCGCAACCGACGGTCTAACGCGACGCGTAACCTGCAACACTTGCCAGACAGTTCATTGACGCTTCCTAATCTGTTGGCACGTTTCTTCCACTCGATCAGAGCGTCTGCGACTCCTGGATGAAGAGCATGAACTCGATCTGGCAAGACATAAGAATAGCGTTAAGGCGGCTGGCGCGAGCGCCCGGCTTTTGCGCCGTCGTCGTGTTGACGCTCGCCCTGGGGATCGGAGTCAACAGCGCCCTGTTCAGCGTCGTCGACTCCCTGCTCATTTCGCCACTGCCCTTCGAAGAGCCGAGCCAGCTCGTCATCGTGTGGGAGACCCGTGCTCAACAGAGTGGAAGCCTCTCGACGGTCTCGCTCGGAAACTTCACCGACTGGCAGCGCCTGAACACGGTCTTCCGGGAGATGGCTGCGGTTCAGAGGCGACCTTACAACGTCGGCGGGACCGGTGACCCGATTCGCGTGAACGGTGTGCGGGCGACGGCAGGCATCCTGTCGCTGTTCGGTGTAGCCCCTCAGCTCGGCCGTGGACTCGGCGCAGAAGACGAGCGACCGGGGGCGGAGCCGGTCTGTCTGATCAGCCATGGGCTCTGGCTCTCACGGTTCGGCGGCGAGCGCGATGTCCTGGATCAGCGATTGATCCTCGATGGCGTGAGCCACTCCGTGGTTGGCATCCTTCCTCCCGGATTCGAAATCCCGAACGCCGGAACCTCGGGCATGGGCGCCCAGAATGTGATCACGCCGCTGCTCCTCGATCCGAGCGCTGCGAATTACCGCAGCAATCATAATTCGCTGGTCTTCGGTAGACTGCGCGACGGCACCAGTCTGGAAGAAGCCAACCGGGAGATCGCTGCCCTGGCCAGCCGGCTGGAGGAAGCCTACCCAGAATGGAACGACGGAGTCGGGGCCCAAGTCCAGTCGCTCCACGAGCAAATGGTACAGGGGATCCGCACCAGCGTCCTCGTGCTCTTCGCCGCCGTTGGGCTCGTACTGCTAATTGCCTGCGTGAATGTGGCGACCTTGCTGCTCGCTCGCGCATCCGGCCGCGAGCGTGAGATGACGGTGAGGGCCGCGCTGGGCGCCGGGCGTGCTCGCCTCGCCGGTCATGTGCTGAGCGAAGCCATCGTGCTTTCGCTCGCGGGAGGGCTACTGGGGCTAGCGCTGTGCTTCGACGCCATCGACCTGTTGCGCTCCTGGCAGCTCAACTGGGTACCACCACAGTTCGGCCTGTCGGTGGACCTGAGGGTTCTGTCGTTCACCTTTGCAATCTCGATCGTCGCCGGCCTCGCTTTCGGTCTGGTGCCCGCCTGGACTGCAGCGCGGGTGCGGGCCAGCGGAGCGCTACAGCCTGGGACCCGCTCGGTCGCTTCGCGTCGCGAGGCCCGGTTGCGGCGGACCTTTGTGGCGACCCAGGTGGCCATCGCGATGGTGCTACTGATCGGTGCGGGGCTCCTGCTGAGGAGTTTTGGCCGCCTCGCCGCAGTCGAGCCTGGCTTCGCTTTTGACGACCGCATCGCGATGCACATCAGCCTGGCGCGGTCGAGCTATGGCGATCGAGAGAGCGTGGCGGCGTTCTTGGAGGAGTTGGTCAGAGAGATCGAGGCGGTCCCCGGCGTTCATTCGGCCGCCGCGTCGGTCGGTCTGCCGCTCGCACCGCTGTTCTGGAGGAAGCAACTGACACGTGAAGAGGCGCCCGCCGAGCAGCTGGCGGCTGTGCCGGCCGTGGACTTGATGATCGTCACACCGAGGTACGGGGAGACTTTGGGTATCCCGCTCGTCATGGGGCGCTCCTTCCAGCGAACGGACGGCGAGCGCTCACAGCTCGTGGCTCTCGTCAACAAGACCTTTGTCGAGACGCACTACGCGGACGGCGAGCCGATCGGGCGACGTATCCGGCTTGGGCTACCGGACCACCTGTTGGGTGAGCAGGACGAAGCACAACCCTGGTATACCATCGTCGGTGTGCTTGGTGACGTACGGCGGCGAGGTCCAACGACCGCCGTGCAACCTGA
>JBDHAL010000203.1:0-6233 GCA_039588075.1 Gemmatimonadota bacterium | reverse complement strand
CGTCGAGCTGTGGGCCGATGCCGATCCCCATCTACAGCCGCGAGTCGAGGCCGCGCGTCGGGCCATCCGTGCCTTGTCGCCGGACCGCTGAGCGAGCGGCAATATTCCTGGAGTGCACAACTTGGAGGGTGGTGCGGCGTGAAGAAGCTCATGTCCGGCAACGAAGCCATTGCTCAAGGAGCGTGGGAGGCGGGAGTGCTGTTCGCCGCCGGTTACCCCGGCACGCCCAGCACCGAGGTGCTGGAGGTGCTGGCCACGTACGACGAAGTGGACGCGCACTGGTCGTCGAACGAGAAGGTGGCGTTCGACGAGGGCGTGGGAGCGGCGTTGGGCGGCGCGCGCACGATGGTCACGATGAAGCACGTCGGGCTCAACGTGGCCGCCGACCCGTTCATGGTCTTCCCCTACGCCGGGACCAATGCGGGATTCGTGGCGCTGGTGGCCGACGATCCGGGCATGTACTCGTCGCAGAACGAGCAGGACAGCCGCTACTTCGCGAAAATCGCCAAGGTGCCGCTGCTCGAGCCGGCCGACGCCGCCGAAGCCATGGAGATGGTCAAGACGGCCTTCGAGCTGAGCGAGCGCTTCGAATCGCCGGTCATGTTCCGCACCACCACGCGGTTGGCCCACACACGGGGTATCGCGGAGCCGGGTGAGCGCGTCGAAGCGGCGCGCAAGCCGTTCTCACGCAAGGCGAGTCAGTACGCGATTCCCGTTTACGCGCGGTTCCGCCGCCCGGAGCTGGAGGAAAAGCTCGACCACCTGCGCGAGTTTGCCGAGGAGTACGAGGGCAACGTCGTCGAGGAGGGCGACCCGGGTATCGGCGTGGTCAGTCACGGCATCCCCTACCAGTATGTGAAAGAGGTCGCGCCCGAGGCCACCGTGTTCAAGCTCGGGATGATCTATCCACTGCCGGAGAAGCGGCTACGAGAATTCTGCGCCCGTTTCGACACGGTGTACGTAGTAGAGGAGAGCGAGGGATTCATCGAAGGCGAGATGGCCGGCTTCGGGATCACAAACGCCATCGGCAAAGAGCGGTTCACCAACATCGGCGAGCTGAGCGCCGACCTCGTGGCCGCCGGCCTGAAGCAAAGCTCGGTGCCGAAGGACTTCAGCGCGGACGTGGCCATCCTGCCGCGGCCGCCGGTCCTCTGCGCCGGCTGCCCGCATCGCGGAGTGTTCAGCACACTGAAGGAGTTGGGCGTGCTGGTGACCGGCGACATCGGCTGCTACACCCTGGGCTGCCTGCCGCCGTTCAATGCCATGCATACGACGTTTTGCATGGGCGCCAGCATCGGCAACGCGACCGGCTTCAACCGGGCCGGCGAGAACCAGGTCGTGGCGGTGATCGGCGACTCGACCTTCATGCACTCCGGCCTGCCCAGCCTGGTGAGCGCCGCCTACAACCGGGTGCCGACCACGACGATCCTGCTGGACAACGGCACCACCGGCATGACTGGCCACCAGGAGCACCCCGGGACCGGCCACACTCTGCAGGGCGCGCCGGCCCCCGCCGTGGACTACGAGGCGCTGATCCGAGCTATCGGCGTGGAGCACGTCGAGGTCGTCGACCCTTGGGACCTCGACGCCACGGAACAGGCCATCAAGTCCGGGCTCGCCCATCCCGGGCCCGCCGTGATCATAGCCCAACGACACTGCAACCTGCTGCCGGAGGAGAAGGCGCGGGAGCGCGTCCCCTACACGGTGGTCCCTGAGGAATGCATCCTGTGCGAGGATTGCTTCGAGACGGGCTGCCCGGCGTTGGTGTGGGAGGATGACTACCCGTACATCCGCGATTGGGAGTGCGTGGGCTGCGCCATGTGCGCGAGGCTTTGTCCGGCTGATGCGATCAGCGCTGCTGGGGAGGCCTGAGCGATGCCGGTGACGAGCGTACTGATCGCGGGCGTCGGCGGCCAGGGTGCCATCCTGGCAAGCGAGCTGCTGGCCCTGGCTGCCATCGCCGCTGGCAACGATGTGAAGCAAGGCGAGTTCCACGGCGTGGCGCAGCGCGGCGGAGCGGTGTTCAGCCACGTGCGTTTCGGTGACCGCGTGCATTCGCCGATGGCCCGGCGCGGCGACGTCGACTACCTGCTCGCCCTGGAAAAATTAGAAGCCCTGCGTTACGCCCACTTCGTCAAGCCGGGCGGGACGATCATCGTCAACGACCACAAGGTCGAGCCGATCCGCGTCGGCGATGAGCGACCCTACCCGGATGACGCGATCGATGTTTTGGAGAGCAAGGGCTTCAACGTGGTGAGCGTGAAGGCGACCGAGAAGGCCGTAGAGCTCGGAAACCACCGGGCGGCCAACGTGGTATTGCTCGGTGCGCTGGCCGGTTCTCTCGATATCTCCGATGAAGTGTGGCAGGAGACTCTGCAGCAGCGCATCCCGGAGCGACTCCGGGGCCTGAATCAGAACGCCTTCGCCGCCGGTCGCTCCAGTTAGGCTGCGCCAGGGCTGGCGCCTCTTTGCTGCGCCCTCCTTTGTTTCGCCCGCGCTACACGCATCCGCATCTGCTGGTCCCACGGGAGGTCGCTCGACGGGCCGTTGATCTTGCCGTCGTCGATCGAGTAACCTGTGTTCCCTTCCAGGCTGGAATAGACGCAGTCGCGGTAGATCCAGTGACGGGTGTATCCGTTGCGTCCGATGATCTGCCTGCGTCGGTCGATTCGATACCCCGTGTACCCGTTGGGACCGTAGATCGACTGGTTCTTGATATAGTATCCGGTAAACATCATCCAACTCGAGTCTCGGGTTGTGACGGGGGCCCCTGAGCCCGTTCGGCCCCCGCCACCGTCCGGCAGGCGCCTCGACACGTCCTATGGCAACTATCAAACCCGCTTTGACCGCAGAAGACTCGATGGCGCAAATAGTTATGGGACAATGACTTAGATTTGACCGACGCGAAGAGGACAGGCCGGCGCCAACCTGCAAGTTGCACTGACCGTGTGCAAACTGCCGGGGAGCCGGCCAATAGACTGTACTTTTCCCTACGTACTATTCGGCTCGCCGCAGCGCTACCAGACGAAACGGCATTCGGGGATTCCCGTCTGCTGCGCGCAATCCTGGCAGGGGTAGAACGTCGTGGTTTGGCTCTCTATGAACGCGCCGTCGTACTCGCGTTCGAACCTCGACTGCTGTCGAGCCCGAAACGTCTCCACGAGAACCGGCTTGCCGTCTTCGGTGACCACGTTCCCCTTCTTGTCCAGACAGATCCACCTGCGACCGGGCGTGGCTACGTCAAAGTCCGAGTGCTGGCCGGAGAGGTCGGCGATGTGAATCAATTCCTCGAAGTTTGGATACACGGCCAGGCCTTCTCCCGTGATCTGCCGCGGGTTGTACGGGCTTCGAAAGAAAAGCCGCTTGGCGACATCACCGAGCGAACTGGTTAGCAGCTTCTCGTGGTGGAAGCCAAAGTGATCGTAACTCACGGTTTCCACCAGGGCGTCCTCTTCGAACTGACTCCACCGATTCAGCATGGAGCGCCACTGGTCGTAGTTCGCTCCGGCAAGAACGGGAGCCTCTTCCGGTACCAGTTCCGTCAGCAATTCGTCCGCGTGTACCGCGGCCCACCGTTCCATCGATGCGAGGGTTGCGGCGATCGCTTCGGAGCTCTCGTCCGTGAGCCGAGCCTCCACCTGCTTTATCAGGCCTTCTTGGAAAACCAGTCTGGCCGTTGCGTAGCGCGCCGTATCCACCCCCACCAGCTTCAGAAAGCCACTCGTCTCCGACAGCTCGAAGCTGACCGTGTCCCCGATCACACTCAGCTCTCCGGGATACAGCCGACTGTTCACCGCTACTTTCCACTCCTCGAGCTGTCGAATAGCTTCGCCCTCGTTACCGGACCACTCTCCCATCAGCCCGCACCGCGCATCCTCGGCGAAAAACGTCAGTGCGGCTTCGATGTCCCCGCCGTTGTGCGCCGCGATGAACTGGCCGGTTCGTTCCTCCAGGTTGGGTGCACACCCGGCGATCGAGGTTAGCAGGAGTAGCGAACAGAGTGAACGGAAGGTTGGCGGGCTCCCCATGTTGACCTCCGACGTTAATGCCGGAGCCGCAGTCTCAAATCATTGGAGCGAGCCTATCATGCCACCGACCCGCGGAAAAGGCAATATCCATTCACGGTCGGCTTGAAACGCTGAACGCCTTGACCGCGTACGTACATATAGATACCCTATAGGACGACCTATAGGAATTCGATAGGAGAGCCGATGGCCGACCGCAAGGCAGACCTCGTACGGGGCACGCTGGACATGCTGATCCTGAAGACGCTATCCCTGCAGCCGATGCACGGGCTGGGGATCTCGCGTCGAATCGATCAGATCACCGAGGGAGTGTTCCAGGTGCAGCCGGGTTCTTTGTTCCCGGCGCTGCACCGACTGGAGCAGGAGGGCTGGGTAAAAGCGTCGTGGGGCGAGTCTGAGAACAGGCGGCGCGCGAAGTACTACCGGCTAACGCCGGCCGGGAGGCGTCGGTTGGGCGAGGAGAAGTCTAGCTGGTCGCAAGCGGTGGTGGCGATAGCGAAGGTGTTGGAGGCTACCTGAGGGATAAGCCATGCAAGCATATACACGGATAAGAAGCCTGCTTCGATCGCTCTTTCGTAAAGGTGAGCTGGATCGAGACCTTGATGAGGAGCTGGCGAGCTACCTCGAGATGCAGACCGAAGAGAAGGTCCGGGCGGGGCTGAGCCCGGAGCAAGCGCGTCGAGAGGCGCGGCTGGAGCTGGGCGGTGTGGAGCAGGTGAAGGAAAAGGTGCGGGAGAAGCGGGTTGGGGCGACGATCGACACGCTATTCCAGGATGCGCGATACGCGGTGCGCGCGCTGGGGAGGAACGCGGGATTCACCGTTGTCTCCGTTCTGATACTCGCCATCGGAATCGGCGCCAACACGGCGCTGTTCAGCAACATCCACACGGTGCTGGTGCGCGGGATCCCGTACGCCGAGCCGGACCGATTGGTGGCCGGGCTGAAGACGATCGAAGGCCAGGTAGCGGGACCCGTTTCGCGTGTCGACTACTACGATTATCGAGAGGTCAACCAATCGTTCGAAGAACTGGCCGCGCTGGTGGACTTCTCGGTGCAGCACACGGTGACGGGTGGGGCCCGGCCGCAGCTGGTGCAGGCGGGGTACGTGACCTGGAACCTGTTTTCCACCCTGGGCATCAACGCGATCGCGGGCCGCAACTTCCTGCCCGAAGATGAGACGCTGGGTGGCACGATCTTGATCAGCTACGGCCTTTGGCAGAGCCGTTTCGGGGGCTCCCCCGATGCGTTGGGCAGCACGATAACCCTGGACGGCTCGCCCGAGACCGTAGTGGGAGTGATGCCGCGGGGGTTCCGGTTTCTTTTCGATGTCGACCTCTGGCGGCTGGTCGACCGTGACGGGCCGTTCGACCGTCAGCGAGATTCCCACAGCCATTACGTCGTGGGTCGGCTCAAGCCCGGGGTCACGATCGAGCAGGCGCAGAGCGAAGCGGACGCGATCGCCGGCAGCCTCGAGCAGCAGTACCCGGACAGTAACACGGGCAAGGGGCTGTGGCTGACCGATCTACACGGGTTCATGGTCGACGATGTCCGCTTCGGTCTCCTGCTGCTGATGGGAACGACGGTGTTGGTGCTGCTGATCGCCTGCGGCAACGTGGCGGGCCTGCTGCTGGCGCGGGGCGAGCGGCGGCTGTCGGAGATGGCGATGCGATCCGCGTTGGGGGCCTCGAGGCGCCGCCTGGTCCGGCAACTGCTGACTGAGAGCGTGATCCTGACGGTCGTCGCGGGCGCCCTCGGTATCATCGTCGCCTATATTCTGCAAGACGCGCTGCTGCGCCTGCTCCCGGTAGGCGACCTCGGCATCGAGCGCCCGGCCATCAACTCATGGGCGCTGGGTTTCACGCTTCTGATATCGATCGCGACCGGATTGCTGGTGGGTGTGATTCCCGCCTTGCGGGGCGCGGCCCTGCAGCCGGCGCAGCAGCTGCGAACGGGAACGCACGCCTCGGAAGGCATCCGCAGCAGCCGACTGCGGAGCGGGCTGGTGATCTCGCAGGTCGCGCTCTCCGTCGCCCTGCTCATCGGATCGGGGCTGCTGATTCACAGCCTCGCGCAGCTCTCCAGTGTGGACCTCGGCTTCAACCCCGATAACCTGCTGACCGGCCAAGTGCAGATCCAGCGGGACGATTATCCAACCTACGACGAGCGTCACCAGTTCTTCGCTTCGCTGCTCGAGGGGGTCGAAGCGCT
>JBDHAL010000202.1:0-6334 GCA_039588075.1 Gemmatimonadota bacterium | reverse complement strand
GCCGACCCTGCTGCGGAACCTGGAGTCCGAGTTCAAGGTCGATATCGAGGTGCGGGACGATCCGCTCATGAGAGCCGACGAGTTTCGCATCCTGGCGGGCCCCTCTGACGTGGACGTGACGTCGAGGTATGCGGTGGCCTGAGCGGGGCGGGGGGACTGAACAGCCGACAGCCGCTAACCGACAGCCGACCCTTAAGTATTGTTGGACTATCGACGCCCGACTCCCGAGTCGAGACGCTCGGCTATGAGCCGCGGGAGCTGCGTCGAGAGTCGGAATTCGAGAGCTGGCAGTCGAGAGTCCAACAGTACTTAAGGGTGGGCAGTCGGCTGTCGCTCCGGGTCCACCCGTTGACAGGCGGCGCCCCGGCGGATAGGCTTGAGGGCTATCAAAATCGAGGACTTTTCACCGGATTTGCGGTTGTGACATACGCGATCTTCAAAGCCGCTGGCTTCCAGTACCGCGCCGAGCTCGGCGACGTCTTGCGGCTCCCGTCCATGGACGCGGAGTCAGGCGCGACCGTCACCTTCGACGAGGTGCTGCTCGGCGCCAGCGATGGGGCAGTGATGATCGGCCGGCCGACCCTGGAGGGCGCCGCGGTGCGAGCCGAGGTGCTGAGCCACGGCCGCGCCGACAAGATCATCGTCTTCAAGTTCAAGCGGCGTAAGAACTACCGCCGCAAGACCGGCCACCGTCAGGACTACACCGAGGTGCGGGTGAGCGAGATCGCCCTGGGCGGCGACCTGCGGGTGAGCCTCGAGGCCGAGAAGCCGAAGCCCAAGAAGAAGGCGCCGGCCAAGAAGCCGGCCGAGGCCAAGCTAGAAGCACCGGCCAAGCCGAAGACCAAGAAGGCGCCGGCCAAGAAGCCCGCCGCCAAGGCTAAGGCGAAGACGGAGACCAAGCCCAAGGCCAAGGCGAAGACGGAAACAAAGCCGAAGGCCAAGGCCAAGGATACGAAGTCCAAGAAGAAGAAATCCTAACGGGTACGGCCCCTATGGCACACAAAAAAGCAGGTGGATCGACTCGCAACGGCCGCGACAGCAACCCCAAGTTTCTCGGGGTGAAGCGGTATGGCGGCCAGTTCGTGCGCGCCGGCAACATCATCATGCGGCAGCGCGGCACGAAATTCCATCCCGGACTCAACGTCGGCAAAGGCGGAGATGACACGCTATTCGCTTTGACGGATGGCGTCGTGACGTTCGGGACCAGCCGAGGCCGGAAAGTCGTTTCGATTGTGGCGGAAAGCTAGCGTTGGATGTTCCAAAACAAGAAAGCCCGGGTGAACCGGGCTTTTTTATTTTGGTATCGAATGTCGAACACCGCACACCGAACACCGCCTTTCGAAGGGGGCACTTCAATCATCAATCATTGATATCGAATCACTGATGACGAATATCTTCCGGCTTACAGATCTCCCGTATTTGTGCCGTCAACGATTTGGCCTCAATCATCAATGATCAAGCCTTGAAGTGCGCCCTTCGACAGGCGGTGTTCGGTGTGCGGTGTTCGAAATTGAATTGAAGCCCCCCCGTCACATGCCCTTCTCATCCGCTGATGGGCCATACGTCGCCGGCACCGGCACATCGCACAGCCGAAGATACACTGACAGCTGCCCCCGGTGATGAAGCGCGTGGTTCATCACCATGCTTCGTATTACGGCCAGCTTGGGGAGCGTGAAGATATCTTCGCCCTGCACCTTTAGCGTCCACGGTTTCATGAGCGTCTCGTCGTCCGCCGACTCGACGGCGGCTTTTAGCTTGGCGACGTTGGTGTCGAAGAGTTCCAGAATCTCGGGCACGGAACCCAGCTCGGTCCAAACTGGAGGCTCGGAGCCGGGCGGCGCGATGTCGAGCTCGTCCAGTGTGACGGCGTTCTCGCCCCAGATGGGTAGCTCGGCCAGGTGAGTGGCCAGGCGGCTCAACGTCATCGATTTCTCAGCCGGCTTCCACGACAGTTTGTCGTTGGGCACGCGCTCGAGAAACTTGCGCGTGTTGGTCGTCTCGTGCGCGATCTCCGGTAGCAAGGCTTCTCTGATGGCCACGGTAACACTCCTGCTCGAGTTGAGGCTGTCGTTTAGACTAGACTTCGAACTTAGGAGCGACCTTGTCCGGCGACAACTGGAGCCGACGCAGTTCGGTCAACTTCGTTGCCCGGTCGAGAGGCACGGGGTACATTCGCTCGTCTAAGATCACGCAAAAATCGGGGGACGCATGGGGCGACAGATCGTTCGGGGGCTTGCTGCCGCCGTATTGACCGCGATTCTCGGCTGCACCGTATCCCGAGGCGACGCCGACGAGAGCTCGACGGAAACGGTCTCGCAACGCACGCAGATCGTGTTGCTGGGCACCGGGACCCCGAACGCCGACCCCGACCGCTCCGGTCCCGCGCTGGCCATCGTGGTGGACGACACGCCCTATCTCGTGGACCTGGGGCCGGGCGTGGTGAGACGCGCCGCCGCGGCGTACGAGGCCGGCGTCGAGGGTCTGGAGGTATCCAGGCTGAAGACCGCTTTCATCACCCACCTGCACACCGACCATACGCTCGGCTACGCCGACTTCATCTTTACGCCCTGGGTCCTCGAGCGCGACGTGCCGGCCGAGGTCTTCGGACCGGCGGGCCTTCAAGCCATGACCGAGCACCTTCTGGCCGCGTACGACGAGGACATCTGGATTCGCATCGATGGCCTGGAGCCCGCCAACACCGAAGGCTACAAGGTGAACGTCCACGAGATCGGGCCGGGGCTGGTCTATGAGGATGAGAACGTGCGGGTGACCGCCTTTCTCGTAGAGCATGGCTCGTGGCCCCAGTCGTTCGGCTTCCGCTTCGACACGCCGGACCGCTCGATCGTGATCTCCGGCGACGCGCGGCCCAGCCCGAGCGTCGCGGAGGCCTGCGGCGGATGCGACGTGCTGATCCACGAGGTTTACTCCCAGGCGGGCTTCGATCGGCGCGAGCCGGTTTGGCAGCGGTACCATTCCAGCTTTCATACGTCTTCGCATGAGCTTGCGGAGATCGCCGGCGAAGCGAGGCCCGGTCTATTGATCCTCTATCACCAGTTGCTCTGGGGTGCTACTCCCGAGCAACTTCTGAAGGAAATACGCCAGGGGTATGACGGCGAGGTCGTTTATGCGAACGACCTTGATGTGTTCTGATGTAACTGTATCGCCACACTCGCTTCTCGTTTCTCGTTGTCGTTGTCGTTGTCGATAACGTTATCGTCGTCGACAACGACAATGACAACGACAATGAGAAGCGAGAGGCGAGTTGCGCTTAGGAGATATGGAGGGAGGGGTTATGACGAGCTCGACCGACGTTTCGCGCCGCCGCTTCATCGCCGCTTTTTCTGGGCTGGGTATTTCGTCCACGTTGTTGCCTGGAGTGCTGTGGGCGTTGGTTCAGGATCAAGAGGAGCCGGTGATCACCCCGGAGATGATCTCGGAGGCGGAGCAGGTCGTCGGCCTCGAGTTCGGGGAGGAGGAGCGCGAGATGATGCTGAACGGGCTCAACCGGCGCCTGCGGTCCTACGAGCAGCTGCGCGAGGTGGAGTTGGCGAACGGCGTTCCGCCAGCGCTCTACTTCGATCCGGTCGGACCCGGCAGGTCGGTGGAGGTGGAAGAGCGGCCGGCGCGGCGGAGCGAGGTGAGAATCGATAGCGTGCCCTCGAATCTGGAAGAGGTTGCCTTCTGGCCGGTGACGCACCTGTCAAAGCTGATCGAGACGCGGCGCGTGAGCTCGACGGATCTGACCCGCATGTACCTGGCGCGGCTGAAGCGGTACGGGCCGAAGCTCGAGTGCGTGGTGACGTTGACTGAGGAGTTGGCCCTGGACCAGGCGCGGCGCGCCGACGAGGAGATCGCGGCCGGCAACTATCGCGGGCCGCTGCACGGAATCCCCTGGGGCGCCAAGGACCTGCTCGCCGTCGAGGGCTATCGAACGACCTGGGGAGCGGCGCCGTTCGAGAGCCAGGTGATCGAAGGGACGGCCACGGTGGTGAAGCGGTTGGAGGAGGCCGGCGCCGTGCTCATAGCGAAGCTGACGCTTGGAGCGCTTGCCATGGGCGACGTGTGGTTCGGCGGCACGACCAAGAACCCCTGGAACTACGAGCAGGGTTCGAGCGGCTCGTCGGCCGGCTCGTCGGCGGCGACGGCGGCCGGGCTGGTGGGCTTCGCCATCGGCACGGAGACGCTGGGCTCCATCGTATCGCCGTGCACGCGCTGCGGCACGACGGGCCTGCGCCCGACGTTCGGGCGGGTGAGCCGGACAGGCGCCATGGCTCTCTCCTGGAGCATGGACAAGATCGGCCCGATCTGCCGGAGCGTGGAGGACTGCGCCCTGGTCTTCGGCGCGATCTACGGGCCGGATGGCCAGGACCTATCCATCGTCGATGTACCGTTCGCCTGGGACGCCGATCTCGACATCAAGAACCTGCGGATCGGTTATGTGAAGAGCGCGTTCGAGCGTGACCGCGGCGAGCGGAATCGTGAATGGCAGGCGCTGGACGACGCGACGATCGAGAAGATCGGCTCGATCGGCATCGATCTTATCCCCATGGAGTTACCCGACATGCCGACCGGTGCCATGCGCATCATCCTGAACGCCGAAGCCGGGGCGGCGTTCGACGAGTTGACTCGCAGCGGCCGTGACGAGCTGCTCAAGCGCCAGGATCCCGGCGCCTGGCCCAACTCGTTCCGCCAGTCGCGTTTCATACCTGCCGTCGAGTACATCCAGGCGAACCGCGTGCGGACGCTGGCGCTCGAGGCGATGGCGGAACTGATGTCGGAGATCGACGTGTACGTCGTGCCGTCGTTCGGCGGCAGTAACCTGACGCTGACCAACCTGACGGGTCATCCCTGCGTGGTGCTGCCCAACGGCTTTCGTGAGAACGGGACGCCGACCAGCATCAGCTTCATGGGCGGATTGTACAGGGAGGCGGAGACGCTCGCAGTGGCGAGGGCGTACCAGGAGGCTACCGATTTCCACCGGCGGCAACCGGCGCTGCAGGTGTAGGGGCGGCTCAGTCGTCTTCGGCCAGGAAGCGCTCGATGTCGGGCCAGCCGGTCAGCGCGTCTTCGTAACCGAGCTCCATCACGCGTGTGATGTAAGGCTTCTCGAAGATGAGGTAACTGAGCAAGTCGGCGCCGCGCACCTTCCGAACGCCCAGGCCGCGCAGCACGAAGCGCAGCGAGCGCGGCAGCAGCTTCTTGTAGTCGGCCGCGAGCAGGCCAAGATCCTTGGATGGGCGGATCACGTGTAGCCTGATCCGGCGCAGCCCGTCCGAGACCGGGGTCCCGGGCGGAAGAGCGTCCAGCAAGCGATTGATCCTGGTGAGCCGTTCCGCATCACCCTCCAGTGTGTCCAGGAAGATCGTGTTGAACATCATCCCGATGACCTGTGCTGGAGCCGGGTAGCCACCGCCGGCCCGCGCTCTGACCTCTTCCAAGGTCGGAGCGTATCGCGTCGCGATGGCGAGCAGGCGGTCGGCCCCGAGGTGGATGGCAGGGGCGAGCGGAGCGGCCTGTCGGATGCTTCCGTCGCCGTAGTACTCGTCGCCGACCCGGGTGGCGGGGAAGACGAGCGGCAGCGCGCCGGACGCCAGCACGTGCTCCACGCCGATCTTGGTCGCAACTCCGATCCGGCGCGCGCGTTCCCAGGTCGGCACGTCCTCGTGGCCGTGAACGAACGTTATCGTTTGTCCAGTGGAGTACCGGGTCGCCGTGAGACCCAACGCCTGCAACCGCCCCTCTCGGACGTTCTGCTCGATGCCTTCGACGTTTAGCTGTACCTTCAGGAACTCTCGTAGCGGTTCAGTGTCAACGAGCCCTCTAACCCTCGGACCCAAAGATGTCCCGCCACCGCCCAGCGTCCAGAACCAACGCGCCCCACTGACCCCGAGCTTGCCGAAGTTCGTGTTGAAGACGGAGTCCACCGTCAGGCCGGTCCAGCAGTCGGACAGCCACTCGAGGTTCTGACGTGACGTCCCTCGATACCCGGCGAGGAACGCGGCGTTGATGGCGCCGGCGGAGACGCCGACGATGATGGGGAAGTTGAGCTCGGGCACCTTTTCGGCGATGTACGAGAGCACGCCGACCTGGTAGGCCGCCCGCGCGCCTCCGCCTGAGAGGACCAATCCGTTCATGCTGCCTTATGGAATGTGGTTATGGGGTCTGCACGGGTGCGGAATCTGATGGTGGAGGTAGGCTGGGACAAGAGCCGTCAAAAGGCAATGTCGAACACCGCACACCGAACACCGCCTTGAGAAGGGGGCACTTCAATCATCAATCATTGAGACCGAATCACTGCTCCCGATTTGTGCCGTTACTAATTTGGCCTTGATGA
>JBDHAL010000201.1:0-8325 GCA_039588075.1 Gemmatimonadota bacterium | reverse complement strand
GAGCGCGCAACATACATCCACCTCCGATAGGTAGACCGTACCAGCGGGATTCGACGGGAATCGAAGCCGCCGGCACGCCACCTATTGTCAGCGGATGTGGCGTACGGCAGGCACCGACAAGAGGGCAAGTTCGAGGCCAGTCACCTGCTTTTCCCGTAAGTAGTTGTTTCGTATGTGGTTAGCGTGTTTTGGGACGGCTTCAGAAAGCGGTTTGTGGCCTACTTTTCGGTCATCTTTACCGATTTCATTGGAAAGAAATGCCCGGGCGGCGTTACCGTAACGTAACAGCGCCAGGGGTGGTCGGGCTCGGCGAAGAGCCTTTCGCTCCATGTCGCGGGGGCGGTCGGGCTCAGCGAAGAGCCTTTCGCTCCATGTCGCGCTGGTTGGGCTGGCACCGATACCGGGCGGGGGCGCTCCAAATATCCGCTTCAGGCTCTTCGCCGAGCCCTCCAAGACGCGGTGCTGGATGCTGCGGGTCTTCGCCGAATCCTCTCTGACGCGTTTGTTCTGGTGTCTCCTCGCGACGATGTGTTACCGATTACTGAATCAAGTCAGCAGATCAATGGCTTCGTTCGCATCCTCCAGTATCTTCTGCGCCTCAGGCTGGGTCAGTATCCCCGTGCTTACCAGGTCGTTCACCTCATTGATGAGGGCGCCGAGCTTGTTGGCGGCCGAGTTGTTTTTGCCCTGATCGGCCTTTCTTCGCGCGCTTCTGATCTTCTTGAGCAAGGAATTGCGCTGGCCCTTGTCCAGAGGATCGGGGTAGAGGTCGTTGACCGCGTCGTCCAGATCATCGAGGATCTCGTCGACCGTTCGCTCGCCGGGGTCCGTGCCGAGACCCTGGACGACCCAGAGCGTGGCGTGTTTCTTCCACCTGCCGCCGATTTCGTACTCGATGTAGCCGACGGCCCAGCCGTTGTCGTTGATTCCGTTAGCCGCGCTGCGGTGCACGGGGCCGGGCGGATTGGGCGGTGCGTCGAGCAGAACTGCGGCGCCACCGGCCCAAAGCGTCGCGAGGAATTTGCCGCCGCTATTCTTACTCTCGCCGACGACGTGGCCGTGGCCATTGATGTCCAGCGCCTCGCCATCCGAACCACCAAGGGTCCCGAGATCCTGCATGCCGTCGTCGTTCCAGATTATCGGACGGTCATCATTGCTGCCGTCCTTGTAGGTTCCCACGATTCCCGCCGCGTTCCACGCCATGGCCTCGCTTGCGCCGCCCGGCGAGCCCAAAGGAGTGTGGTGGAGACCGTCCGGGGTCCAGCGAACCGCGGTCTTCACTCCTCCGATCTTCACTGTACCGACAGCGTCACCGCCCGTGCTTATGTCATTCGTCGTGCTGTAATCAGCAGCGGCGTCCAGAAGCAGCGTTGCGTTGAACGGACCGGTCCAAAGCACGGCGCGATCCCAAGAAGTACGCGCGGTGCCGGCGACCTCATCGTCGTCGTTGATGCCGAACGCGGTGCTCGAGCTACCGGAGGCCGTTCCAAGATCTGTTATACCAGATCCGTTAGGCCAAATGACCGCGTGAGACTGGCCGGAGAGGTAGCTCTGGCCTGCGATCGTTCCGTTCCCGTTGATAGCGTAGGCGACGGTAAGTCCACCATCCAACGTGCCGATGTCCTGCATCGGACCGCCGTCCCAAAGGAAGGCCACCTTCCCAGCCGACGATTTGCTCCAGCCGACGATTTGGCCGGCGCCGTTGAGGTCGTTGGCTTCGGATTCGTCACCGCCGTCCAGGAAACCGAGATCACAGACGTACGCCTGCAGGCCGCCAGTCAGCGGTACCAAGGGGCATGTCGTGACATCGAGAGAAGTCAGGATGAGCCTTTCGCCCGAGCCCAGCTCGGGCGCGAACGGCTCTTCCTGATCGGAGCAGCTCGTCCAGGTGATGAGCGCGACGAACAGGAATGCAGGTACTGCACGGCGATACGAGGCAAGGACCAGCGTACACCTCCGGGGGGTTTGGAGCGTGATGAGACGACGCGTGGCGGGGAGCTGCTGTCGTTGTATGTCGGCTGCTGTTCAGTGGTTAGCAGGTGGGACAGGGTGTCCTAAGATAATCGCTGGCCCGCCGCGCCGCCAGTTGAGGACGGCGCCGCTCTAGAACTCCGTTTGCTCCGTTCTCGCGATGATCTCGTCCTGCAATGCCACACCCAAATCGCAGAAGTAATCGCTGTATCCCGCCACGCGCACGATGAGGTCGCGGTGCTCCTGCGGGTTCTGCTGGGCCGCCCGCAGCGTGTCCGCATCCACGACGTTGAACTGAATGTGGTGGCCGTCCAGCTTGAAGTACGAGCGGACCAGGTGCACGAATTTCTGCAGGCCCTCTTCCCCGTCCATCAGCCCGGGCGTCAACTTCTGGTTCAGCAGGGTGCCGCCGGTGCGAGCGTGGTCCATCTTGGCGACGGAGCGCAGCACGGCGGTGGGCCCGTGGCGGTCGGCGCCCTGGACGGGAGAGACGCCCTCGGATAGCGGCTGCCAAGCCTTGCGGCCGTCGGGTGTCGCACCGACCACGGATCCGAAATAGATGTGGCAGGTGGTGGGCAGCAGGTTGACGTGATAGGTACCGCCCCGGGTGTTGGGGCGGCCGTCGACGGTCTCGAAATAGGCCTCGAACAACTCTTTCATCACCGAGTCGGCGTAGTCATCGTCGTTCCCGTACCTGGGCGTGCGGTTGAGGATGAGCTGGCGCAACTTCTCGTGGCCCTCGAAATCGTCACGCAGCGCCGCCAGGTACTCCTCCATGGCCAGCGTCTTCTCCTCGAAGACGTGATGCTTGAGAGCGGTGGCGCAATCCGTGATCGTGCCGAGTCCGACTCCCTGTATATAGGACGTGTTGTAGCGGGCGCCGCCGTCGTGGTAGTCCTTGCCGTCAGCGATGCAGTCGTCGATCAGCAGCGAGAGGAATGGGGTCGGGATGTGCGCGGCCCACAACCGCTCGATGACATTGTTGCCGCGTACCTTGATATCGATAAAATGCCGGAGTTGCCTGCGGTACGCCTCCATCAGCGCCTCGAAGCTGCCGAACCGCGAGGGGTTACCGGTCTCAACCCCGATCTTCACACCGGTCCGCGGGTCGACGCCGTTGTTCAGCGTGATCTCGAAGACCTTGGGCATGTTGAAGTAGCCCGTCAGGTTGTAGTTCTCTTTGCCGAACGCACCGACCTCCACGCAACCGCTGGAGCCGCCGCTGCGGGCGTCCTCCACCGATTTGCCCTGGCGGACCAACTCCTGGACGATGACATCGGTGTTGAAGATGGACGGCTGGCCGAACCCGGTTCGAACGATCTTCGCGGCGCGCTTGAGGAAACGGTCGGGGTTTTTCTTGCTGAGCTGCACCGACGAGCTGGGCTGCACCAACCGCATCTCCTCGATCACGTCGAGGATGACGTAGGTCAGCTCGTTCACGGCGTCGGAACCGTCCCGTTTCACACCGCCGGTGTTGATCTGCGCGAAGTCGGTGTAGGTGTTCGACTCCTCCGCCGTCACGCCGACCTTCGGCGGCGCCGGCTGGTTGTTGAACTTGACCCAGAAACACTGAAGCAGCTCCCGCGCCTCCTCTTCGGTCAGCGTCCCCTCGTCCAGACCCTTCTTGTAGAAGGGATCGAGATGCTGGTCGAGGCGCCCGGGATTGAACGCGTCCCAGGTGTTCAGCTCGGTGATCACCCCGAGATGGACGAACCAGTAGTATTGCAGCGCCTCCCAAAGGTCGCGGGGCGCGTTCGCCGGCACGTGGCCGCACACCTCGGCGATCCGTTCCAGCTCGCGCTTCCGATCGGGGTCGCCCTCGATCGCCGCCAGCCCGCGTGCGGCCTCGGCGTGGCGCTGGGCGAAATGGATCAGCGCGTCGGCGGCGATCTCCATCGCCTTCAGCTCTTCCTGCTTGCCGTACGCCTCGGGGTCGTTCAGAAAATCGAGGCCGTCCAGGCTCGACCAGATGTCCCGCTTGAAATCGAGGAAGCCGCGCTCGTAAATCTTGCCGTCGAGTACGGTGTGACCCGGCGCCCGCTGCTCCATGAACTCAGTGAAGATGCCGGCCTCGTAAGCGTCCTTCCAGGCGTCGGTCATCTCGTTCATGATCAGGTCCCGCAGCGAACGGCCCTTCCAGAACGGGATCATGCGGTCGCGATAAACGGCGCGAGTCTCGTCATCGACGGAGAACCAGACCTTCTCACGCGAGTCGAGGATCTCCAGGTCCTGCAGGCTGTGGCAGCAGACTTCCGGATACGTGGGCGTCGCCTTGGGAGCGGGCCCGCGTTCGCCGACGATGAGCTCGCCGTCGAGGATGCAAATCGCCTTGTTCTCCAGCAGGTGCTTGAAGGCGCGCGCTCGCCGCACGGGCGCCGAGAGTGTCCCCACTTCCTGTTGGTAGAAATCGGTGATCAACTCGGCCCGCTCGGAGGAGACCGACGGCCGGGCATCGAGGCTGCACTGTCGCAGCCGCTGCACTCTCTCGCTTAGACTCATACCCGCTCGCCCCTTACGGTGACGTGAAGTTCGTACTCTCTCAGTTGCCGGACGACTTTCCCGATGCGCTCCTCCGAAGGAGTATCCAGCTCGGGTAACCGGTAGTCACGGTCGAGCCGCTCGTACTTGGCGACGCCGGCCTTGTGATAGGGCAATACGTCCACGGGATAGCGCGCCGCCAGCGATGCCAGGAACGAGCCCAGCGTGCCGACGTTGTCTTCGTCATCGTTGATTCCCGGAAGCATCGGGAGTCGGACTACCGCTCGGCCGTCGCGCTCGGCCAGCCAGCGCAGGTTCTCGTGAATCGACTCGTTGGAAAAACCGGTGAATTCCCGGTGCCGGTCATCGTCGATGAGCTTGAGATCGAAGAGAAATAGATCGACGTGCTCCGCCACACCCTGGAAGACGTCGGGGGATACGTATCCGCAAGTGTCCAGCGCCGTGCTGATGCCCCGGTCCCTGCAGGCTCTCAGCAAGTCGACCAGGAACTCGGCCTGCGAGAGCGGTTCGCCGCCGGACATCGTCACGCCGCCGTCCGACTCGTCGTAATAGACGGTGTCCTTCTCGATCTCCTGCATCACCTCGGCGACCGTCACTTCCCTGCCGGCGACCTCTATCGCCTCCGCTACGCAGACATCGGCACACGCTCCGCACAGGTCGCAGCGAGAACGATCGATGTGGATTGTCTTCTGGTTGAGCGAGATCGCGCCGGGCTTGCAGGCGCCTGCGCAGTCGCCACACAGGTCGCAGCGACCGTCGCGAAGCAGCAGCTCGGGCGCGAAGTCCTGGCTCTCGGGATTATGGCAGAGCCAGCAGCTGAGGGGACAGCCCTTGAAGAACACGGTGGTGCGAACGCCGGGCCCATCGTGGATGGCGAACTTCTTGATGTCGAAAATTGTCCCGGTGCTCGAACCGTGCACGTCACCCTCACCGATGGCCTGGCCTGCCGGGCCGCGGTTTCTCGACGGTTGGGGCAACTACGATTGGGCTAACTTACACAAGTGCAAGCCCAAGTCCTAGGGCCGATCAAGGAGACTCGGGCGTCCAAGCCGGCACTCCGCGCCCCGGCGTCCAGGGCGCCCCGATCGCCTCCAGCCTCTCGCTCAATGCCGCCATGTCCACTTCGACCAGAAGGCGGAGATCCTCCAGCACGGGCCCGAATTCCTGGCCGGCGATCTCGTAGCTGCGCCGGTGCGTCGCCGTGGGCGGCGAGCTGCTCCAGAAGCCGCCGACCGCCCGCTGAACCCGAGCCGTGATCGATGGTGGCGTGTACTCGGCGCGACTCGATACGGTCTCGTCGCCGGTGAGCGCTTCCTCGATGTCGAGCAACCGCTCCTCCAGCGCACGTACCTCTTGGAAGAGCGCGGCGTCGGCGCGCGGCGCGTCGATCAGCGCCTGCTTGGCGTACCGCAGTTGCTCGAGCGTCTCTTCGACGACCCGGTTGGCGCCGACGACGGCTCGCTGGAGCCGGCCGACCTTCTCCTGAAAGGCGAGCACGGCCGCTTTGTCCGACGCGGCGAGCGTTGCCAATCCGAGGGGCCGGGCCTCGAAACTCTGCGACTCACCGAGCAAAGTGAATAGCCCGTCCACCAGCTTGGCCGCGCGCACCGTGTAGGTCCCCGGAACGGCCATCGGCCCGGACGACCGGCGGCCGGGTCGGGCCGGCGTGAAGGCCGGGTATCGCAGGTCCCAAGCGACGCGATGCATCCCCGCCGACGCGGGCGCCTCGATGCGACGCACCACGTTGCCGGCCTCGTCGGTGACCGTGAGAACGATCGCCGGATCGTCTTCGCGGTCCTCCGCCTGGAGTTCATCCCAGGTTGGGTAGTAGACGGGCTGTCCATCGCGTTGCCGCTGACGCTCGCGATCCTGGCGCTGTCGCTCGAGCGACTTCAGCCCGTCGCGTAGATAGTAAGTGAACACGGCGCCGAACGGCGGGTTGGGTGCCGTGTAGTACGCCGCTCCCTGCGATCCACGCGCCGAGTAGCCCAGCGGGCCCGCCTGGATGTACATCCACGCATCCTTGACGGGAAACAGAACCGCTTCCCGCGCCAGCACGTCTTCGCTCACGTGACGAAGCGGCGTGTAGTCGTCGAAGATGAAGAAGCCGCGGCCGAAGGATGCGCCGACGAGATCGTTCTCGCGTCGCTGGATCTCCAGGTCGCGGAACGCGATCGTCGGAACGCCGCCTTTCAGCTCTATCCACTTGCGGCCGCCGTCGACGGTAAAGAAGAGACCGAACTCGGTCGCCACGAAGAGCAGATCCGCGTTCTCGTGATCTTCCACGATCGACCAGGTGATGTGTCGGTCGGGTAAGTCGCCGGTGACCGATCTCCAATTCCTGCCCCGATCGGTGCTCTTCAACACATAGGGCCTAAAGTCGCCGGCCTTGTGATTGTTGAAGACCGCGTAGACCGTGTTGGCGTCGTGGCGCGAGGCCAGAACGTCCGCTACGTACGTCAGGTCGGGTACGCCCGGAAACTCATCCGTCGCCCGCCAACTGGCGCCGCCGTCCTCTGAGACCTGGATCAGGCCGTCATCGGTGCCCACGTAGATGAGCCCCTCCTGCAGCGGCGACTCGTCCAGTGAGACGATGGTACCGAACGGCGATGTGAAGACATTCTTCCATACCGCATCGGCGCTCCACACGGTACCCATGACCTCGAGCCGGTTGCGATCGATCTGGCGGCTGAGGTCGGGGCTGATCGGGACCCACGTATCGCCGCGATCTTCGCTCTTGAACAACCGGTTGGCCGCGAAGTAAAGCCGCGTGTTCGAGAACGGACTGATGATGAGCGGCGAGTCCCAGTGCCACCGGAGCGCCGGCTCGCCGGGCTCCGGCTGCGGCTGGATGTCGATTCGCTCGCCGCTGCTTCGATCGTAGCGGACGATGCCGGCGTACTGGTACTGCGAGTAAAGGATGTTCGGGTCCTCGGGATCGACACGAGTCTGAAAGCCATCGCCGCCGAGCGTGATGAACCAATCGGCGTTGGTGATCCCAAAACCCGAGGTCCGGGATGGCCCACCCTCGGTGGAGTTGTCCTGCGTACCGCCGTACAGGTTGTAGAAGGGCGACTCGTTATCGATGCCGACCCGGTAGAACTGAGTGATCGGGAGATTCGCAACGTACTTCCACGTCGCGCCGCGGTCCCACGTCTCGTAGAGTCCGCCGTCGGAGCCCACCATCATGTAGTCGGGATCGACGGGATCGAAGAGGAGCGAGTGGTTGTCCACGTGCTTGTACTGCGTGTTGAGACGCTGAAACGTGCGGCCGCCGTCTTCGGTGTAGTGGATGATCACGTCCATGGCGTAGACGCGATCGAAGCGATGGGGGTCGGCATAGATCTCGCCGTAGTACTGTGGATCGACGACGATGTAGTCGCCCATGCGCACCCAGCGCTCGCCGCGATCGGCCGAGCGATAGAAGCCGCTTCGATCCCCCTGCGCGGCGATCAACGCGTAGACCACATCGGGATGCTGAGGTGAGACGGCCAGAGCGATGCGACCGAGATCGCCGCCCGGGAGGCCGCGGTTCAGTTTCTTCCAGGTCGCGCCCGCGTCGGTAGACTTGTAGATGGCGGATTCCGGGCCGCCGGCGACCAGGACCCCCACGTGGCGACGTCGCTGATACGACGCGGCGTAGATGATGTCCGGGTCGCGCGGATCGAACGCGATGTCGGTGATGCCGGTGTTCTCGCCGATCCCCAATACACGGTCCCACGTCGCACCGCCGTCGGCGCTCTTGTAGAGACCGCGGTCGCCGCCGGGCGCCCAGAGCGGGCCCTGCGCCGCCACGTACACGACATCGGAGTCGCGGGGGTCGATGAGGATCTTCCCGATGTGCTCGGAGCGTTC
>JBDHAL010000200.1:0-8242 GCA_039588075.1 Gemmatimonadota bacterium | reverse complement strand
CCCGCTGGCCTGCGCCAGCACATCCTGTAGCGTCAGGTTCTCTTCGACCAACCGATACTTCCAACCATCTCCGGCCAGCCGATCGAGTGTCAGCGCCATCGCCATTCCGGTGCTGTAGTATCGCAAGCGAATCGAGCGCTCCCGCTCGGTGATCAGCCCCTGCAGGTCGCCGAGCATTCGCTCCGCCTCGGCCAGCAAATCGGCCCGCGCCTGCTCGCCCGCGTCTTCGGCCAGGATTTGCAGGGCGCGGGCGCCGGCGTACTGGGCCAGTCCTTCATTGAGCTCGGCGAGTTGCTCGAATTCGGCCAGCTCGGCGCCCAGTCGGCGCTGGCGTGCTTCCCTGACCGCGATGAACTCGCGTGCCAGCTCGCGGGCCGCCGAATCGGTAGCAGCGCTCAAGGTCGCCGCGAGTGTTCTCCCTTCCAGAGCGAAGGCCGCTTCGTTCTCGACGTCGAAGATCGGGTAACGGGTGACGAGAAAAGAGTTCTCGCCCTGACCGAAACGAAGTCCCGGGCGCTGCCGGCTGGTCTCGAAGACATGGAATGTCTCGTGAACCGTAATGCCGACGAGAGCGGCAAGCCGAAGCTCGCCCACGACGATCTGGGCGGCACCGCGACCCCCCAGGTTCGTGCCCGTGCTCGCAGCACCGCGCTCCGCCGCTTCGCTCCAACCCGCACCGGGCACACCCTCGACGGCGGCGAAGCCGTCCGGCAACGCTTCCGGCCAGCCCATCAGCAGCGTGCCCTGGTTGGGGAGCACGTAGAGCACGGGAATCGTCTCGGGCTCGAACCCGGGCCAAACCTCGTCTGACCGGAGGCGTTCGACGTGCTGGCGCACCTCGACGAGCAGACCCAACGATTCCTGTGGCGGGTTTTGCGCCACCAGATTCCCGGTGCCGCAGAGAGACAACACGAGAGCGAGGAACCCGCTGGCTCTATTTCTCACTGCTGCTTCTCCCTCAAGTAGTGCTGACCTTGTCTGTAGAGCTCCAGGCGCGTGCGGATCTCCGCCGCCAACTGGATCTGCCCGCTCCGCGTAGCGACGTCAACCGCGCTCTCCGCGAGCTCTACGGCACGCCCAAAGTTACCAATCGCCGCGTTGGCCGCTGCCAGCGCATCGAGAGGAAGCGGGTGCGCGTATTCGGTGAGCATTACAGCGCGCTCGGCGAGCTCTCGCGCCTGGGCGGGCTTGTGAACGCGGTCGTCCGTAGAAGTCGCCAGCGTCCATGCCAGCGCGGTGGTCGGCATCGGCCAGTCCGGCTGGAGTCGCATGGCTTCACTCAAATGCAGGATGGCCTCCGCATCCTCGCCCACCACCGTTAGCGTGTAGCCAAGCATGTACCGGGCCATGGCGTCCGCAGGGCTCGACGCTACCGCCTGGTAGTAGTGCGTGATCGCCTCGCCCAACTCGCCTTGCGAGCGCAGGCTGTTGCCGAGGTTCACGTGCGCGGCCGTGAAGTCCGGGTCTATCTCGAGCGCCTCCCGGTATTCGGCGATCGCCGCCTCTGTCTGACGTTGCGACTGCAGAACGTTGGCGAGGCTGTAATGAGCCTCGGCGAACTCGGCGTCGGCGCGGACCGCTTCACCGAATAGGCGTAGGGCTTCCTGGATGCGGCCGCGACCCCGCAAAGTCGAGCCCAGGCTGTACAACGCCCCTGTGTTGGTGGGCTCGACCTCTAGAGCTCTCTCGTAATGCTCTATCGCCTCGTCGGTATCGCCTTCAGCCCTCAACGCGTTGCCCAGGCTCGTCCATACGTCGGCCCAGTTGGGCCTGTCCTCGAGTACCCGTCGGTACTGAAAGATCGCGGCCTGCGTTTCGCCCGTCGCCTCCAGAATCTGGGCGAGGCTGTAACGGGCCTCGGCGAAATCGTCATCGATCTGGAGAGCGCGCCGGTACTGGAACTCCCGCTCGTAGCGGGCGACTTGAAGGCGCGAATCCTTCGCCGCGAAGTCGCGCCTCAGAGAGGTCCGGTCGGAGCGGTCCAGCGGTAATACCTGGATCCACAGGTCACCCATCTCAGCGGCGAGATCGGGGCCATACCCCACTGGCGCGGGAGGATCGTTGGGATTGTTCGGATTGTCCGCCGAGTTGTCATAGACGAACTCGATCTGGAGCGTCGTGCCCTGCGGCAGTGTTACCGGTTCGGCGTAACGATACTCGTCCTGCCAGTTGAAATCCCACTCATCGATGCGCAGCAGCCAGCGGATCGAGTCGTTGGGGAGAACGGCCCAAGCGCGTACCCGCCGGGCCAGGTAGTGGGCGTGCGCGTAGATGCTGAGCGCTTCCACAGCCACCGGCAGGACATAAGAGTCGCGGATCGTATAGTCCGCTACGCCGGCCGGGATGTCGATCGTCGATGCGCCCAACCGCAGCAGGACCGGCACGCGAGCCGGTCGCTCGTCCGCGAAGTAGAAGCCGACGGCCGCGCCGGCCGCTTCCGGCTCATCCGAAGATTGCAGGTGCAGTTGGAGTACGAGGTCGCTCCCCGGCGCCAACCACCAGGACGCGTCTTCGTACTCCGGGAAGCGCGGCCTACCGGGCGTCCAGCCGATGAACAGACCGTCCGGGCTGTACGCTTCGCTCAGCGCGGCCATCCCATCGAAATCGCGTTCGCGGCCCGCGCCGCGCCGGGAACTCATTCGATCCATCATCGCAACCGCGTGGCTCGCGACTTCCCTATTCGTGGGGCGAAGCTCCACGGCCCGCACCCAGCGACCGGTCTCCAACGGAATCCGGACCGCGAGGTTGCGGTAGACCGCGCCGGTTTCCGGAGTTATCGAGTAGACGTCGGGCACTTCGACCACCAGGTCCGGCTCACCCAGCGTCCACGTCGTCGACCGTTCGGGAAGCGGCGGCAGGTCCGCTCCTTCGCCCTCGCTGGCGCCCTCGTCCGCCCACTGCTTGATCATCCCGATCTCGTCGGCGCTCAAACCGCGAGCGCCGGAGAACTCACCGTAACCGCGCTCCGGCAGCCACGGCGGCATGCTTCCGTCCTCGACGGCCGAGACTACCTGCGCGGCCTGGTCTTTCACATCGCCATAAGTGACCAGCTCCAGCGGCGCCGACTCTCCCGCGTGGTGACACGCCGCGCACTGTTCCCGGATGACGGGGGCGATGTCCTTACGATACGTCAGCTCACCCGGTGGCCTCGGCGTGTAGTCGCCGGTGCTCGGTTCGCCGCACCCGGCCGCCGCCACGGCAACCAGGAAAACCGCGCAAAGCGCAAATCGATACTGCGTCACGTACCCCTTAGTTCTCGTCCTCATAGCCGATTACAGGTTGTTGGAACGGGCCTAAAACTAGCCATAACCGACGGTCTAACAACCACCGGCGGCCGCCGCTTGCGCTCCGCCCTCGTCGGACCGACTATAGGAGCCGGCCCAAACTGACATACCTCGCTGTGTCGGCGCCTGTGCCGGGAGACAGCGCCACAGCAGCGACCGGAATCAGCTCAGCGTCAAGGAGGCGCGATGTTCGTTTCACGACTCCGACGGCTGGCGCTGTTCCTGGTCGCGCTGGCGCCGCTCGCGGCAGCCTGCACCGACCAGGACGCGCTCACCGAACAGACGGACCCCGGTCTGGCCAACCTGTCGATCTCGGTGAACCTCGAGCGAACCGACATCGTCGAGCTCGTGGTCGAGGTTTGCCGCACCCGGCATCCCTACCCCCGTCGTAAAGAGCATTCCCGTGTCTAACGGGCAGGGCTTTGGAACGATAGCCGTTCCAACCGGTTCGAGTCGGGCGATCACGGTCCGCGCTTTCGACAGGGCCGGGATCGAGACCCACCGCGGCACGCAAACCATGGACGTAGTCGAGGGTACGAACCCGACGGTCTCGATCGTTTTGATCCCCCTCGTCGGGGAGTTACCCATCTCCGTGACGGTCGGCAGCATCATCGTGACGGTGGAGCCGGTGTCGGTTACGCTCTCGTTGCAAGAGAAACTTCAGCTGACCGCAACAATCAGAGACAGCGAAGGGAACGTCATCCCTGAACAGCCTATCTGGGGCTCGGTCGACCCGGATGTCGCGGTTGTCAACGACGACGGCCTGGTGCTAGCAGTGGCCAACGGGACCGCACAAATCGTCGCGGTTTACGGCAACGTCGTCGGAGTGTCGACGATCGAGGTCGCCAGCGGCGTCGTTGGGGACATCGTTCTTATTGGGCCGCCCAACTTCACCGAGGGCGTCGCCATGGATCTGAACAACCAGGGACAGGTCGCCGGCTGGACCTCGATATTCGGCCGGCGCGCGGCCTTCGTCTGGTCCGAGGAAGCCGGAATAACCAGCCTGGGCAGCCTCGGCGGTGGCCGGTCGGAGGCGTACGCGATCAACGAATCCGGACACGTAGTCGGGCACAGCACGAACGACTCGAATCAGCGCCGGGCGTTTCTCTGGACGCCCGACTCCGGCATGGTCGAACTGGGTACGCTGGGCGGCTACGACAGCGCGGCCTACGGCATCAACGACGCCGGCGTGGTCGTCGGCGAGAGCTGGACGGTTGACGATGGGTGGCACGCGTTCATGTGGACGGCCGGCGGCGGCATGGTCGACCTTGGTAGCATGAGCAACAGCTTGGATCAAGCCAGCAGCATCAACGAATCGGCGGCGATCGTCGGCATGCTCGACGGTGTCGCTTTTTTCAGGACGCCCCTCGGCGCGATCATCGACATTGGCACCCTGGGTGGCGAGTCGAGTGCCGCCTGGGCCATCAACGAACTGGGCCAGGTCGCCGGCGACGCACCGCTCGCGTCCGGCGTGGGTCGGGGTTTCGTCTGGACCCAGTCATCCGGGTCGCCCGTTATCCTGGATCATCCGGGCGGAGTCGAAAGCAGCGTTCGCGATATCAACGACCTCGGCCAGGTCGCCGGCTGGATCACGACGGAGAACGAACAGAATCGGGCCATCGTGTGGTTGGCCGACGGGACGCCGGTCGATATCGGGCTGGCCCTCGACAATACCACGGCCTTCGCAATCAACAACCACGGATGGGTCGTGGGCCAGGGCGATATCGCCGGTGCGACCAACAAGGCCGTGCTTTGGAAGCTAAACCTGCAGTGAGAAGAGGTGGCGGTGATCTTCCCGTCCGCCTTTATTCAGCGTCCTCTTCTGGAAGACCCACACGCAGCACCAGGTCGTAGAGCTCCAGTGGATCGACCGGCTGCGTGAGGAAAGGTCGCCCCGCTTCGGTGAGGAACTTCCGGGTCGCCGGATCGCCAAGGTCCTTCGTCAGGAACACTATCCGCATCGCCTGCTCCAGGTCGTAAGCAACCAGGTCGCGGAATAACTCTACAGAGGTCAGGTGCAGCGGCGGCAACTCGATGACGATGACTTCGTAGAACTGGTTCTGAACTTTGACCACCGCCTCGCGCGCGTCCCGCACTAAATCAATCTCGAGCCCGCCGGGCCCTGCTGTCTCCGCTAGCAGGCTGGCGCTGAAGCCGCTCACCTCGATGACGAGAACGCGGATCCCGACGGCGTAGGTGCCGGGATCGAGATTGAGGCCGGTGGGAAGTCCCGGCCTGATCATCGACGCTGCCCAATTACACACCGAGCCCCGTAAGGCCAAGCGGGTGACGTACTTATAATCGGCCGAGATGCCATTAGACCTCTCCGCAGGCTCGTTCCCCCGGCCGCCAAACAGCGACCGGCTCCTGAGAGAGGTCTGGGCAAAGATAATGGCAGGGGGCGCGCTGAGACAAGGTCGGCTCTTCGGGGCTCTTTCGGGCCGGCTTGCGCCTCAAACCGGCCTACCGCACTATGATCTCATTCCCAATATGAGTTCCGGGTACGCCCCCGCCCGCACCCTGACCCGGCACTCGATCACCGGCCACAGAGCGCGCGACCACGTCAAGATGACGTTGTGATGACGTGCACCCCTTCGATTGTGCTCGTAGGCTGAAAGCCCGGCGTTCCGATCCATGCCAGAGGTACCCGCTATGTTCGAGCTACGCTGTCTGGGAGAAGCCGCACTCCGCAGTCCGACCGGCGAACTGATGCACTTCCGCTCCCGCAAGCACCTCGCGCTGCTCATCTACCTTGCGCTCAACGCCGACCGAGCGCACCGCCGCGAGCGTTTGGCCGGGTTGCTCTGGAGCGACAGCGACGATTCCAAAGCACGCCACTCGCTATCTCAGGCGCTCTACGCCGTTCGCCGGTTGCTCAACGGCGCCGTCCGCATCGAAGGCGAGGATCTGGAACTGGAGCCGTCCAGGCTCAAGGTTGATGTCCACGAGCTGGAGCGCCTGCTGCAGACTGGAGACGCCGCCGCCGCGGCGAGCCTCTATCGCGGCGACTTTCTCGAGGGGTTCTGGCTCCGCGGCGCCCACGCCTACGAGCAGTGGGCTTCACGCGAGCGGGCTCGCGTGTCGGCGCTCGCTCGGGAAGCCCTGCGCCAGTCGATCAAGTCGGCACGTGACCGTTGCGAGTGGCCGGACGTGTGCCGGCTCAGCGAGCGGCTCGTTCAGCTCGACGCCTTCGATGAGACCGCATATGCCGAGCTCATGAGAGCTCTATGGATGATGGACGATCGGGCCGCAGCCCTCGAGTGCTACGACGGTCTCAAGCGGATACTCAACGGCGAGCTCGAGTCGAAGCCATCCAGGGAGACCGAGGCGCTGGCCGCTCGGATCCGTGAGCGCCCGGTTCGCGGTAGCTGGAACGGCCGCCGGCTGTTGAGAGAAAGCGAACAACCGGTTTTCCGCGACCCTCCCTTCATAGGACGAAGGCGTCAACTCGCCCTGTTGGCCGAAGAATGGGATCGCCTCGTCACCGGCGAATCTCGGACTGTCGCGCTCGTCGGCGCCGCCGGCATCGGCAAGACACGCCTCGCCCACGAATTTATCAACAGCCTCGAGCTCAACGACGTCGCCGTGCTCCGTGGACGCTGTTACGAAGCGGAGTTGTCGCTGCCCTACGGCCCCGTGGCCGAAGCGCTTCGCGGTGGCATCGCATCCCTCGACCTCGATGACGTCAATCCACTCTGGCTCGCCGAGCTCGCCCGCATCGTACCGGAAACCCGCCAGATGTTCGGCGAGCTGCCGCAGCCGGCACAGCTCGACGCCGAGGGCGGTCGCCGCCGGCTCTACGAGGGGATTGCCCAGGCGCTACGCTCGGCCTGCGAGGCCTGTCCCGTCATTCTGTTCATCGATGATATGCACTGGGCCGACGACTCGTCCCTGGCTCTCCTTCACTACCTCCACCGCCGCGTCACCAACGGGTTGTACCTCCTCACCGCCCACCGGCCCGAAGAACTCGCGGCGCGCGAGACGACCGCAAGCGCGGAACTGCTTTCGAACGCCAATCCACGGGTGCTCACGGTCCGCGTGGATCGGCTCGATCGCTCCGAAAGCTCCGACCTGCTGGCCCTCGTCATGGGCAAAGACCGTGACGTCACCGCCCTCCACACGCTCGAGAACATGAGCGGGGGCAACCCTTTCTTCGCCATCGAGCTCGCACGCAGCGTCGCCGAGGGCGAAGAGTCGGAGAGCCAGGCACCCCCGCCCGTGCCCGGCAGCATCCGATCCCTCTTCGATCGACGCTTCGCCGCGCTCAGCGACCGCGCCGCCTCCCTCATGCAGCAAGCCGCCTTCCTCGGCTCCCGCGTCAACTACGACGTCCTCGTCGCCGCCGCCGGCCTGCCACCGCTCGAAGTCGATAGCGCCCTCCGCGAGCTCACCCGCTCCGGGATCCTCGAAACCGCCACCCGCAACGTGTCCTTCCGTCACGACCTCATCCGCGAGATCGCGGCCCAGCAGGTGCCCGAAGCGCTGCACAGATCACTTCATATCAGGGCTGCTGAGGCGCTCATTGAAAACCGCGGAAGCCCTGCGGAGATCGCCCAACATTATTCAGCCGCCGGCAACAAGGCAGAGGCCCGTCGCTTCGCCCTTCAGGGTGCCCAGGCTGCCGAACAGGTATTCGCGCTCGATGAGGCTGCCGACCTTCTCAACATCGCGATAGAGCACACTACCGAATACGCATTGCGGATCGATCTAGTTGGTCGGTTGGGAAGGCTCCATTGGCACATGCGAGAATATTCTAAGGCTCGCCCCCTACTTCAAGAACGCCTTGATCACGTGTCGGCGGTCCGACACTCGGAGGTTAAGACATTTGAGGCGCGGCGAGATCTATTGTTCGTCGATGTATACTCGTCCAAGCTAACTCTGGAGGAGTCGGGAGAGGCTCTCCAGAAGCTCTGCTCAGAACTGTTCAATAGCGACTTTGACGTCCCGAAACTGGAGGC
>JBDHAL010000199.1:0-10114 GCA_039588075.1 Gemmatimonadota bacterium | reverse complement strand
CTCGAGCAAATCGATGGGGGTACCGATCACGACGACATCGGCGTCCGAATTGCGGATCGTCTCGTTCAACTCCTCGACCTGCTCCTCGCCGTAGCCCATGGCGGGCAGCACGGGACCGGTGCTGGAGTACTTCTCGAAGGTGTCGATGATCGAGCCGACGGCGAACGGGCGTGGGTCGACCAGCTCGGCGGCGCCGTGCTCCATGGCGGCAAGACTCGCGGCACCGAGGGCGAGCCCGCCGTGTGTCAGGCTTGGCCCGTCTTCGACGGCGAGGACTCGCTTGCCCTTCAACATGTCGGGCCGGTCGACCGAGAGAGGCGAGCGCCCGAGAAACACGTGTGCGTTCGGGTTCGCTGCGGCGATGTTGCGGCGCACCGTCTCGATGTCCTCCGGCCGCGCCGAGTCGACTTTGTTGATGATTACGGCATCAGCCATCCGCAGGTTGGCTTCGCCGGGGTGGTAGGAGAGCTCGTGGCCGGGCCGGTGCGGGTCCGCGACGACGATGTATAGATCCGACTTGTAGAATGCCATATCGTTGTTGCCACCGTCCCAGAGAACGACGTCGCCGTCCCCCTCCGCCTGGCGAAGAATTTCCTCGTAGTCGACCCCAGCGTACACGATCGTGTCACTTCGCAGGTGAGGCTCGTACTCTTCCCGCTCTTCGATCGTCACGTCGTGGCTATCGAGATCCTCGAAGACCTCGAAGCGCTGAACCCGCTGCTTGGCGAGGTCGCCGTACGGCATCGGGTGCCGAACGGCGACCGGCTTGCGACCGAACTCGCGCAGCCGCTCGATGACGTAGCGCGTCGTCTGGCTCTTACCGGCGCCCGTGCGAACGGCGCAAACGCTGATCACGGGGCGGCGCGATTCGAGCATCGTCTGGCGCGGCCCAAGCAGCATGAAGCCGGCGCCGGCCGCCAGGGCCCGGCTGCCGAGGTGCATCACGTAGTCGTGAGACACGTCGGAGTACGAGAAGGTGCTGAAGTCAATGTTCTCACGCTCGATGATCGATTCGAGCTCGGACTCCGGGAGAATCGGTATACCTTCGGGATAATCGGGGCCGGCGATTTCCGCCGGGTAGACCCGCCCGCTGATGTTCGGTATTTGGGTCGCCGTGAATGCGACCACCTCGTAGTCGGGATTACCCCGAAAGAAAGTGTTGAAGTCGTGGAAGTCGCGTCCGGCAGCACCGAGGATTACCACGCGCTGCACTTCATTCGGTCCGGCCATAGTCTCCTCTTCTCAGGTTAATGCATTTGACGAAAGGTGACCGGTAACCGGTAATCGGTAACCGGTAACTGAAAGAAACTAACACCAGTGGTTGGCCGACGAATGAGTACCGGTTACCGATTACCGGTTACCGGTTACCGGTTACCACAACCACGATCACTCGACGCCAAGCCAATCCGCCAGTTCCAATAGGTCTCTCACTTCGTGTCCGGGGCGCGGTCTACCGTCCAGCGGTTCAACGGCACGGTTGACCCAGACCGTCTTCAGGCCCAGCTCCTTGGCCGGTCGGATATCGTGATAGTAACTGCAGGCTGCGTGGAGCAGGCGCTGGCGGTCGCCGCCAACGCGATCGATCGCTTCGAGGAAGTGGGTGGGGGCCGGCTTGTAGCTCCGCGTCTGTTGAGCGGTGACGGTCCAATCGAAATCGACGGCGATTCGCTCGATGGTCGCCTGTAGCAGGTCGTCATCGACGTTGGAAAGGATGGCAATCCGGAAGCGTCTCTTGAGGCGCTCGAGGGCCGCGCGCGTGTCGTCGAAGACAGGCCAGTCGGGCAGCGACGCCGCCAGGAAGCCGGCCCGCTCGGGAGCCAGTTTCCAGCCGAGGCGCTCCGCTACACGCAAGGCAACCTCGCCCAGGACCTCGCGATACGGCCTGTACTCTTCCTCCTCCACCTCGGCCTCGATGTCGTGGTACGCGGCAAGAACCTCTGCGCGACCGAGGATGATCGCGTCAATGGCGGCAGCGTCCCTGAAGGCTTCGAAGATGCCGGTCTCCCAATCGACCAGCGTGCCGTAGCAGTCAAAAGTGATCGTCTCCCAGTCCATGCATCCCCCTCCTCAAGCCCCGAACTTAGCAAGTCTGCCGGCGTGGGCGAGTGCCAGCGGCATCAGGTCCTCGGACCTGCAGATACCGCCGCCACCGCCCAGACACCACTTCTCCCCGAATGTGTCTACGCCATCGCGCCGAGCGGTCGGTGAGCGGAGCAGGAAGGGCACGGGGTGCCAGCTGTGGCTGCGCAGGGCGGCCGGCGTCGAGTGGTCGCCGGTGACGATGACGACGTCCGGCTGCAAGTCGACGACCTGCGGGATATGGCGATCGATCTCCTCGATGGCGGCGACCTTGCCGTCGAAGTCGCCGTCCTCGCCCGTCTTGTCGGTGTCCTTCACATGAACGAAGGCGAAGTCGTGGTCGGGCCAGACTCGCGCCAGCTCCGAGAACAGATCTTTCTTGGAGGGCCCAACTTCGACCGAGTCCATGCCCACGAGCTTCGCCACGCCCCTGTACATCGGGTACTGTGCAACCGCGACCGACCGCAGGCCAAAGACGTCCGGAAACAGCGGCCAGTCGGGTAACCGGGCGAACCCTCTCAGAACGGCCATGTTGGCGGGCTCGTGTCCCGCCAGTCGCTCTTTCGCCTCGGTTACAAAGCTACGCAGCGCCGCGGCCGTCCCATCCGCCACCGGTTTATCGGCAACGACGTCGAGAGGCGGCACGCCCACGTGGCCGGGATCGGTGTCCGCCACTCCTTCGACCAATCCGGCTCCGCGCAACACGAGCAGGAAGCGATGCTCGCGCACCGGCTCGACGAACACCTGCACGCCGGGTACCTCTATCTTCTGCAGCTCGGCGCACAGCTCGCGACAACGCTCCGTCGAAATCCGACCGGCGCGCCGATCGGTGATGTTCCCTTCCCCATCGATCGTGCAGAAGTTACCCCGCGCGGCCAGGTCGTCGGGCTGCAGATCGAATCCGATGCCGAGACCCTCCAGCACGCCACGTCCGATCTGGTAGCGCACGGCGTCGTAGCCGAACAGCCCGATGTGCCCGGGCCCGCTCCCCGGAGTGATCCCCGGACCCACCGGTTGGTGCAGCCCGGCGATCCCCTCCGCGACCAGGCGGTCGAGGTTGGGGGTGTCGGCCGCTTCCAGTTCCGTGGGTCCACCCGGCTCCACCGCCAGGCCGCCCAGACCGTCCAATACCAGGAGCAGGATTCTGGTATCGGCGGGCGTCAAAAGTCCGTGTATCAGGTCCAGGTCCGCCATAGATCGGTCCTCCGGCCGCTTATTCGATCAGCATCGCCGAGGCGAGAATCTCGATACCCGCCCACAGATTGCCGATCCGCAGATTCTCGTTCGGGCTGTGCTGGTTGTTGTCGTGGTTCACGATCGGGACGCCGATCGTGGGGACCCCGAGAACGTCGGTGAACACGTAGAGCGGAACGCTACCGCCGGACGTCGGCAGCTTCACCGCCGTCTGGCCCATATTGCTCTCCACCGCCTCGATCAGGGCTCGCGACACGGGCAGATCCATCGTCGTCCTGAACGCGGGATAGCCATCCGAGGGCACGACTCGGGCCACCCTGTCATGGCTCATCCGGGTCTCGAGGGTCGGCTCATCTTCAACCACGTGGTAACCCTGCTTCTCCAGGTGAGCCACCAGTCGCGCCAACTGCTCGGCCGGGTCCACATTCTTCACCAGGCGCATGTCGATGTTGGCGATCGCCAGGTCGGGGACGATCGTACGCGCCTGGGCGCCCACCCAGCCGCTCCTCAGTCCGCGCACGTTGAGTGACGGCTGGTTGATCACCAGCAGCCGCTGTCCGTCCATATCCGTCGTGTTGAAGCCGAACTCCTCCATCCGCCGCCTGTCATCATTGGGCGCTTCGGCGATCGCCGCGAGCTCGTATTCGCTCAACGGCACCACATCATCATAGAACCCTTCGATCCGGACACGCCCCGTCTCCGGGTCCTTCATCCCGGCGAGCAGCTGGGCCAGCGCCATCGCCGGATTCGGCGCGAAGTTCCCGTAATGTCCGCTGTGCAGCGGCCGCTGCGGGCCGTACACCGTGATCTCCGCGCTGACTATCCCTCGAGCCCCAAACGAAAGCGTCGGCCAGCCGGACGGATCGGTGGGGCCGTCGGCCGCCACGACCAGGTCGGCCGAGAGAAGTTCACCATGCTCCTCTATTAGCTCGGGTAGGTTGGGAGAGCCCATCTCCTCGTCCGGCTCGAAGAGGAATTTTAGGTTCGCCTTCGGCTCCAGGCCAGCCGATCGCAGCGCGTCCAGCGCCACCAACAACGCGACGATCGGCGACTTGTCGTCCGACGCGGAGCGGGCATAGATGCGCCAGTCCGGGTCGTATCGGCCGTCCGCCGGCCACTCGATCAACTCAGCGCCCCGCGCCAGCGATCCCTCGCGCAACGCCGGCTCGAACGGGTGATGCCCGACCCAGCGACTCGGATCGACCGGCTGTCCGTCGAAGTGCGCGTAGAAGAGAACCGTCCGGGTAGCGCCCGGCACCGGAAGCGTGCCGAACACGTACGGCGGACCATCGGTCTCCAGGATCTGCGCGCCGATCCCGCGCCGCTCCATCATCGCTAGGAGCGCCTGGGCGTTTGTCCGCATGTCCGGCACGTTCGCCGCCACGTTGGGGAGCGAGAGGAATCCCACCAGCTCTTCGACGATCGCCGCCTGGTTCTCCCAGTGGTAGGCTCTCACGGATCCGATGGCGTCGGACTGGGCGAGGGCGCGGTCGCTGCCGAATCCGGCTAAGATGGTCAGCAGAAATGCGCTCGTTCGTCGCGGTTTCATGAGTTCTCCCGTTCATGGGACAGGCCACCTATGAACATCGAGCATCGAGCATCGAGCATCGAACGCCGAGAGCAGCGGCGCTTCGCGCCTTGGATGCCTGAACATCGGACATCGCACGTTTGACGTCCGACGTTTGAGGTCGGGCAGAATTCTCGACGTTCGACGTTCGATGCTCGATGCTCGATGTTCACTACAATATCACCTCTATTCCTTCGCCCACCTTCACCGAGCCGCCGGTCTTCACCCATGCAAGCACTCCGCGCCGCCCGCGGATCTCCTCCTGCAGACCATCCCGGATCTCATCCATCAACGCGCAGGGATGACAGGGGCCGGTGATCCAGAGCTCGACCCGATCACCGAGACGCAGCCGGGTATCTACGGGAAGCGAAGTCAGGTCGATGCCCCGAGTGGTGATGTTCTCCTTCACCACGCCCGGCTCGAGCCCGAACTCCTCCAGGGTCTCCTGCTCGAGCAGCAGTACCTGGCGCCGGCTCTTGGGCGTAGCGTGGGAGCAGCCCTCGAGGCCGAGGTCCGGGACAAAAACCGCCCGATCCACGCCGCGCATGGGGACCCCGTGGCCGGGACAGATTTGTAATGAAGTGATGAGACCCGACCGACTGCCCAAGTCTTCCCTCCGCTATCTGGACGCCGAAGTCCGAGGTTCGCGGCGGTAAACTAGCAAACGGACAGCCGGTCAGGCTAGAGATTCGATATGGACGCCGAAAAAAGAGGAGCGAGTCGCCTGAGCTCACGGGCGGGCAGGTTGCCGACCAGGGCGTGCTGGTGCTCCCCATCCAACCACGTGGCTACGCCGAGACCCCGCTCGCTCGCCAGGGCCGGCACAAATCCGCTCTCGTTGTCGATTCTTTTCACGTCGAAGTAGGCGTTGTGGACGGTCACCCCTTCATCCATCGGTAGCACGTAGTACGAGAGGTTACGGCCCCTGGCCTCGTACTCCACCACGCCACCGCGACGGCCGTTCATCAGGCATATCATCGCTCGCCGCACGCGGAAACCGGGCAGCGCCGGCGGCGGCATCGATACGCCCAGCTCGCGAGCGAAGAATTCGGCTATCTCCTCCCGGTCGGAGGTCTTCAGCTCTACTTGCTCGACGACGCGGCGCAGATAGTCCTCGGCGAACGCTGTCGCAGAAGGCGCCGCCTGGCCGCGGGACAGCAGCCAGTGGCTCGTGGCGGTCACCGCCGCACCGGCCAGCAGCAGGGCGGCGACCGCCACCACCCTGCTCGCCGGGCGGCCGGCCCGGCGCTGTGGCAGCGACCCGGCGCGCTCGCGCGCCAACGCCGTGTAGAGTCGCTCTCTCAGCTCACGAGGGGCACGGACACGGGGCACGGCGTCGCGGATCAGTCGAGCCACGCGCCGATCGTATTCCAAGAACTTGCCGCACCCCTCGCAGTTCTCCGCATGTCAGCCCGGCTATCTCGCGGACCGCTTCCTGGCTCAAGATGAGCCGCGCCCTATAGTGGCGGCTGCGAACTTGCTCTTCCCCGATCCCGATCATCTCCGCCACGCGCCGGTGCCTGAGCCTCTCCACATCGGCCAGCCAGAGGATCAGCCGGTCCCCCTCGTCCAGGTCCGACCAGACCCGGTTCATCCAGTCGCGCAGCAGTCGATAACCGGCCGTACCCGGATCCGGGAACGGCTTGACCTGCAGATCGGTCCTGGCGCTCAGGGCCTCCTCACGCGGCGCGCTCGCCGCGGCTAGCGGGTCGTGGCCCAAACGACGCTGGCGCTGCAGGTGCGTCGAGACCAGCACCGCCAGCATCGACTGCCGGAAATCGACCTCGCGCCCGCGGCCGCGCGGGAACTCGTGGAATGCCCGGATCGATGCCTCCTGCAAGAGCTCCTCAGCTCGGTGCTCGTCCAGCGTGAAGCAGAGCGCGGCTGAGAACAAATCGTCTAGATGCTGGCCGATCAGTTCCTCGAATGTCTGTCCCATGCCACCGCGCTCCTTTCGTTCCCCGGCTTCCCAATTAGAGAACAAAGAACGCTCAGAAAGGTTTCTGGCTGTGGGGGATGGGGTTGGGATCTGGGGAAGTCGATTACGTGATCACGGAGCACGGAGCTTGGAATCTGGAAACAAGTCAGACTTCCAAACTCCCCAATTCTGTAATCCCGGAATCAGCATTCAGGAATTCCCTCCCCTGTTAAAAAGCATCCAGACTTCTCGATTCGGATGGGATATGACGATGGGAATTCTTCAATGCTGATTCCGGGATTACGGAATTGGGGAGTTTGGACTTGGGAAGCGAGGGTGGTGCGAGATTCCAGGCCCCCCAAGAAAATGGGCGCCCAAAAAGCGGGCGCCCGGTTGGTTAGCCAGACCTGGGAAATTGGGGGATTGCTATCCGCACTCCGAATAGCCGCAGGCGGTGCACTTCATGCACCCCTCGGCGAATTGAAGCGAGAAACCGCAGTCGGGACACGTTTCTATGAAGGCCTTGATGTCCCGGCCAAAATGCTTGGTCGGATCGCTGGTGAACGCATCGCTATCGCTGATCTTGGGCCGTTCGGCGGTTTGCGTGCCGCCGTTGCCCTTCGAGCCCTCCTTCGGATCCTTGAGCGGCAGCACCTGCTGCTCGCCTTCCTTCTCCGACAGGTACTCTTCGAGGACCAGGGCGACGGCATCGGGCATCGACAGGACCTTCTTGGCGCCGAAGCCTACCGCCCGATCGCAGGAGATACCCCGCAGTTGCTTGCAGACCGTGTGCAGCGGCGTGCCGCTGCGCAGCGACAGCGAGATCAGACGGCTGATCGCCTCCGCGTCGGCCATGGCCGCACCGCCGGCTTTCCCCAGCGTCGTGAAGACCTCGAACGGCCGGCCCTTTTCGTCCTCGTTGACCGTGATGTAGAGCGTTCCCAGCGGCGACATGATCTTCCGCGTGATTCCGCGCAGCATGTCGGGCCGCTCGCGCACGAACGGCTTGGCCATCAACTCGCCCTGCTTGGCCGACAGCTCGCGTTTGAGCCGCTCGTTGTCCTTCGTTATGTTGTTTAGCTCGGCACGGAGCTCTTCCAGCTCCCTGCCGAGTTGCTCTCTGGCGAGCTCGGCCTCGGAGGCGACTCCAACATCCCCTGCCACATCTTCGCCCTTCCGCCCGACCTCCGAGACCGAGCTCATAATGCTGCTCCCTTCGAATGCCTGCACGACTGCCTCTGCCGTTTTGCCTGTGGACAGCACCTGATTTTCGCGCGAACCGTCGCGATAGACCGTCACGCCTTTGCACCCTAGCCGGAAGGCGAGCTCATAAATCGAGCGTACGTAGTCGGGGCTCGAGTCAGCGGGGAAATTGCAGGTTTTGGAGATGGCACTGTCCACATATTTCTGAAACGCCGCCTGCATCATGACGTGCTGCTCAGGCTTCACGTCGTGAGCGGTGACAAATACCTGCTGAACATCCTCTGGCACTTCTTCCATATGAATGTGGCCCTCACACGCGATCCGCTCCATTAACTGATCCGAGTACCACCCCTGCCGACGTGCGAGGGCCACAAAATCGTCATTCACATCCGGCATCAGCGTGCCCGCCTGGTTCCTCATGAACGCCACCGCGAACAACGGCTCGATACCGCCGGAACAATCTGCGATGATCGAAATCGTCCCCGTGGGGGCGACGGTTGTCAGGTTGCAGTTGCGAAGCCGCCGCTCCGAGCGGATCCGGTCGCCGGCCGCATCACGTGCGCAGGTCGCGTCCGGGCCCCAGATCGAGCGCTCCCACTCTGGGAAGACATCACGCTGCGCCGCCAGTTGCTCCGACTTCACCTTCGCTTCTTCGTCCACGAACTGCATCACCCGCTCGGCCAAGTCCAGCGACTCCTGCGAGCCATAAGGAATGCCCAGCCGCACCAACATGTCGGCCCAGCCCATCACGCCGAGCCCGATCCGCCGGATCCGCTGCGCCAGGTCGGTGATCTCCGGCAGCGGGTAGCGGTTCGCATCGATCACGTTGTCGAGGAAATGCGTCGAGAGATGGACTGCCTCACGCAGTCGGTCCCAATCGATCGTCCCCTCCACGACGAAAGCGCCCAGGTTGATCGAACCCAGGTTGCACACGTCGAACGGCAGCAGCGGCTGCTCGCCGCACGGGTTCGTCGCCTCGTACGATCCGAGATGCGGCACCGGGTTGTACTGGTTCGCCCGGTCGATGAAGAACACTCCCGGCTCGCCGTTCTGCCAGGCGCCCTCGACGATCTTGTCGAACACCTCGCGCGCCCGCAGCCGCTCCACCACTTCGCCCTTGCGCGGGCTGACCACGTTGTACTCGCCGTCCGTCTCGACCGCGTGCATGAACGCGTCCGTTATCGCCACCGAGATGTTGAAGTTCGTGACTCGGTTGTTGTCACGCTTGCAGCTGATGAACTTCTGGACATCCGGATGGTCGACGCGCAGGATTCCCATGTTCGCCCCGCGCCGCGTGCCTCCCTGCTTCACCGCCTCTGTCGAGGCGTCGTAGACCTCCATGAACGAAATAGGTCCGGAGGCGACACCCATCGTCGACCGCACCACGTCACCACTAGGCCGGAGCCGCGAAAACCCGAACCCGGTGCCGCCTCCAGACTGATGTATCAGCGCCATGTTCCGCAGCGTCGTGTAGATACCCTCCAGGGTATCCTCCACCGGCAACACGAAACACGCCGACAGCTGGCCCATCGGGCGCCCCGCGTTCATCAACGTCGGGGAGTTCGGCTCGAATTGCCCGCCGGCCAATAGATGATAGAACCGCTCCGCTGACTTCTGCGCTTCCGCTCCGCTCGGGTCGTACTTGTAGTCCATCGTCGCGACCGCTCGCGCTACACGCCAGAACAGCTCCCGCGGCGTCTCCACCGGGCGCATCTCGTCGTCCTTCACCAGATAGCGCCGCTCCAAAACCGTCAGAGCGTTCTCGCTTAGATCCGGATCGGGCAACTCGGCCGGCGGCATCACCGGAAGCTCTACTCTCTCGCTGCCGGCGGTCGTCGTCATCGTAGGATGGCTCTCTCTACTCTGTTTCTCGGTCTGCAACGGTCCGCGTTTCTCTTCTAGTGATGGGACAAAACACCCGGGCGCGCGATTCGCGCGCTGCTACCACCCAACCCGTCTTCTTTTGGCTTGATCACTGGCTTCCCGGCTGGCCTCCCATGATGGCGGGGGAAGGAGGCCCGACTTCTTGGCCCGGCCTGGGTCACCACAGACTACCATATGTGGTACTTCCCTTGACCGCGCGACCCAAAATATAGGGCTTTTGCCCTTAATGTCAAGCTTTTCTTTGCGCTTCGCCCTTTCTTGCCAACCTA
>JBDHAL010000198.1:0-6475 GCA_039588075.1 Gemmatimonadota bacterium | reverse complement strand
GCAACGGCATACCGATGATCGTTAGCGGCAGCGTGGCTGTAGTCGTATTGCGAGCAGTAGCCCTCACCCTCCTCCACTGTTCGCTGTTTAGGGCCAAGCGTCGCAGCGTTCCCCGCGCTATCTTGGGAATAGATCAATCAAGACTCGAAGCGATAATCGCTATCAGGCTGCGGCGCCTGCATGTCGCGGCGGAGAGCCTCTCAGCTGAAGAAGTAGTCCGGCAACTACAAGGGGATGATATGAAGCTTCACGAGATTGGGCTGTTCGCCAAGGATCCCCAGGCGAGCAAGAAGTTCTACCACGACATCCTTGGGTTAAGGCTGGATCATGAGGAGGAGGATGGCCTATCCGTACTGGCCGAGGAACTTCGTGCGGAAGGAATCAAGTTCGCAGGTCCTGCGGACATCCATCTCGGCAAACGTGGCATCATGCTCATGGATCCCGATGGCCTTCGCGTTTCTGCCGGACTGGCTCAAGAAGATGGTGCAATAGTGAGGTGACTCTGGGACAAATGCCAACTATTCGAGAATACGACATCGGGTGCGAGCCTTCGCCTTCTGTACCCGCAGAAACCCTGATCCAGGACGGTTCTAGCGCCTTCCTGCTTTTCTTCGCTGTGTCGAAGAACAAGGACGAGAGCGGCTACCTGAGAGACCTCCGCGTTGCGGTGGTCGAGTGCAAGGACTGCCTTGCAACGAAGTTCGGCTATCCGAATGACGAAGGCTTGCCCGAGCACCCCCTATATGCATTTGGCCTAGGGGAGCTGCAGACACGCACCGTCGAGGTTGTCGGGTCTCCTTGGGTGGACGAGGTTGCATCCTGGATCAAGGCCTCGGTGAACCGGATCTGGGGTGAAAGGCGGGGAATCCCAGCTGAGCCGTCCAAGGGCGGTGACCCTAGACACTTCATGGTGCTCCTTAAAGAACGCACATTCGAATGTGTCGCGAGCGGACTGGAAGTCGTCCAGTACGCAGAGACCTTCGATGATGCGATCCGGCACGTGATAGATCGGCAGCGGGAACACTAGAAGGTAACGTTAGGCGGCAGAGTTCATTTCCCAAGGGTATCGGCATGCGCGTGTTTCTCAGTTGGTCGGGGAAGCCGAGTAAGAAAGTCGCGAAGGCACTGGAGGATTGGCTCCCTACGATGTTTCGCGGTCTCGACATCTGGATGTCTGATCGGGGCATACGAGTGGGTGAACGATGGTCCTCCGACCTTCTTACACAACTAGACCAGGCAGATTTTGGCATCGTCTGCCTTACGGCCGACAATATCAATAGCCCTTGGATTCACTTTGAAGCGGGTGCTATTGCCAAATCCGTTGAGAGCCAGACGTACGTGGCCCCTTACCTGATCGATATTAAGAAGAAGGATCTGCGAGGCCCCTTGGGGCAGTTCCAGGCTGCGCGAGCAACCAAGAAGGGCACATGGAAACTCGTGCGTTCACTTGACCTCGCGATCCATCCGCGGCGTAGATCGTTTCGACCGCTTGAGGAGCGATTCAAAGAGCATTGGCCGGAGTTGAAGGATGCGATTCACAAGGCCAAGCGCTCCGCCGCCTAGCAAGCGTCTCAGCGGGCGCGCCTAGGGGAGTCTCTGCTCTTATGCAACTAGTCAGCTCCCCGACTGAATTGACGACAGCGGCAACAGACGCGATCGGCCTCAACCTCGTGGCGGCCGCCGTCCAGGCAAGTGACGTGACGATTCGTCTGATCGTGCCATTCGACCACAATGGCGTGTTTCATCTTGTCCAACTAGTCGCAATCGCGGCGCTGGCGCAGTCGGGATGGTGTTGATCTCGATCCCGGCGTACATCCTGCTTCACGTGATTGAGCTGAAGTGGGTTGAGGAGCCGGAGCTCGAGCGGCGTTTTGGCACGAGCTATTTGGAGTATAGGCGTCGCGTGCCGATGGTCTGGCCGCGGTTCTGGCGCGGCACGACAAGGCGCGCCGTCTAGCGACTTCGCGTTGTCTTCGTTCTCGGCCCAGGCGCAACGTGATAGGCCGAGTGGTCGTCGCCCTCCTACGCTCCCTCTAGCTCGACGGTCTCGGAGCCGTCCGGGCTTTCAATCACTTCGTAAAACGGCTGGCCGTTCTCGTCTTCGACCTCCTCGAAGAACACCGTGTCGAACTGATAGAAGGTGAGGCCGTCCTCTTCGATCGTCGTGGCGCCCACGGGCAGTTCATCCAGTTGGGCACCGATCTCCGGCTCGCCGTTCACGAAGCCCGTCTGACCGTTTTCTTCGTACTCGACGTACAGGTTGTAATTGACGTAGTGGTAGGTCTCGCCGTCGGCCACGAACGAAGGGGCATCGGCCGGAATCGCATCGATCTCTTCCTCGGGCGGTTGCGGCTCGACGCGGTAAATCTCCTGGCCCGCGTCGTTCGTGTCCTTCGTGAAGTAGATCTCGTCGAACTGATAGAGGGCGACCTCCCCTTCTTCGTGGGCGACCGCTTCCTCCGGGATCGCACTGACCTCCGCCCCGGCCGGGGGCTCGACTACGACGTATCCGCCGCCCGGCGCGACCTGGTAGAAGGACCAGTCGGCGTAATAGTACGTCGTCCCCTCCACCTGGATCGTCTCCGCGCCGTCCGGCAGCTCGTCCGCCTCGCACCGCAGCGTCTTCGTGATTTCGAGGCCGATCGGAAACGTCACCCTGTCCCCGCTCGGCGCGTAGACCTGGAGGTGTTGGGAGAAGTCATGGACCTTAGGCCCGCCGCGGGGTACATTGTCCCAGAATCCAGGAGAACCTCGGCTGGAAAGCAGCCTCATATACGTCGTCATCGATCAGCGACCGCGGAACGACGGTGCTCTTCATTCCTGCTCACGTCGACGACGGCAACAGCCGCGGTGAGTGAGGATTTGTGCTCTCTTCCACGCTCGGTACGGGCTCAGGGTCGGAAACGGAGGTTAACATGGATCGCAGGTCAAAGGCTCATTGGATCGCTCCAACGTTGTTAGTCGCTCTCGCCTGCTCGCAGGGTGAGGAGCAGACGTCTATTTCTATGGCGTCGAGCGCTGTCGAAGCGATCAATCAAGTGCGGGAACGCGAGGCCGCCGCGCTCACCTCCGAGGCGCTCGAGGATTTGCCCACCGCTTACGCCGCTGACGTCGTGATGATGCCGCCGGACGAGCCGGTGGTGATGGGTCAGGAAGCGAGCCAAACGTGGTTCGCGGACTTTCTCGAGATGTTCGTTGTGAACCTCGAATACACGAGCTCGGACGTGAGCGTCGCAGGGGACTGGGCGATCGAGCGCTATACCGGCACCGTGATGCTGACCCCCAGGGCCGGCGGCGAGACCGTCACGGAAACGATCAAGGGCATTCACATATACAAACGTCAGTCCGACGGGAGCTGGCGGATCGTCCAGGACATTTGGAACTACGACGAGGCACGGCCCGCTGGCGAGTAGTCCGGCGATCTCTTTGACGTGAGGCGGCTTCCGGGCCAAGGTGGCCTGGGAGCCGCTTTCGTCATCGAATGCGCTGGCGAAGGTGAGGACGCGTTTCGACGGGCGTCAGGTGCGGCCGGCGAGCAAGTCCTCGACTTGCTGGACCGCCTCGGCATGGGCGGCGAAGTGCTCCTCGAGGTGTTCCGCCAACTGGTCCAGCTCGCGCTCGGACGCGAGGATCGCGCCGGAATAGCTGCGTAGCTTTCCCAGTCGGGCGATAAGCTCGAGCAATCGCTGGACCAGGCGATCGCGCACGCGCTCGGTGCGCGAGAGGGAATCCATCCAGCCAGCCGGCGGCTCGGGCAGGTCGTCTCGCTGGCCTTCCAGCCGCTCCAGATTCTCATCCAGCACCGCGATGTCGCGGGCGGCATCGCAGGCCCAGGCGAGCAAACGGTCCAGCTCGGAACGGAGGTCCTCCGAATCGCCGGTCGCCGGGAGAGCGTCGTAAAGTCCGGCGGCGAGGTAAACGATGTCGGCCAGCAGGGCACGGGCCGAGCCCGGCGATAGGGCCGCGATCGTGTCAATGACCTTGCCCTCGACCGCGGCCGGCAGCCGCGGCGCGTCGGCATTCCCCTCGACCAGCGGTCGGCGCAGATGGCGCTGCGCCAGCAGCACCAATAGCGCCGCGAAGAGCGGACTCACAGCCACCAGCGATGGCAGAGCCACAGCTCCCGCGATCTCGCCGACCGCGACCACCGCACTGACCAGCGCCCAGAAGCGAAACGGCAGTGGCACCCAGGCGCGGCTCGCCCGGGCGGCCCGTGCCGGGATCTCGCGCCGCTTCAGCTCCTCTATCACGTTCGGCGCGGCCGCCGCCGGAATGCGGACCAGCGCGCGGCTGCCCGCCGCCGCGAGGGCGATGTCCTCGGCAGCGGCGCCGTCCGGCAGCAGGTCGGCCAGCCGTCGCCGGATTTCTTCGCGAGCCGCGGTGAAGATCGAGCGCTGGGCGAAGATCAGCGTGTCGGAGACCGGGCTGGCGGTCCCGCCGCAACGCGGGCAGATGGGCAGCCCGATGGGATCGGCTGCGCCGCAGAGCAGGCAGGCGACCCGCTCTGCCACTTCGCTGCGCGAAGAGGACCAGGAATCGGGCTGCAGCGCCTCCGCCATCTCCCGCGCGGTGGCGAAGCGATCGCCGGGGTGCTGCCGCGTAGCGTGGGCGACGGCCGCGTCCAGCCATTCCGGAATCTCGTCGCGCAACTCGCCCGGATGGTGACCCAGCGACTCGGCCGCCGGCGGAAGATGAGGCGACAGACACGCCGGCAACGCGCCCGTCAGGACGTAGTAGAGCGTTAGGCCCAGCGCGTAGATATCCGAACGCGCGTCGCCGCGCTGGCCGCTGATCAGCTCGGGAGCGGCGTACTGGATGGTTCCCACCAGGCCGCCGGTCCGCGTCACCGTCGCGTGGCCGGCCAGTCGAGCCGATCCGAAATCGGTGAGCCGGGCGCGCCCTTCCGCGTCGATCAAGATGTTCTGCGGCTTCACATCGCGGTGCAAGATGCCGCGGGCGTGGGCGGCGGCGAGGGCGTCGGCGACCTGGTTACCGACGCTGGCGGCGGCCTCCGTGGCGAGCGGGCCGTTGGCGTGGACCTGGCGTGCGAGGTCGAGCCCATCGATGAGCTCCATGACGATGAAGCTCCAGGGCTCGACTTCCAGGAAGTCATGGACAGCGACGATACCCGGGTGAGCGATGCCGAGCACCGCCTCGACCTCACGGCGCATCCGCTCGCGTGCGACGGCGGCCTCGGCGGGCGGTGGGGCCAACAGTTTGATGGCGACCGCCGAGCCGTTCTCACGATCCAAGGCGCGATAGACGACCGAGTAACCGCCGCGGCCGATCTCCGCCTCGATCTCGTAGCGCCCTTGGAGTCGGTCACCCGGTGAAAGATAAATCGACCTGCTCGTGGCCGGCTGCATCACTCACCCAGTTCGCGCAGCACAGACATAGCGTTAGACCGCCAGCCGTCGTTCTGATCGTAGTAGTCCAGGAACTCCTTCAGGTAGCGGCGCGCCGCATCGTGGTGGCCAAGCTCGTAGTTGGAGATGCCGGCGTGGTAGAGCGCCATGTAGTGGTTGGGCCAGAACTCGACGACCAACTCCATGATGGGCCCGGCGGATAGATCGTCACCGGCATCGGCAACGGGATGCGCCACGTTGAAGACGACGCCGGCGGCCCGCCACTGCTCGTCGGCCGGGAGCTCCAGTATGAGAGCCCGCGCACGGTCGATCTTCCCAGCCAGGGCGTAGCAGGCCGCGCTGAAGGCGAGCCCCCGATCACCGACCGGCGGCGGCGACCAGCGGTGCCGAGTCTCCACCTCCACGGAGTTGCAGTAGGGGCGGATCGCCCTGAACCAGTCGGCGGCCGAGCCGGAGAAGGGCTTCGCCTCCTCGCCATGGCGCAGCGTCTCCGAAGCCCGCTTGTCGGGACCCGCGATCGCCAGAGCCCCCGCGACCGCGACGAACAGCATTCCCGCTATGTACAGTGTTCTTAAATTCATAGAGAAACGCGACAAAACGTAGGGCGGGGGTTCGGGCGGGTCTTCTTAAGGGATACCCGGCTTCTCCTTCCGAGGTCCGGGCCTCTACCTGATCGACGCGCAGGTCGATCAGGCTTGCACATGGGGCGTCAACTTGCCAGGCGCCAAGGCGACTTCTGGGCCTTTGTTGATCCCGACCTAGAATCACGCCATCTTTCTGCTGCGATTTGGTCGCTGTAGTCCCAAGCTCTGACTGATATTCCTCGTCGCGGGCAGGTTCATGTCGCTCCTTAAGCAACTGGTACGTGAGATCCACAGGCGTTCCATCTGGCAGGTGCTGGGTATCTACCTGGTCGCCTCGTGGATCGTCTTTCAGGTCGTTCAGACCTTCAACGAAGGTCTGGGCCTGCCGGAGTGGATTCCGGGCCTCGCGGTCGTCCTTCTTCTGATCGGGCTCCCCATCGTTCTGGCCACTGCGTTCGTCCAGGAAGGTGTGGGCCGCGGCGCGCCTGGGCCCTCCCCCGAAGCCGAGGCTTCAACTACTGGGGG
>JBDHAL010000197.1:0-6497 GCA_039588075.1 Gemmatimonadota bacterium | reverse complement strand
AAGGCGACCTGGAGCTGCTGCAGGTGTTTGCCACCCAGGCGGCGGCGGCGATTCGCAACGCGGCCCTCTACGATCTGGCCACCGTCGATCCCACGACCCGGCTCTTGCGCAAGGAGTTCACGCTCGAGCGCCTGCGCGAGACGATCAAGCTCGCATGGCGCAAGGTGTTCCCCGTCTCGGTCCTGATGCTCGACCTCGACAACTTCAAGGAACTCAACAACCAATACGGCCACGTTGTGGGGGATCGGACTCTACGTCACATCGGTGAACTATTGAAATCCAACGTGCGCGACTCTGACATAGTCGGTCGCTTTGGTGGCGACGAGTTCATCATCGCACTCATCGATTCCGATCGCGCCGGCGCCGTGATCGTGGCTGAGCGGCTCCAGCATGCCATGATGGATGAGCAGGGCCGGACCTGGCCGGAGGGACTGCAGCCACTCAAAGCGAGCATGGGGCTGTCCTCCATCGAGCCCGGAGACGACCCCGCGGAGCAAAACGGCTTCCCCAACTTCCCGCTGGTGGTGGAGGCCCTGGTCGAGCAGGCGGATGCGGCGATGCTGGCCGCAAAGCGCAAAGCGAAGTGGATGTTCGCGAGCCCGCCTCTCGCCTGGAAGGTCTTCCAGAGACGATAGACCACAGGCTCTCCCAGCGCTGTGCACAAAAAGGTGCGCTGCCCTAGATATAGGCGGCGCACCTTTTTGATGACCCGGCGGGAGTTGATACAGTTACCGAGCGCGCGCCTCCCACCACGAGGCGAGCAGCGTGCGCCGGCGAGCGCCTGCGCAATCGTAGCTGACCGTTGGAGTGCCGTTCAGCTTGTTCTCGGTGACGATGTTTGTGGCTCCGAGTGGATCGGGAGCGTCGTCACAGAGCAGGTGGCCGCCGACCCCAGGTGTACCGTGCATCTGGCACTGGCTACCCGCGTAGACGAGACCCGCGTAGGCCGGCGTGATGCCTGATGCGGTCCCACCGACCTCCACATCGCCCTCCGCTACGATTAGAATGCCGTCTGGATGGTCGGCTTCGAGCACCGGGTTCCCGGTCACCTTCACTGAGCCGGTGGCGAGAATCGTGATAACTAGCGGGTCGCTTGTGCTCCCGGCGTTTCCCGTCACTTCCACGTTGCCGAGCACGCAGTAGGTGCCCGATTCGGCCTTGTTGCCCGTCAGAGAGTAGGTGTTGCCTCCCGAATTCCACTTCCAACCCAGAACTCCACCTCCCTTTGCATCGGCCGAGTCACGCGGCGGCCCAATCGTAACGACCCAGCCGTCGTGCAGTATGTAGTCGGCCTCGTCGCAGAACTCGAGCGGGTCGTAATCGGGAACTTCCACCGGCGGCGCCCAGAACGGAACCACTACGTCGCCGGCTGCGTCGCGAATCGTACCGCCCAATATTATGGTGTCCGACCACGTCACCTCACCATCGACGACGGGCGTACCGCTGACCGTCAGCCGCCCGTTGGTGTGAACGCCGGCGCACGGCCCGAGGACGTCGGGGTTTCCCGGTAGCGTGAGATCCCCGTTCACGACGACGGCCGGGAAGGTCGGCGCTGCCAGCAAGGCCCTCACTTCCGCCACGCCGCCGTCCGGTGTCTCTCCGCGACACACGGCGACGAGCCGCTCGTTCGTATCGGAATGCGGGTCGCCGCTCGGATCGTTCGTGTCGTTCTCCAGCTTCACGAAATAGCGGCCACCGCCCAACATCACTCCCGTGTCGGGCAACAGATCGGAGTCGCCGAGACCGTAGCCGATCAGCTCGCCGTCGTCACCCGTATCCGCCACGCCGTCCGGGCCGAGCAAGAGATCGCTGTACGTATACTCGCTGAGCTCTCCGCGCATCAACGCCAGCGCGTGAGTGGCGCCGGCATCGGCGAGCAGCAATGCACGGGTGGCAGAGCGATGGTTGATCGAGGTGCGGAACTCGACGATTCCTACTGAGGTGATCGCGGCGCCAATGACCGTCAGCAACGCCATAGCGAGGAGAACGGTTAGAAGGGCAATGCCCGATTCGCTCTCCCGCGCGCGCCGCAATAGCATCGTCGCCGGATCCTCAGGAAGTGCGAGACTCCCACCAGGCCGCCACGAGCGTGCGCCGGCGCACTCCGGAACAGTCGTAGCTGATCTGTGGCGTCCCGTTGACCTTGTTGTCGTCCATCAGGTTGATCGAGCCGATCGGGTCGCCGGCGTCGAAGCAGAGGATGTGTCCCTCGACCACCGGCGTCCCGTTCACCTGGCACTGACTGCCGGCGTAGACCAGACCCTTGTAATAAGGCGTGTACGAAGAAGAGGTACCACCGATCTGCACGTCACCGCCGGCCATGATCAGAACTCCCTCCGAGTCATTGGCCTCGATCAGATCGGCCTCGATCACCGGCGTGCCGCCCACGTGAATCGAGCCCGTGGCCAGCAGCGTGATCTTCAGCGGGTTGCCCGGGCTGCCCAGGTTGCCGGTGACCCTGATGTTGCCATGGGCGCACACGGTGCCCGGCACCGCATCCCCGGCGCTCAGCGTGTAGGTGTTGGTCGATGGATCGAACTTCCAGCCCAGCTTCTTGGGACCCGTGATGGGATACTCCTGCTCGGGCGGTCCGACGACGAAGAGCTTGCCACCCGCCAGCACGTACTCGGCCTCGTCGCAGAAGTCGAGCGGATCGTACTCCGGGATCTCGATCGGCGGCGCCCACTTCGGAGTCAGCTCCGCTCCGAACGGGTCATACACGACACCGCTCATGATCACTTCCTGCGAAGCCGAGATCGAGCCGCTCACCGTGGGATGCCCATCGATCATCAGGATCCTGTTCGCGTGAACGCCGCCACAGGGGCCGACCACGTCCGGCGTACCCGGTAGGTAGAGGTCGCCGTTGGTCGCTATCGCCGGGAAGGTCGGCGCCGCCAGCATCACCCTAACCTCCGCAACTCCGCCGTCCGGCGTCTCGCCGCGACAGAGGGCGACGAAGCGGTGGTTGTCGTCCGTGTACTCGTCTCCGCTGGGGTCGGCGTCATCGTTCACCATGCGCACGAAATAACGGCCGCCGCCCAGCATCACTCCCGTGTCGGGCAACTCATCGCCGCTTCCCAGTTCGAACCCCACGAACAAACCATCGTCATCCGTGTCCGCCGCCCCGTCTTCTCCCAGCAGCACGTCGGTATAGGAATGGGTCGCCATGTCGCCATGCAACAACGCCAGGGCGTGAGTGGCACCCGCGTCCGCGAGCATCAGTGCCCGAGTCGCCGAGCGATGGTTGGCCGACGCGCGGTACTCCACGATGCCCACGGCGGTGAGAGCCGCACCGATCGCCGTGATAAGTCCCATCGCCAGCAGCACGGTGAGCAGCGCGATACCCGACTCGTTCGAATGATGCTTGTTCGACATGGCTCTCACTTCCCGTTCCTGAGACGGACCCGCCCGACCAGCAAGCGCTCCGTCGGTTCCACATAGCGCTCGCCACGCGCCCGGATCGTCACGCTCGCCGACATCGCTCGATCGGCGACCAGGTCCGGATCGGTGATCGCTACACCGTCGCGATCGAAATACTCGAACGCCAGCGAGTCTACGCCAATCAGATAAGGCTCCTCAGTCCCTCCATCCCCCGCCTTCACCATCATCGTGTCCGCCCGCAAGAAGAAGATCAGGTCTTCGCCTGCATCGTCCGTATCTCCGTCTGGCGGGTTGTAGTCGGAGCGCAGGCGGACATCGTTGTAGATTCCGTCGCCATCCGGGTCCGGGTCGATCCCCGGCAGCGGCAGGCCAACCGGGCTGCTGCCGGCCAATCGCATGAACCGCGTCAGCGCCAGGTGCGCGTACCTGACGCTGCCGGCCGCACGCGCTTTCTCCCTGCTCTCCACAAAGCCGCGCTGCGACGCGAGGATCGTCCCCAGCATCGGGGACATCAACACGCCCAGCAGCATCAGGGAGACGATCATCCCGATCGTGCTTATGCCGGATTCCCGTCCGTTCTCGCGTAAGTCAGTCATGGATCACGTGCGTCCAGAGTTCTGCCTGACCGGATGCCGGCGGATCGAGCGGCAACGCTCGCACCGTCAGTTGCCGCGCGCCCGCGGGGCCGGCCACAATTTCCCACCGCCGCGTGAATAATCTTCCGTCAAGCTCGACGCTGTCCCAGTAGCCCGTCACGTTGCTGTCCAGGCCGCCTCCAGGCACCAACGCCACCGTGTCCGGCAAGTTCGTCCCCGCCACCGCCTTCAGGTCCTCCATCTTCATCTCCGCCGCCACCGTCATCTGCGTCTCCAGCTCCGCCTGCCCTTCCCACTTGTGGCCGGCGCCCAACAACGCCACGCCCGCCAACACGCCAAAGCTGAAGATCACCAGCGCGACCAACAGCTCGACCAGGCTGAAGCCGCCGTCCCTGCTCATAGCTTCCGCACCTCATGGCCGCCCGCCGCGTACACCCTGACTTCTTTCGATTCGTATGGGTTGCTCAGGATGAATACGTGCGCGACGCCGTCCGTCACCGCTCCTAGACCGTTGAACGACACCGAATCCACGCTCGCTGCCTCGAAACGAACCATTCTCGGCAACCGTCTCGGGTAATTCGTCACCCGATAATCACGCTCCGACTCCCGCCGCACCGTCGCCACCGCGTTCGACTGGATCGCACGGATCTTCGCCTGCCCAAGATCCGCTAATAGCGTCTGGACTGCTGTGTTCAGTTGATAGCGGGCTACCACACGACGGCTCAGCGGACCCGTGGTGCTCAACGCCGTGCCGGTCAGCAGCAGCACCACCGCCATGTCCACCATCGTGTAACCTCGCCTACATGATAACAGCGTCATCCTCTACTGTTCCCTCTCCGCGGGTCGTTTTAACGGGCCTTTGGGCCTCGGACAGAATGCCATGTTCGTGCCAAATCTCACGGGAAGCAGCGCCAACGACTTACGAGAAGGGCGGACATACTGACCGGTCAGAGTTTGCATTTTGACCGCAAATGTTTCTTGGTAAGCCGATATCGTGCGACGTCGCAGCAGGCGACCTAAGGACAAGACTTGAAACGAGTTCAGAGATTAGAAGGAAGCGGTGGCCCGTGATCGGTCAGAATGGGATATCAAGATGTTTCCGAATCATTCTGCTGTCGCAACTTCTGATACCGGAACGAGAGGGCGAGCAGGACGACAGCGAGCAGAACGAAGCTGCCGATGCGGTAGAGCCTGGAAAGTTGCGAGAGGTCGTACATGAAGACCTTGGCGGCGGCGAGTAGCGCCACACCAAGTCCCGCCCAGCGAACCGGCGGCTGTTGGAGCCAGAAGCCGGATGCGAGGAGAGCGCTGGCGTAGGCGAGCCAGAAACCGCTGATCGAAAGGTCGCGGGCCAACTTCCAGCGGGCTTCGTCGCCGAGGAGATCGTAGTAGCGGGTTATTTCGCCGGTCCCCCAGCCGAGGAAGAAGACGGCGGCGGCCAGCAGCATGAAGGGCCGTATCGACTTCTCCCAATTGGCCGGTTCGACGCGGAAGAGGGCGAGCGCCCAGAGGCCGAGCCCGACGGAGGCAGCCAGGCCCGTGAGGGCCCAGGCGCCGAAGAAGGCGGCGTCGGCATCCGGTCGAGCGGCGACCTCGCCCCAAAAGGTCAGCACGGCGAGTGAAAAGGCGACGAGGCCGGCGGTTCGCGCGTCGATTCGCTTGAAGGCGACGCCCGCCGCGCTGAAAGCGATGCCTTCCACCAGCCAGGCTCTGACGATGGCCGCGTTCTCCCAGATCGCTAACGGTGCCGCGATCCAGAAAGCGTAACCAAGGGCGGACCTCCAGACCGAAGCCGCGGTGCCGCGGCCCGCCGGGCCAAAGACCGCCTGAGCGAGGTAAACGGAGCCGAGCACGACCCCGAGAACGAGGCCAACCTGATCGTGCCACTGGCTGTACGCCGAGTCACCGACGCCGGCCAGCGCCGACAGGTAAAAGAACCAGGGCGGCAGGAACGTTACAACCAGGCCGAGCAGATCGGGTAGATCACTCAGCGCGGCGCGCGGCGGCGCCGACGTCTCGCTCGAATTGCCCTCTCCGTTCAACCAGTCGCTGACGCCCACGGACCCGATGAGGCAGGCGAGCCAGAGCGCCCCCGCATAGACCGAGAACGTGAGGCCGCCGATCCCCCAATCGCTGCTCCCAATCCAGAAGCATACCCATCCTACGAGGACAGCGAGTGCCGAAATCGCCGCCCAGGCTCTCAGCCTTGCGACCAGCAGCGCACCGGCCATCAGGGCAACGAGATAGCTGCCGTGAAGATGCGGGTCACCGTCGCTCAGGATGGAGAGAACCGCGCCGCCCGCGATCGCCACCGTCGCCAGGTACGGCCAGCGAGACCGGTAGGCGAGCCAGAGACCGGCGGCGGAAAGAAGCGCCAGATAGCCCAGGCCAAACCAGTTCGAGGCGTTATCCACCCTCAACAAGAGCGGGGCCAGGTAGCCGCCGAACGCGGCGAGCGCCACGAACGACTCGGAATTGCGAACCAGTCCCAAGGCCGCCGCCGCGGCGACGGTGAGAACC
>JBDHAL010000196.1:0-6877 GCA_039588075.1 Gemmatimonadota bacterium | reverse complement strand
CGGGTGACGACGAAGAAGGTAACCGGCACATCCAGTTCGGTCATGCGACGGGCCAGGCGGCGGCTGTTCTTGAAGCTGTGCTCGACGTCCTCGGTCACCGCCAGCGCGGCGCGGTGTCCATCGGGCCACGGATCGATGTCGGCTATGACATGACCGGCGGCCCAGAGCGCCGCGTTCTGCGCCAGGCGATCGACCAGACGCCCGTCGCGAGGGCCGGCGGCGACGTCGATACGGTAGCCGAACCAGGCGAAGCGCCCGCCGGACTCGGTGGTCCGCGCGAGCGCAGCGCCCGCCGGGCCACCGCCCGTCGCGGCGAGCGGATTGAGCGACCAATCGGACCAGAAAACAGATGACGGTGCCGCACGGAGGGTGATCCACGCACCGTCACATAGGTGGGAGGCTGTCCTTCCAAGGTTCCGGCGGAACCCGCATCGGCGAGTTCCCGCAGGTAGTCGTAGCCCAGCCAAGCGCACGAAGCGTCACGCGCGCCCAGCGCCCAGGTGATGAGCAGGTTGCCTCCGCGTTCGGCGTAGCGGCTGATGGCGCCACGCTCTTCGTCGCCCAGGCATACGCCGGCCGGAATCACCAGTAGATCGTCCGCTGCGAGGGAGTCGAGATCGTTCCAGCTCGAAAGATGCCGCACGCCGGCCCCGAGGTCGCCCAGCAACTGTTCCCAGCGCGCGATGAGACGCGGGTAGTATTCCGCATCGGGGAAGAAACCGGCCGAGCGCCGCGACTCGTAGATGTACGCGGTCCACGGAACCGCGGCCGGCAGCTCGGGAAGCGACAGCTCGGCAACGACCTCTTCCACGGCAGGTGGCGTGTCGCCTTCCGCGGCCTCCAGCCGCTTGTCGATGTCGATGAACCGCCAGAGCAGGATCGCCGCGCCGACGAGCCCGGCGGTCAGCGTACCCAGAAGCAAGATAGCGCCACCCCACGCCCAGGGCGTGCGGGCGCGGGGAGGTCTATCGGCGAGACCGGCCATTCGAGCTTCCGTTGGAGCCCGCAGCCGCCTTTACCAGCCTGTCGCTCCGTACGCGATCCATCGCAGGCGCAACGGACAATCCGGCCGCGCTTTCAACCTCCGGGGTCGCCATCGGATCTTCGGGCATGTAGCGGTAGAAGTAGCGTGGACTGGTATCCACCGCTTCCAGCTCCACCGGTCGTCGGCCGCGACGTAACCAGTACGCCGCGTACGACGCTACGCCGAGGATCACCGTCACCAGTATCGTAACGATGATGATCGTCACCATTATTTGTATTATGCTCATATTCGACCCACCCTTTCCAATTTCCCCCAGCTCATCCGCAGATTGAGCGCCTCCTCCAGGGTAGAACAAAGTTTTGCGACATCGATCAACAGGATGAAGAAGAAGCGGTAGACCAGCGCGTACGGCACCAGCGACAACTGCTCCTCTTCCATACCGACCGTGGCGAGCGCCGCCACCAGGTCGAGCAGCGTCAACAGCGTCCACCAGGCCAGAAGGATCTCGCCCATGCCGAACGCCACCGCCACGTAGGCGAAGAACAGGTGGCCATAGACGTTCATCATCGGCCACAACGTCGCTTCGAACCCCATCTGCACCAGCGACAACCACAGCGGCAGGTCGGGCACCGGGTAGAGCAGCGTCTTCCCGTGCTTGCCCAAGGCCTGAAGGATGCCACGTGTCCAGCGATAGCGCTGCTGGATGAGATCGACGAGCCGCTCCGGCGCCTCCGTCCAGGCTACGGCGCGAGGCTCGTAACGGATCTTCCAGCCGGCGGTCAGAATCTTCAGAGTGATGTCGGCGTCCTCGGCGAAGGTGTCGAGGTCGTAGCCGCCCACCGACAGCAGGACGTCGCGACGGAAGAGACCGATGGGACCCGGCACTATGTTGACCGCGTTCAGGAAGCCCTGGGCACGGCGCGCCATGTTGAGGCCTTCGATGTACTCGAGCGCCTGCAGGCGCGTCCACATGTTGACCCGGTTGATGACCTTCACGTTCCCCGCCACCGCGCCCACCGACGGGTCTCTAAAGTGCGCGACGGCCGCCTTCACCGTTTGCGGCTCGAGTCGCGCATCGGCGTCCATGCAAAGAACTATCGGATATTCGGCCATGGCGAGGCCGGCGTTCAGCGCGCTGGCCTTGCCGCCGTTTTTCTTCGTCGTCACGCGGATCCGGTAGTGACCATACTCGCCGGCGAGCCGCGAGGCATTGGCAAGCGTGTCGTCGCTCGACCCGTCGTCGACGACGATGATCTCGAAATTCGGATAGTCGAGCAGCCTCAAGCTATCGAGCGCCGACTCGATGACCTTGCCTTCGTTGTACGCCGGCACGATGAGCGACACAGGCGGATGCTCCACACCGTTGTTCAGCCCTTCGCCGCCCGACTCCAGGTGATGGAGGTACCCGAACCACAGAAGCGTGAAGTAGCGCGCGATGAGTATCCCCAGGAAGAGCACCAGCGTCACCACGGACAGCCGCACGACGAACGTCTGAACCTCGAGCGGCGCCCTGCTCGCCCATACCAGCAGTAGCACGCCCGTCGCTACGACGATCGTCGCGGCGAGAATCAGCAGAATCGGTCTCTTGCTCATCGACCAAACCCTCGGCTCGCGCCAATCTCAAACCGAAAAGCGCGATAGCCATCGGCCCGACTCTGACTGACCGCCGTACTTCCCACCACGTTCCAAACTCCAAACCGGTGGGTGACATCCGCCCAGATTCCGAACTGCGCCTCGAGGGTCGAACCTGTCTGCCGCTCCTGAATCCAGGCCGCGCCCACCAACGCCTGGGCCGCGAGCTCCCACTTCCCGCCCAGGGCGCCGTTGTAGTTCACCACTCCGGCATTGAGCCAGTACCACTCGGGATCCCAGTACATCCGCCGTCCACCACCGGAGACCGGCGCGGGGTCGCGGAATCCGAGTCCCAGAGTCCGGTAGCCCAGCGACCAGCTTCCGCCGGGGGTGAAGCTCAGGCCCAGCGAGCCGTCGGCCCGCAGGTTCGTATCATCGAGCCCTGTGAAGTAGGCCATCCCGGCCGATGCCGTCAGGTTCCAGCGGGTCGCAAGCGGTTTGAAGAATTCCAGGCCGGCGACGTCGGCCCTCAGGTTCGCGGCCGCCGCCTCCAGAGTATTGGTCTGTCTATAAGCCGGCTCGTGGGCGTACTCGAAACGGTAGGCCGCGCCGCCCCAGTCCGGCACCGCGAGCGCCAGCGAGAGGACGGGCTCTACCGATGCCGTCGACTCCGGGATCCAGAGCCCGAGCGACATCCGGGCATCCAGGCCGAGCCACCAGCGCTGAGCCGTGGCAGCGACATCCAGCGCCGTCAGCTCGGAGTGCCGGCCCGCCAGGTCGAATCCGCTCAGCCTCTCGACCGCCACCGCTACCCCGGCCCGCTTTCGCGGCGAGCCGAACAGCCAGCCCGCCCGCAAGCGGGCGAGCCCGAAGTTGTCGGAATCGGAGAAGTAATCGACGCCGCCGTCGGGCCCGATGTTGCCGCGCTCGGCGAGCGCCGCGTCGACTCGCGCGTCGAGAGCGGCTATGCCTTCAATCGCGCCGGGCATCTCGGGATCGACCCCCAGCGCCTCCTCGTAGGCTTCCCGCGAGCCATCGAAGTCTCCGTTCCAGCGATCGACATCACCCAACAACGCCCAGGCTTCAGCGTTCGACGGCTCAGACTCGACGATCCGTTGAGCGGCCGACCACGCTTCATCATAGCGGCCCGACCACGCCAGCAAGCGGGCGAGGCGCAGTCGCACCGTTTGGGCGTTCGGTCGAACGGCGAGGTACTCGCGCAGATACACAACGGCGCTGTCCGGCTCGCCGGCGCTGTACTCGAACGCGTCGGCCATCTCCAGCAGCACAGTGTCGGCGCCAGGCTGCGCGCCAAGATGTTGCCGGTAGAGCGCCAGGGCCGAGTCGACTGCGCCCTCCATCGCCAACCCGCGTGCCTGTTCAAGCAGGCTCAACCTGAAGGTATCGGGGGGAGGTAACGCGATGGCGATGGCAGCGCGCAGTGAGTCGGCGCTGGCGCTCACGTAGTTGGGGGCTAATCCGTCGAGAACTTTCGTGGCGAGCTCCGGATGACCCGACCAATACAGAACCCGCGCCCACTTCAGCCGCAGCGTCGTGTCGTCGGGCTCGCTTTCGACGAGGCGTGCGTAGAGAGCGGCAGCCACATCATAGTGTTCGGCCCAGGTCGCCGCATCAGCGTATTCCTGCAGGAACGCCCGATTGTCAGAACGAGCCACGGCCAACGACTCGTACATCGCGAGCGCCTCGTTCCAACGGCGCGCGGCGACATGCAGGCGCACCAACTCCAATATGGCTTCACCGTCCACGCCCAGTGCGACGGCTCGGCGATAAGCATCGATCGCTTCGTCCAGGCGCTCCGCTCGCCAGAGCGCGCGGCCGTACTCGAGCGTCGCACCACCGTCCTCGGGGTAGCGGTCCAAGTAGTCGGTCAGAAGTCGAAGGGCCGCTCCTTCATCGCCCGAGTTCGCCAGCGGCACATACTCCGCCCAGAAGCGCTCAGCCGGACCACGCGGAATGGGGCGCAGGACCGTAGCCGCAAGCGGAGGAGGCGGCGGCAGGGGGATGGGCGGCCGGATGACCGGGTAGGCGAAGCCGCTCTCGCTGAAATCGAGCTCCAACAGGAACCGCTGCGGGAGGAACCCGATGATGAAAAAGAAGAGCAGGCTCAACGACCCGACAGCCAGGGTCGCGAATCGCCCCCAGTAGGGCACGCGAGACTCAGTCATCCTCTTCAATGACCCTTATCAGCTCGTCGCGGTCGGTGGGGGAGGTGTACACGACCGCGGCGATCTTCTTCTCCCACTCATCCGTCCGCACCCGGCTGAGGAAGCGATCGGCGTGGGTCCCCATAGCACCGTCGAGGAAGACTTCGACCCGGCCACTGTGGATGCTCAAGCGGTCGCCAGTATCCTGCCGCATCTGGTCGGCCACGTGACTGGCCAGCACATCGACCTTCGTACCATTTGACGGCCGGATCAAGATCAACGAGAAGATCAATCCGAACGGATCATCGAGCCGCGAGCGAACGATCTCTCTCACATGCTCCGGTTCGGTGCCGGCGGCCTGGAACTTCGGCTTCTTTTGCAGCTCCGCTTCTTCGTCGTCGCTCGCTGTCGTTCGACCGCGACGCAGCAGCGCATCGATGCGGGACGCCAGCTCATCCGGATTGAGGCCGCCCGAGATGAAGTCGTCTGCCCCAACGCGTAGCGCGTGGGCACGGTCGCTCGCCCGCAGGTCGTATGGGCACATTACCAGGATCGGCGGCCGCCCGGCGGCGCGGCGTAGCTGTTGCATCACGTGCAGGCCCCGCTCGACCGAGCGACGGTCCACGTGCACCGCTACCAGGCCGAACTCTTTCCGCGCCAGTTCCGGAAACGCGTCCACAGCGTCGGAGGTATGGAACAGTTCGAACGAACCCTCGAACCAGAGGCGCAGCTCCTCCGCCAACTCGCCGGTCACATCGAGCAGCAACACGCGCCGCCGCACTTCCGGCTTCAAATCGCTGGAGCGCTCCTGGCGAGTCATCTCCGGTAGAACGATTCCAACGCCGTCTCGGATGTCGAAACTGATCGAGCCCGCCGCCTCGTGGCGGCCTTGCGTCTTCCGCACCACGATCTGGCGCCGGCCCGAACTGCTCATCGTCATGTGCAGGATCAGAGACGCGCGTTGCGACACGAAATCGAACGCGCTATCCAACGCAGCCGGACTCTCTCCCGCGAACGTCAGCAGTACCGTGCTATTGACAACGTTCAGCAATTCGACCAGCAGCTCCGCGCCGGTCCCGGACTCCCGCGGGTCCACCAGCGGACCGCAAGTGTCGATCGCCAGCCGTGCAAGTGAAGCGTCTTCGCCTAAGAAGGCCTGCAGCTCCTCGAACACGTCCTTCGGTTCGATTGTCCGCCGGTAACGGTCCCGGAAACCGGGCTGATACCCCAGCATGAGCCAACGCCCGGAGCGCAGGTGCGTCGTCAGGTCGATCCCTATGGAGTGCGCCAGTTCTATCACGTCCTCGGGCCGCGCCTGCGTCAGAAGCGCTACCCTTCCATCCTGGCGGATCCCCTCCCTGAGGAACTGCAGGGCCGCGACGGTCTTCCCGGTTCCCGGCCCGCCTATCAGAGCATGCAAGCCGCCCTGGACGGGGCCGGACAGACGCTCGTCGAGCACCCGAATGCCGAATGAGCCGGTGTCTTTTATCAAGATGAGTATCCCTCGAGGCGCTGCACGCCTGAGGCAGGACCGGGGGAAGGTCAGCGGACAGTTAGCAGCCCTACAAAAAACCCACCACTGCGAGCTGGGAAAAGCTCGCAAGGTGGCGGGATTCATATTGTCACGTCCAAATCTAAGGTATTGCGGACCCGTAGCGCAAGGTTTGCCCACCGGCCAAGTCGTTGGCAGGAACCGCGTCAGAACCGCATACGACAATAAGTGCAGTTGCTGGCAAGATATTGCAGACCTGTGCGGCTGCTGACGATTTGGCTCGGCCTTTCCGACACTGGCGGCCCGGCAGGTTCGTACGATACACTATCAGTAGTTTCCCAGTCCTCAAATCGCGGTTCGCGAGCTCGAACAGAGAGATCGCCATGAGATCTAGTTACTGTACCATTCCCAGACTTGGAATTGCGGGGCTCACGCTTGCGCTGGCCGCCGGGATGGTGGGCTGCGACGACGGGATCACGGACCCAACGGCGGCCGAGGCGGAAGAGGCATTCTCGGCGGCGCTGGACGGGGAAACCCTCTCGGTGCTGAGGTTCGAGGTCGTGAACAGTGGAATAACCGTCACCGGGGTGACGGAAGGCGACTCGATCTTCGTCGACGGCGTGCGCCGGGTCAGTGGGTCTAGCGTGGAGGACGCCGAGAATC
>JBDHAL010000195.1:0-6524 GCA_039588075.1 Gemmatimonadota bacterium | reverse complement strand
GGGTGTTCGGAATGCCGAGCAACAGCTGCGCGATGCGGCTCTCCGCGTCGGTGAGCCGGTTGTCGTCCTGCGATATCTGGTCCGATACCCGGCGCATCTCGGCGATCAACGTCGAGGCATCGTCGCCCGACTTCTTCAAGTCAGCGATCTGTTTCGATGCCTCGTTGCGGATCGCCTTCAGTTGCTCGACGCTCTGGATGATCTCGCGACGCTCTTCATCGAGGCCGATGACCTCATCGATAGATGACTCCGCGGCCGGGTCGCGCTTGGCCAGCTGCTCCTTGACCGCTTCCGTCTCGAATCTGATCCGCTTGAGGTCGAGCATTTCCCGACCCGCCTTAGTTGCCGGTGTTGAAGGTTGTCTGGTCGCAGTTCGGGTTCCAGAGGTAGCGGAACTCCACGCGGTTCGGATCCGCCTGGATGCTGTCCACGCTGATCTTCGCGTAAATGTGGCACGGAAACGAGAGGGTCGGATCCTGCCTGCTGCGAATGGCGTAGGCCACGCCGAACTCGAGCGGGACGGGCTCGGTGAACTCGTAGACTTCCACCGCGCTGGGCACGGTCGTTACCTGCTCGAACGGCACCTCCATCTGCAGAATTCCGCTCGACGGCGGGAGCCCCTCGAAAAACCCGCGGGGCAGCCAGACGGGCGTGCTATCGACGGTGCCGTACACGATGTCCCATTGATTGCTCGCATCGACCCGCACGCTGCGCGGGAAGCCGCTACCGCGACCGGAGGCGGCGTTCCAAGCGCTGTTGCGATCGATGGGCCCGGTCTCCAGATCGTAGAGGACGGTGACGCCCGGGTCCTCGGGGAGCGGGAAGTCGGAGCCGGTGCTGTCGCCGCAGGCTGCGAGCGCGGCGAGCGCCAGCGGAGCAAGGGCCGCGAGGCGGCCGCGGAAGCGGATTCGGTTCGTCATAGTAGTGGGGCTACCTTATCTGAGCCGGAGGGGGCTGTCAAGCTGGGAAGCCTAGTAGACGCTTGACTTTGAGGGTCTGGGCGGGTAGTTTGGCCACCACACTCCCCCTGCCTCCACCCGTAGGAGCCGATGCCAACACTCAAGGATCTACTGGGCAGACTTTCGAACCGCACTGAGGTCGAGGCCGTATTCATCGTCGGCCAGGACGGGCTCCTCATCGACCAGGTGAGCGCGGAGGGGACCGACGCGGAGGCGGTGGCCGCCATGGCGCCGAATCTGTTGAACAACGCCCGAGAGCTGGGTGTCGCCGCCCAGCACAACGGTCTCGTTACCGCTGTCGCCGAGTACTCCGACGGCGTAGCGATAGTGACCGACGTGTCGTTAGACATGATCCTGGTCACCTTCGTGAAAGCGGGAGTTCCGTTCGGTGCCCTGCTATACGAGCTGCGGCACAACCGCGAGCAGATAGCCAAGCTCATCTAATAAAGCCGCCGGGCGGCGGAGTACAACGGGCCAGGTCGAGGGGCGGACGATGGGAGGAACTCGTTGCGGAGGTCCGTGAACGACAACGCCGGCTTCGAGCGCTGGGTCGTCATTCTGGCGGGCGGAATCGGGTCGAGGTTCTGGCCGGCAAGCACGCCGCACCGCCCGAAGCAATTCCTCCCTCTCGCCAGCGAGCGATCGCTCATCGTCGACACGATTGACAGAGCCCGCGCCCTGGCGCCGGCCTCCAACGTGCTGATCGCCGCCGGCGAACACCTGCGTCCCCACCTGACAAGGCACCTGCCCGACCTGCCGACCGACCAACTGCTCCTCGAGCCACAGGCGAAGGGCACGGCCGCCGCGCTGGCCTGGGCCGCCCAGGAGATCGTGGCGCGGGCGAAGCGGCCAGAGCGGGCCGTGATGATCTCGCTCCACTCGGACCACGTGATCCGGCCTCTCGATAAGTTTGTCTCGACCCTGGAGACGGCGGTGGATGCCGCCGGCCGGCTGGACCGGCTGCTAACGGTGGGGGTGCCGCCGAACCGGCCGGAAACCGGGTATGGCTACATCGAGGCCGGTGAAGAGTTGAGTGCCGGCGTGCTCGAGGTCGCGCGCTTCGTCGAGAAGCCCGACCGGGCGACGGCGGAAGGCTACCTGGCTCGGGGCGGATTCCTCTGGAACTCGGGCATGTTCGTTTGGCGGCCGCAGGTCCTGCTGGCGGAACTGGCGGCTCACGCGCCGGAGGTCGCCGACCAAATGGCGCTTCTGCGCGAAGCCGATGCCACCGGCTTCTTCGCCGCCGTGCCCAACCTGACGATCGATCACGGCCTGATGGAGCGCAGCGCGAACATCGCGGTCGTGAACGCCGAGTTCGAGTGGGATGATGTAGGCGCCTGGGCCGCCCTGCTGCGCGTGCGAGACAGGGACGAGGCGGGTAACCTCTCACTTGGACCGGCACATGCCGTCGATTGCTCCGATAGCCTGCTCTGGGCGGAGGACGGGCCTGTAGTCGCCTTTGGTTGTTCCGACCTGATCATCGTTCGGGCATCGGGCATCACCTTTGTCACGCCCAGCGAGCGCTCCGCCGACCTGAAGCGCCTGCTCGCCGAGCTACCCGACGACATTCAGGAAGGGATCGAGTAGGATGGCCGGGGCGTTGATCCTGTTCGACGATCGCCGGGCGCGCGATTGGCAGCCGTTCGCGCTCACCCGGCCGGCCGGTGAACTCATCTTTGGCGGCATGAAGCTCGTCGAGCGGGCCGAGCGCGCCCTGGGACTCACGTGCATCGGCTACCTGACCTCCGAACACCTGGCGGACTTCCGGGAGCCCGACGCGCGGCCCGTGCTGCAATTCGGCGACCTGCCGACGGACCGCCACCTGGTCTTCTGGTCCGCGCGAGCCGTCCTTGATTTCGTACAGGATTTGCCCGCGGCCGGCGGCCCGGCGACCTACCTGCTGGACGGGCGGCCGGTTGGCCTCTACGCGCCGGCGGGCCGTGTACCGGAGGCGGGTGTCCTGGAAGAGCTGGAGTCCGCGGCAGATTCCGAGCAGATCGAGGTCGAAGGGCGACTCCTCGAGCGGACCTGGGAATTGGTGCTCGAGACGCCCGAACAGCTGGCGCGCGACCTGGACTCCGCCCGGGCGAAGAAGCCCCGTCTCCCGGACGGCGTCTACCAGCAGGGCGACGGAGCTCTATCGCTGGGCCGCGACGTACGCATCGAGCCGGGCGCCCTGTTCGATACGCGAGACGGGCCGGTACAGGTGGGTGACGAAGTCGAGATACGCGCCGGAACGCGACTGGCGGGGCCCGCCCTGGTCGGCGCGCGATCGCGCCTGCTCGGCGGCTCGTTTGAGAAGATCGTGACCGGGCCGTACTCCTACCTGCGAGGCGAGGTCGCCGACACCATCGTCCTCGGATACGCGAACAAGGCGCACGACGGACACCTCGGCCATTCGTACCTGGGTCGGTGGGTCAATCTCGGCGCTTCCACCACCAACAGCGATCTGAAGAACAACTACCGTCCCGTGCGGATTTGGACGCCCGAAGGCGTCGTCGACAGCGGCCAACTCAAGATCGGCTGTTTCCTCGGCGACCACGTCAAGACCGGGATCGGGGCGCTCCTGGGAACCGGAACGGTCGTGGGCGCCGGCGCCAACATCTACGGGAGCGCCATGCCCCCCACGTACGTGCCGCCGTTCAGCTGGGGCGAGGGCGATGACCTGGGTGAGTACCGGCTGGCCGAGTTCTTGGATAGCGCCGAAAAAGCGATGGACCGGCGCGGTATCGCCCTCGGGGAACAGGGGCGTCGCTATCTGGAGAGCTGCTGGCGGAGGGGGCGCCAAGGATGAGCTTCAGGGCGCACGTGCTGGGGAGCGGCAGCCGCGGCAACTCGATTCTACTCGAATCTTCGGAAGCGCGGGTTCTGATCGACGCCGGGTTCAGCGGCAGGCAGATCGAGCGGCGCCTCGAGGTGATCGACGTGGCCCCCGACAGCATTTCGGCACTCGTCATCACCCACGAGCACCGCGATCACACACAGGGAATGGGCATCTTCTCTCGACGTTGGAACGTGCCCATCCACATCGCCCGGGCGACGGCCCGGTCTTGTTCCACGCTGCTCAACGGCAAGGAACAGATCCATTTCTACGAAGCGAAACAACCGTTCGACCTGGGCGATCTGCGTATCGAGCCGTTCCTCACCGTGCACGACGCTATCGACCCCATCGGAGTGACCGTGCGTCATCGTTCCAGCGGTCTGAAAGTCGGCATCGCCACCGACCTCGGTACTCCGACCGTATCCGTCCGCCACGCACTCAAAGGGTGTCACCTGCTCATCTTGGAAGCGAATCACGACGAGGTGATGCTGCGGACCGGTCCCTACCCCTGGTCGCTGAAGAGCCGGATCGCCGGCCGCCACGGCCATCTTTCCAATCGCGCATCCGCTGAGCTGGGCGTCGAGCTCCACCACCCCGGCCTGGCCGCCGTCGTGCTCGCCCATCTCAGCCAGGAGTGCAACGAACCGAAGCTCGCCGCCCAGGTCGTCGGAAGCGCGCTGCGCAAGAAAGGCTTTGAAGGGCTAATCGAAGTCGCCGCACAGGACGAGCCGCTGGCCGGGCTCGACATCGCCAAGCTGGCCGCGGCGGTTCGTCCGCTTCAGTTGGGTCTGTTCGAGGAAGAACCGGCTATCGGCCGGTGAGTCGCAGCAGGTCGCTGGTTATCACCCACACCATCAACGCCATTATCAGTACGAACCCGACCTGGGCTGCCCTGGCTCGCGCCTGAATCGACAGCGCTCGACCTCTTACCGCCTCGATGCCCAGGAACAGCAAATGGCCGCCGTCCAGAATCGGGATCGGTAGCAGGTTGAGCACCGCCAGGTGGACGCTGAGGATGGCCATGAAATTGATCAGCGATAGCGCTCCGGCACGGGCCGCCTGGCCGGAGAGCTGCCCGATCATGATGGGACCGCCGAGGTCGCGGGCCGATGCCCTGCCCGTCAGCAGCTGCCCCAAGAAATCCAGGATGATGACCGTAAAGTCCCAGTTTTGACGGTAACCCGCGCCGAGTGACCGGGTCGGCCCGTAGGCTCGCCGCGCGTCGAGAGTGTCCCGCATCACGCCGATCCGGCCGTAGACGATCGTCGTGTCGTTGCCCGCCGGGTCCGTGATCGTCGTGTCGATCACGGCGATCCCCGTCCTCAACTCGACCTCCTGATCGCCCCGCTCTATGAGCAGGTCAACGGTGTCGCCGGGGTGCCTGAATACGTAGGCTTGGAACTCCGCCCATAGCTCTATCTCTTCACCGTTTAGCGCCAGGACCAGGTCGCCGGCCTGTACGCCGGCCTCCTGAGCCGGCCAGCCGTCCTCGACGGTGCCGATGAGCGGCCCGTACGACTGGTGCCAGGCGATAAAGCCGAAGGCGACGATGGCGAACACATAGTTCATCACCACACCGGCCGAGATCACTATCGCTCGCGCACCCACGGACTTCGAGTCGAAGCGGCGTTCCGGCGGCACTTCCAGCTCGTCCTTGCCGCCCTCCAGCACCTCCAGCGCTTCGTCCTCGCCCATGCCGGCCATCTTCACATAGCCGCCCAGCGGCAACGCCGAGAGGACGTACTCCGTTTCGCCGTGCTTGAACCCCCAGACCTTCGGGCCGAGGCCGACGGAGAAACGCGGCACCGCGATGCCTGCGAGCTTCGCCGTGATGAAGTGCCCCAATTCGTGAACGACGATCAGGACGCCGAGAACGAGAATGAATGCCAGAATTGATGTCATCTATCCCAACCGACGTGTTTTGTCCGCGATTTGTTCCACGCTGGCTCGCGCCGCTTCGCGCGCCCAAACATCGGCGCGCCTGACGACGTCCAGCGTTGAAACCTCTTCAACATCGTGGCCGCTCAAGACCGCCCGGATGACCTCGGAGATCTCGTTGAACGGGATACGCTCGGCGAGGAAAGCGGCCACCGCTTCCTCGCTCGCCGCGTTGAACGCGGCCGGAGCCGTGCCGCCCGCAAGGCCCGCCTCGCGCCCAAGCTCGAAGGCGGGAAACCGTCCCGAAGGTACCGGCTGGAAAGTAAGTGCACCCACCTCCGCCAGGTCAAGTGAGCGGGTCTCGAACGGCAGCCGCTCGGGGTACGTCAGAGCGTAGAGCACCGGCAGCGCCATCGTCGGGTGGCCGAGCTGCGCCAGCACCGATCCGTCCCGAAACTCGACCAGCGAATGAACGATGGATTGAGGATGTATCACCACATCGACCCGCTCGTAAGGCATGCCGAACAGAAAGTGCGCCTCCACCACCTCGAGCGCCTTGTTGACAAGAGTGGCCGAATCGATGGTGATCTTAGCCCCCATGTCCCACGTCGGATGCCGGAGCGCTTCCTCCGGCGTCACCGCCGCCAGGTCGCGCGGATCGCGGTCCCTGAACGGACCGCCCGACGCGGTAAGCACGATCCGTTTCACGCCGGCCAGGTCGGAACCCTCCAGGCACTGAAACACCGCGCTGTGCTCGCTGTCCACCGGGATCAACTCCCCGCCATTCTCCTCCAGCGCCCGCGTCACCAGCGGGCCGCCCACCACCAGCGATTCCTTGTTCGCCAGCGCGACCCGCTTCGCCGCCT
>JBDHAL010000194.1:0-6525 GCA_039588075.1 Gemmatimonadota bacterium | reverse complement strand
GCCGCCGTCGACAGCGTCGTCGGTCAGTTCCTTGACGACAACGACGCGCTCGGCTCACTCGGCGCCCTCGGCGGCATCATCTCGTCCATCACGGGCAGCACCGACATCGTTCCGGCTTTCGCCATCGCAGGCGATGATCGGTCGACCGAGGCTCTGCGCTCCAGCGTCTACGCCAGCATGGCGCTGGCTCGCAGCCGGCTCGGGGATGGCTTGGTCGTCGTTGCGCCCAGCATCCCAGCGAACCTGCTTGGCGTCACCTGCATCTGGGATCCCGCTCTGAACCAGGGTGAGGGTGGCTACACATTGGATCCCAACGACGACGGTGCGGCCCCGGACGACGGAATCCGTTTCCGCTTGTACACGACCGATCCGGTCACCTTCAAGCCGGTCGTGCCGCTCGACGATATCGGCTACATCGACCTTGACCCGAGGCCGGTGGGCCCGAGCCAGGTCGGTATCGACATCCTGGTCGAGGTCAACGGCTTCGTCGCCCTCGACTACGGTCTCTCAGGCACGTTCACCGAGACCGATTTCACCCTCAGCATGTCCGGATTCGTCTCCGACGGCCAGGATAATCTCGACTTCGCGTTCGGTGCCAGCGGCAGTGAGACCACTTTCACCTCGTTCTTCGACCTCGACATTGGGCCGATCTCCATCGGTCAGGAGTTCTCGCTGGACGTCCAGGGCAACTTCGAGTGGATGACGACCCTCGAGAACACGGCCACCGGTGACGAGCTGGTGTTCACCCTGGGCATCGACCAGGAGGGCATCGTCACGGCCGGAAGCGGTGTGACCTTCAACGGCACGACGGTGGCTGTGATCAGTGGTACGAGCGCCAACGCCACGATCCGCGCCGCCGATGGCAGCAACCTCTCGAACGCCGATCTCTTGGCGCTGTCGGCGCTCGATGAGGCGATCGCTGAGATCGCGGTCGTGATGGCTGAGCTCTTCACCCTCGCGGTGCTCAGTACCGGCAGCTTCATCTTCATCGGCGCCTGATTACCGCGCAGTTGCAGTTCTTTGAACGGGCGGCTCCTTTTGGCCGCCCGTTCTTTTCTATGCAGTGGGAGATGGATCGTCGTATATTCGACCGGTCTCAGCCTTGGGAATTGGGAGTTGCGAGTTACGCCCGAATTTCGTGGGACCTTCGAAGTTGACCAGTAAAGTACTTGAGTACTCGAGCATCTCACCCGCGAAGTGACTTCGACTTCGGATGTTCGATTGCTCAAGTACTCAATTACTCGACTTCGAAGGTCCCACGAAATTCGGGCGTAACTCGCAACTCGATAATCGTTAGGACTTCCATGCGGTCATCTCTGCTGCTCCTCGTCATCGCCGGCTGCCTGGTTGGATGCAGCGAGCAACCTGGCATCGCGACCGGCCTCCATTCCCAAGCCGCCGTCTCCGACGCCGGTATGGTCAGCACCGCTCACCCGCTGGCCACCCAGGTAGGCGTCGAGATACTGGCGGCCGGCGGAAACGCCTTCGATGGGGCGGTGGCAGTGGCCGCAGCTCTCAATGTCGTCGAGCCGATGATGTCCGGGATCGGCGGCTACGGCACGATTCTCGTCTACGATGCGCATGAGCGCAGAACGAGGTTCCTCAACCCGAGCGGGAGGATCCCCGCCGGCGTCGACTCCGACGCTTTCCGGCCCCCGACGCCTGGTTACGAGGAGAACCGCCGCGGTGCCAAGGCGGTGTCGACGCCCGGCAACCTGAACGCGTGGGAAGCCATGCATCGCGAGTACGGCAGCCTGGAGTGGGCAGCGCTGTTCGAGCCGGCCATCCTGCTGGCTGCGGAAGGGTTCGAGATCGATGAGCGGACCGCGCGCTTCATCGAAGCCGCCTTCGACAAGTTCCCCGATCACGCCCGGCGATTCTACGGAGAAGACGGCCGGCCGCTGGCGGCGGGCGCGCTTTTGGTCCAGGCCGACCTGGCACGCTCGCTCCGCTGGGTGGCGGAGCAGGGGGCGGTCGCGCTGCACGGCGGTGAGCTGGGAGAGGCCATCGACGCCGCGATGCGAGAGGCCGGCGGCTTTCTGACATTGGGTGATCTCGCCGACAACCGCGCCGAGTGGTGGGACCCCATCGCCATCGACTATCGCGGCTACGAGGTCCTGACAGCTGCGCCGCCGGCGAACGCGTTCCCGGCGCTCGTGCGCCTGGGCATGATGAGCCGCTACGATCCCGGCGCGCTCGGCCACAACAGCGCGCCCTACCTGCACGCCTTTGCCGAGGTGACAAAGCACGCCTTTTGGACGCGGCTGAGATACGCCGGCGATCCCGACGTCATGCCGCCGCCGCTCGCCATGCTGCTGTCCGAGGAGTACTGGGAGGAACAGGTCGCGCTGATCGACCCCGAACGCGCGACGCCGTTCGAGCCGCCGGTTCAGTTCACACCGCCGGATGGTAACACTACGCACTTCGTCGTTGCCGACCGCTGGGGGAATATTGTCTCCGCGACCCAAACTCTGGGTAACCTGTTCGGCAGCCGCATCATGCCGGAAGGCACCGGCATCTGGCTCAACAACTCGCTCGCCTACTGCACCTTCGAGCCGGAGGGGAATCCCATGGATGCGCATGCGGGTCGGCGCAAGCTGTCGGGCGATGTTCCGGTGATCGTGCTGCGGGAAGGGCGGCCCTGGATTGCGCTGGGAACGCCCGGCGGTCACACCATCGGACAGACCGTTCCGCAGATGCTGATGAACATGATCGATTTCGATATGGACATCGCTGAGGCGCTGGCAGCTCCTCGCATAAGCTTCATCGAGCCCGATATCATCGCCATCGAGCGGGGAATACCCGAGAGTGTAGGACACGAGTTGGAGAGCAGGGGACACAACATCCGGGTCGTCCGTGGCTTGGGTGTTGCCCACGGTCTGACCATCGAGTACGACGACCGCGGCCGCCCGGTCCGCTTCAGCGGCGCCGCAGATCCGCGGGGAGGGGGATTGGCGAAGGGGCTATAGGTCAGACAGTCTCTTCAACGACGCCCGTCGCGGAGATGACCCGGGATACCGAATCATGAATCGCCGACTTGATCTCGTCGATCGACTGATCACCGCTGCCCGGTTCCCGGGCGTTCAATGCCCGAACCAGTACAATGAACTTGTCGACCTCGATGCGGAGCTTCGGATTCTTCCTGCGGTCCGGCAGCATCTGGCTGGCGACGCGCCAGACGCCAACGAAGATCATGAATACGCCGGCGGTTACGAGGAGCACCTGAACGCTCGAATAGCCATAGAGCAGAAGCTGCAGGAAGACGACTCCGATCCCACTCAGAGCTATGATCTTGTCGACCGTGCCACGTGATCGTATTTGAGGCTTCTTCATTCCGCGACTCCTGAATCATCTGCCGGTGCACAAAGAGCCGAGGCCCCGTGAGAGCGGGTGGACCTCAGTTTCCTTTGCCCTTGCCGCCTTTCTGGGATTTTGGCTCGCATTCCATAACCCCTTCTTCGATGGCGGGTTCGTAGGGCTGAATGATCGCTTTTATGTCGCCCATGTAGAGCGCACAACGAAAGTCTGTCCTGCGCATGTGCTGGGCCCGGCCCGTCCAACCTTCCCTCATGCCGACCATTGTAAGCTGCACGTCTGCGCTGGGCGTCAAGCCCAGAGTTTTGGCGTTGGGGGCGTAGCGAGGCCCGTTCGGTTTCAACGCGTCCTGTATATAGTAGGCCTCTTGCATCGAGGCCAGATTCCTCAGATCCGACTGCATCACGGCCAGATAAGCCTGATTCCTCGCGTTGACCACTTTCAGGCTGATCGCCGCCAGAATGGCCAGGATCACCATGGCCGTGAGAAGCTCGAAGAGGCTGAAGCCTCGATTAGACATATCCGTGCCGTTGGCGAAAAAAGTGACGCAAAGGTTGGGGGGTAAGACGTAAGGGGGATTACGGCTTCGCGTGTAGTGTATACTCCATGAAGTCCTCGTTGTTCCCGTTCCAGTCGAGGTGATCAGACGGGCATTGACGAAACCTTCCGCCGGGCCGAGAGTTTACAGGATGGCACCCATTCTTTAAAAGGATATGAGGAGTCAGTGATAATGGCCGATACATTCGGGGGTCATTCCGACCTGAAGGTAGGAAACCGCTCGCTGCGAATCGCCAGGCTCGACGCGCTCGAGAAGGCCGGTCTGAGTGTGGGACGACTGCCCTACGCCCAGAGAATCCTGCTGGAGAACCTGCTTCGCCACGAAGACGGCGCGACGGTCACGCCGTCGGATATTGAGGCGATCGCGAAGTGGGACCCTGCGGCGCAGCCCTCGACCGAGATCGCTTATCGGCCCGCCCGGGTCCTCCTGCAGGATTTCACCGGCGTACCGGCCGTGGTGGATCTCGCCGCAATGCGCGAGGCGATCCGCGCGCTAGGCGGCGACCCCGCCGTGATCAACCCGCTGCAGCCGGCCGAGCTGGTGATCGACCATTCGGTCCAGGTCGATGCTTACGGGACCGCCGACGCGCTGCTCTTCAACGCCGAGCGCGAGTTCCAGCGGAATCGCGAGCGCTATGGTTTCCTGCGTTGGGGCCAGGAAGCCTTCAAGAACTTCCGCGTCGTCCCCCCCGAGACCGGCATCGTCCACCAGGTGAACCTGGAGTACCTGGCCCGCGTCGTCATGACCAACGCCGACGGCTGGGCCTATCCCGACACGCTGGTGGGCACCGACTCGCATACCACGATGATCAACGGGATCGGCGTGCTCGGCTGGGGGGTCGGCGGCATCGAGGCCGAAGCCGCCATGCTCGGCCAGCCGATCACAATGCTCATCCCTCAAGTCATCGGCTTCCAGCTCACCGGCGCGCTCCCCGAAGGCGCGACGGCCACCGATCTGGTGCTTCGCGTGACCGAGATGCTCCGCGAGAAAGGAGTGGTCGGCAAGTTCGTGGAGTTTTACGGCCCGGGCCTGGCGACCCTGCCGCTCGCCGACCGCGCCACCATCAGCAACATGTCACCCGAGATGGGGTCCACCTGCGCCATCTTTCCCGTCGACGATGAGTCGCTCCGCTACCTCCGCTTCAGCGGACGCAGCGACGAGCATGTCGCCGTCGTCGAGGCCTACATGAAGGAGCAGGGTCTCTTCCACACCGCCGATACTCCGGTAGCCGAGTACACCGACACGCTCTCGCTCGATCTCGGCAGCGTCGAGCCGAGCCTCGCCGGTCCCAGGCGGCCTCAGGATCGCGTGCCACTCTCTCGCGCACGGGTAGCTTTCAAGGAGGCGCTAAAGACGCTGGTCTCAGCCGGCGCAGGCGGCGTGATCGGCGAATGGGAGAACGAGGGCGGCGACGGCGATGAGCCGGACCCGATCGATAGGTTCATCGCCCAGCGCGCGGTCCCCGTCTCGTTGGACTCGGATAGCTTCGAGCTGCGGCACGGCTCGGTGGTCATCGCCGCCATCACCAGCTGCACGAACACGTCGAACCCCTCGGTGATGGTGGCTGCCGGGCTGGTGGCGAAGAAGGCGGTGGAGAAAGGTCTTTCCACCAAGCCCTGGGTCAAGACGAGCCTCGCGCCCGGCTCCAAGGTCGTCACCGACTACCTGAAACAGGCGGGCCTACTGACCTACCTCGAGCAGCTCCGCTTCAACGTCGTCGGCTACGGCTGCACCACCTGCATCGGGAACAGCGGGCCGCTGGATGCGGACGTCTCCAGCGGGATCGAGCGGGGCGACCTCGTCGCGGTGTCGGTGCTGTCCGGAAACCGCAACTTCGAGGGGCGCGTGCACTCCGAGGTACGGGCCAACTATCTGGCTTCGCCACCGCTGGTCGTCGCCTACGCTCTGGCGGGCCGCATGGACATCGACATCCACAACGAACCGCTGGGCACGGATGCCGGCGGCGAGCCCGTCTATCTGAAGGACGTGTGGCCGACCCAGAAGGAGGTGAACGAGACGGTGGAAAAGGCGCTGCAGTCGGACATGTTCAGGCAGACCTACGCCGGGGTGTTCGAGGGCAGCGATCAGTGGAAGTCGATGCCGGTTCCCGTGGGCGATCTGTACGAGTGGGACCCCCAGTCGACCTATGTGAAACATCCGCCCTTCTTCGAGGGGCTCACTCGTGAGCCTCCCGCAGTCGAGTCGATCGGCAGCGCCAGGGTGCTCGTCTATCTGGGCGACTCGGTCACCACCGACCATATTTCGCCGGCCGGCGTCATCAAGAAAGACAGCCCTGCGGGGGCCTACCTCATCGAGCGCGGGGTCGAGCCCAGGGACTTCAATTCCTACGGCTCGCGACGCGGCAACCACGAAGTGATGATGCGCGGCACCTTCGGGAATGTACGCCTACGCAACAAGCTGGTGCCCGGCGTCGAGGGCGGCTACACGCGCTACATCCCCGACGGCGAACAGATGTCGATCTATGACGCGGCGATGCGTTACCAAGAACAAGGCACGCCGCTCATCGTGCTCGCCGGAATTGAGTACGGGTCCGGCTCGTCGCGCGACTGGGCCGCGAAAGGGACGCGCCTACTCGGCATTCGCGCCGTGATCGCCGAGAGCTTCGAGCGCATCCACCGCAGCAACCTCAT
>JBDHAL010000193.1:0-11463 GCA_039588075.1 Gemmatimonadota bacterium | reverse complement strand
CGACTTCTTTCAGGACCACGATGCCGATCGTGCCCTTTTCCTCGTCGATCGTGATCTCGGCCTGCACGTTCGGACCGTACCGCTTTGCCAGGGCAGCGAGGAGTCCATCCTTGATCAAGTCGTGCAACTCGTCGCGTGACAACGACTTATGCGCCGTCATCACCCGAAAAGCTTCCAGAACCTGTGCCGCGTTGCCCATCCGTCCGATACTCCGTTCCTCTCCTGCTCCCCGGCCAACCCGAGGCCACATTCGATTTTCTTTCAGGTTTACTGCTGCTCTACGCTCTCTTCTCTTGCGACTTGCCGAAGTCGAAATCGTCCCACTTGAACACCAGGTTCGCCTTGGCAACCGCCGACAACGAGATGTCGACCTCTCTCCCGTTCGCCAGCCGCAGGCGCAGGCGCTCCGAATCTTCCGAGCCTTCCACGCCCAACAGCTCCCCTTCCACACGCTTCGAGCCACCGACCAGCGACTCATTACCACGTACCTCTATCTCACGCCCCACCGCCCGCTCGAAGTCGCGCCGCAACCGCAGCGGCCGCTCCACCCCCGGCGATGAGACCTCCAGGATGTAGCCGCCCGGGAGGTCCTCCCGCTCATCCAGCTCCGGCTCCAACTCCCGGCTCGCTCGGGCACACTCGTCCACCGTCACACCGCCCACCTCCGATCCGCGACGGTCGATCCGCACCCGCAGGATCGGGCGCGACCGATGGCCCGCCTTCTCCAGCTCGACCAGCTCGAAGCCGAGGCGCTCCAGCACGGCCTCCACGAGCCGCTCCAGCTCCCCGTCCACCTGGCCGTGCTTCCCCTTCATTCTTCCCTCGTCGCCGGCCCCCGGGGTCACCCGGGCCCAGCAATAAAAAAGTGGGGTCATCCTGCCTCCCCACTACTCAAAAAAAGGCCTTGCGGCTCTTTTAGAAACGTACGTCCCCAACCAGCGGCGCTAAATATAGACGGCTAATAGCCGGAAATCAACTGGGCCGCCAGCCCAGGAATGCGCACATCCGACGCCCCTCGTCCCCGCCCCGGAAGGAGAAGAGATGTATGTTGTCACACTTTGTACAGCCGGCGGAAACGGAAGTGCGGCTCGGTTCGACCCCGGAATCGAGGAGGTGGCGAGCGATGTGGCGGCGGAGATCGACGAAGCGGGACTCTGGCGGGTCGATACCGAGAGAAGCCGGGACCTCGGGGCCGACTTCGTAGCATTTGCCGCAGATGGCGGGCCCGAGGTGAACGAAAAGGGAGCTTCTCATGCAGCCGAGGTCGATCATACGAGCGAGCGTCGCATCGACGACACCGGCGGCGGTCCCGCGCCATCCGGCGTGGGCGAGAGCGAGGGTGCGGCGATCGGGATCGACGAAGAAGACGGGGACGCAGTCGGCAACGGTGATGGCCAGCAGTAGGCCCGGGTCGTTAGTGACGAGGGCGTCGGCGTCACCGGCGACCCGTAGGCCGGCGGAATCGGGAGCCGGGCAGGTCACGACGTGGGACCCGTGGACCTGGCGGCAGCGCACGACGCTGGTGATGCCGGTTGCCCGGGTGAGTCGGGTCCAGCCGTCGCCCCGGCCGGACGCATCTGGGGAGGAGCTCGACCCGGGGGAGAGCGTGAACTCGATGTCGGTGGCGCGGGCGGTGATCCCCTGAACGAGGTCGGGAAAGCGCGTCACCCAGTCGGCGTGCCTGAAGACGCGCAGGCCGTCGAGATCGACATCCTGTTCCGGAGAGTGGGTCACTCGACGCGTTCTATGGAGGCGCCCAGCTGGCCGAGCCGATCGTCGATACGCTCGTAGCCGCGCTCGATCTGTCCGGCGTTGTGGATGCAGCTCCGGCCCTCGGCGCCGAGCGCGGCGATGAGGATGGCCATGCCGGCGCGGATGTCTGGGCTCTCAACGGTGGCGCCGCGAAGTGTGGCGGGGCCGACGACGACGGTGCGGTGCGGGTCGCAGATGATGATGCGGGCACCCATCGCATTGAGCTTGTCGGCGAAGAACATCCGCGATTCGAACATCTTTTCGTGAATCAGCACGGTGCCCCGGCACTGGGTGGCAACAACGAGGGCGATGCTGATCAGGTCGGCCGGGAAGTGAGGCCACGGGCCGTCGTCGATCTTGGGGATCTGCTGCCCGATGTCCATGCAGACCTCGAGGGACTGATCGGCCGGCACGCGAAGGTTACGGCCATCGATCTCGCAGATCACCCCCAACCGCTCGAACACGAGCCGGATGCTCGACAGGTGCCGCGGCTCGATTTCGCCGATCGTCAGCTCGCTCCGCGTGACCGCGGCGAGTCCGACGAACGAGCCCACCTCGATGTGGTCCGGGCCGACCTCGGCGCTGGCGCCGCCCAGCTTCTCGACACCTTCGATGTGCAGCTCTCCCGTCCCCACCCCGCTGATGCGCGCACCCATCCCGCTCAGCAGGTGGCAGAGATCCTGCACGTGAGGCTCGGAAGCGGCGTTGCGCAGAACGGTGATCCCCTCGGCCAGGGTCGCCGCCATCACGGCGTTCTCCGTGCCCGTCACGCTGGGCTCGTCCAGGAAGATCTCCGTACCGCGAAGCTTGCCCCGCAACACGAACTCCTCGCCCAACTCGACCTCGGCGCCAAGCTGCTGCAGCGCGTCGAAATGAGTGTCGAGCCGGCGTCGTCCGATCACGTCGCCGCCCGGCGGCGGCAGCCGCAAATGCCCGATCCGGGCCAGCATCGGGCCAGCCAGCAGGATCGAGGCGCGAATGCGAGCCGCCAGATCGGGCTCCAGCGCCGCCGACTCCACGTGCGCCGCGTGCAACCGCAGCGAGCCCGGGCCCGTCCACTCGATGCCCACCCCGAGGGCGTCCAGCAGCTCGAGCATCGTGTGGACGTCACGGATGTCCGGTACGTTCGACAGCAACACGGGCTCGTCCGTCAGAAGCGCCGCCGCGATCATCGGCAGGGCCGCGTTCTTGTTGCCCGCCGGCCGCACGTGGCCGTGAAGGGGCTTTCCGCCTTCGACGATAAATGTGCTCATCGCCGGCAAGTTAGCACGGGCTGAGGAGCGATGCGAGTTTTGATGGGCATTCTCGAATGTTGACTCCGGGACTACGGAATTGGGGAGTTTGGAAGTGGGAAGACTTCGGGAGCCGTCGCGATAGTGCAGGCCCGTGGTAGATCACTTCCTAACTCCCCAATTCCGTAATCCCGGAGTCAACATTCGAGAATTCCCACCAAAGCCCCCCGCTTGACAGCATCCCACAGTCGTGTGTATGTGAAGTGGCAGCTTGTCTCGAGGTGAAAAACGACATGAAGCTCCATCACTATCTTCGCCCAGAACTCGTAATCCTCGACCTTCAAACGGAAGGCGTCGAGAGCACCCTGCGCGACATGGTGCACAACCTGGCCGACCGGGGTCTGGTCGACGACGAGCGGCCGGTGCTCGATGCGCTGATGCAGCGCGAGGCCGCGCAGAGCACGGGGATTGGCGGCGGCGTGGCCGTACCACACGCCGTGTACCCGGAGCTCGACACCACGGTCATCGGACTGGCGCTATCCAAAGCCGGAGTCGACTTCCTCTCGCTCGACGAGAAACCGGTTCACACGTTCTTCCTGCTGCTGTCACCGCCCGCCTCGAGCGGGACGCACATCAAGTGCCTGGCGCGGATCGCGCGGCTGATGCGGCAGCCGGGCGTACTGGACGAGCTACTGGCGGCCGACACCGCGGAGGGAGTGATCGAGCGGATCCGGCAGCTGGACGAGTTGCATCCCTAGCCTACAATGGGGCGAAACCACCAGATCCATGCATCTTCTCGTGGCGGTGATCAACCAGGCAGAAGCACTCGACGACGTCCTCTCGGGCTTCCTCGAGCTGGGGATCACTGGTGCGACGATAATAAACAGCGAGGGGATGGCCCATGTCTTGACGCATGACATCCCGCTCTTCGCAGGCATCCAAACCTTGATCTCACGGTCGCGCGCTCAGAACTACACGATCTTCAGCGTGATCGACGATGACGAGAAGGTTGACGGCGCGTTCGCGGTCATCCAGGACGTGGTCGGCAACATCTCGGACGCGGGTACCGGGATAGTGTTTACGATTCCGGTCACTCGTGTCGAGGGCGTGGCGCCCGAGCTGGGGGAAGACACGGGCCTGTGAACCCGCTGCTGATCGCGCTCCTCCTGGCGCTGATCGGTCTCGTCGGCGCCCAACTGACCTTTTCGCAGCGCCAGGTCCCTCTGGGCCCGCGACTCTTCATCGCCATCGGCGGACCCTTCCTCTTCCTCGGGTTCATCCTGGGGCCGCACCTCGCACGGTTGCTGTCGCGCGAGACGGTGGACCTACTGACTCCGTTGCTGGCGTTAGGGCTAGGCTGGATCGGAGTGCTGTTCGGCCTGCAGATGGACCGCGGTCACCTCCGGCAGTTCCCGACCCGCTACCTGACGCTGGCCTGGTTACAGGCGGCTATGGCGTTCGGTGTGGTCTTCGGAATCGCCCACCTGTTGACGGACGCGTGGTTGGACCTGAACGTCGAGGCGATCATCCTGGCGGCGGCCGCAACGGCCTGCGTGTCCACGCCGGCGGCGATAGCGCTCATCTCGAATACCTACATGACGCGCGGTCAGATCACGCGCCTGCTGTTCTACGTGGCGAGCCTCGACGCCGCCGTTGGAATCGTCGCGCTCGCTTTGACGCATGCCGCGCACGTGCGGTTGCTCGGGTCCGGCGTGGCCATGTCGACCGTCGAGTGGTTCGCCATCTCGACGCTGCTCGGCTTCTTCTTCGGCGTCCTGTTCCTCTCGCTCACCCGGATCCGACCCAGGAACCAGGAACTCGTGCTCCTGCTCATCGGTCTCGTGCTGTTCGCCGCCGGGACAGCCTTCTACCTCTCGCTCTCCCCACTCTTCGTCTGCATGATCGCCGGCATCGTGATCGGCAATCTCTCGCCCATGCGCAGGCGCGTCTACGTAGCCCTGTCCGAATGGGAGAAGCCCATCTACATCATGCTGCTCGTGCTGGCGGGCGCGCTTCTCCAGTTCTCTACCTGGTGGATCCTGCCGCTGGTCGCGGCCTACTCGGCGGCCCGGATCCTGGCCAAGTGGATGGGCGGACTGATCGCTTCCGGGCTGGGCCTCGACGATCTGGACCTACCTCGCAGCTTTGGCCTCGCCCTGATCCCGCAGGGGGGTCTCTCGCTGGCCATGGCCATTTCTTTCTTCCTTATCTACGTTCCAACAGGGTCGCCGGAGCTCGATGCGGCTGTAAATGCCTTTTTCGCGACGGTGGTCATAGCGGTCGGGCTGAGTGACCTGCTGGGTCCGTTCCTGATCCGGGCCGTCCTCGAGCGGGCCGGCGAACTGGACCGCGAAGTGGCACACGCCGGGAGCGTGGCTAACAGGTAGACGGGAGGGGTGCTGATGGTGGAGGACCCGCTATTCCTGACGATCCGGATCATCGGGATCGTGGCGGTGCTCGTTCTGGGCATCGGCATGATCGTTCTGACCCTGATGTTGCGCCGATTCACGCGCACTCTGCAGAACGTGGACGAAGCGCTAAAGACGATCGGGCGGGACGCGAGGCCGGTACTGGACCGAGCGCGCGCGATCGGCGAGAACCTGAACTTCATCGTGATGTCGGTGCGGAAGGAAGTGGACGGCGTCACCGAGACGATCGGCCTGGCGAACGAAAGATTGGAGGACGCGATCGATGCGGCCGAAGATCGGGTCCAGGAACTCGGCGCGCTGATCGACGTCGTTCAGGGAGAAGTCGAGGACACGGTGCTTACGGCCACATCGGCGCTCCGAGGTATCCGAACCGGGGCCAAGCTGTTGCGCCGTCGCAAGAGCGATGACGAGGGCCCGGAAGAAGAGAGCCCCGAGGAGTAGCATGTGGACGAAGATATGATGCCCGAGACCGAGCGCGGCGAGCCGGCTCAACTGCTCATATCGTTCGGGATCGGAGCGCTGGTGGGAATCGGCCTCGCGGCCACCTGGGTGCCCGAGCGACGACGGCGCCGCCGCCGCCGCCTGCCGGCCGCGGTGGGGAAACGTTATCGCCGGGTCCGTAGGGCCGGCGGTGCGGCGCTGGATGAGATACAGAGGGCCGGGCACGAGACCGTGGCCGACTTCCGCGAGGAACTCGGCGCCAGCCTCGAGGCCGCCCGGGAGGAATTCGGAGACATGGCGCGAGGACAGCTCGACCAGCTGCTCAAGGCGCTGCGCCGCGAGCACCGGAAGGTCCGCGGCTGAAGCGCCCGCCGATGCGCTGGCTGAAGCTCCTCGGTTTCGCAGCCGTTGCCGTCCTGCTCATCCCGGAGCCGGCATGGGCCTGGGGCCCGGGGATGCACATCCTGATCGGCACGGAGCTGCTCGGCGCCCTGGCCCTACTTCCCGCCGCGGTGGCGGACATCTTGCGCCGCTACCCGCTCGACTTCCTCTACGGGTCCATCGCCGCTGATATCACGCTCGGCAAGAAGTACGCGCCTGTGGGACGCAATTGCCACCACTGGCACGTGGGCGAGGAGCTGTTCGACGCGGCCGACAGCGAGGCCACCCGCCTTTCTGCCCAGACAGCTCCTCACCTCGGCCAATACTCAGACCATCGGCCATTCCTACTGGGAGCATCGGCTGGACGTCCACCTCGGGCAGGCCTATCTCCGGGCGGCCTACCACCTGCTCTCCGACTTCGATCACTCGCACAACGACCGGCTGATGGATCGCGTCCTCGATCGCGCCGTGTTCAGCTTCCAAACCAACCGTCTGATCTTCAAGGGGATGATCAGGTTGGCCGATGATGATGCCTGGCAATCGATGTTCGATCGCATGCTCGATCTCTCGCGCTGGGACGTCCACGACCAACAGGTCGCAACCTGGATCCGCTACACCTTCGACTTCGCCGCCGACTATCTGATCAAACGCAAGGAGTCGGTAGCGGCCTTCCACGACCCGACCGGTGAACGGTCGCTGGGCCAGGCCAAGATGCTGAACCGCGAGTACGGGCTAGATGGACTGCGCAAGACCCAGCGCCAGGACGAGCTCATCCAACTGGCCGACGAGCGGTTCGGGCTACCCGAGGAGTCGCTCGGCTGGTGGGAGCGACGACTGAGCGCGGAAGGGATGTGGGTCGATCTCGTCCACCTCAAAGCCCACCTCATCCGCCCCACCAAACGCGGCCTCGTCCGCCGCAAGAAGAAGCGGGCCCGAGACTGAACCCGCCGGGCTGGCGTCCGGAAGAGCCTCTTGCTCTACTGCAATATCGAACACCGCACACCGAACACCGCCTTTCGAAGGTGGCACTTCAAGGTCGAATCATTGAGCTCGAAGGCCAAAGACCCAGCGGTCTTAAGGATTGGAGATTTGTCATCAAGTGATTAGGGATTGCCGTGCGCCCTTCGAAAGGCGGTGTTCGGTGTGCGGTGTTCGAAATTGCAGTGCGATGAGGAGGGTCAGTCGGCCTCGCTTAGAGCTGACAAAAGGACCTCGCGGAGGCGGTCCGGGTCGGCGGCACCCTTGGATTTACGCATCACCTGGCCGATGAAGAACGTTAGCAGCTTCTCTTCCCCGTCACGATAGCGCGCTACTTCGGCGGGGTTGGACTGCATCACCTCTTCGATCCAGACCTCCAGCTCGCCGGAGTCGCTGACCTTTCGCAGGCCCTCCTCGTCGATCACCTGGGCGACAGTCCGTCCGGTCCCCACCATCTTGTGGAATACCTGCTTCGCCAGGGTGGACGACAGCGTTCCGTCCTTGACCAGGCCGATCAGCTCGGCGAGCTGCTCCGGCTCGACGCCCAATTCGGCAACCGGAAGGCCGCGCTCGTTCGACGCCGCCAGGGCCTCGACCATCACCCAGTTCGAGGCGGCCTTCGCGTCGCCGGCCGCCCCGGCGACGGCTTCGAAGTAGCCGGCGACGTCGCGCGTCGCGCTCAGTACTTCGGCGTCGTAGGCAGGCAGGCCGTACACATCCGTGAAGCGTCGCACCTTCTGCCAGGGGAGTTCCGGAAGCCCGTCTTTCACCCGGGAGACGAGCCCCTTCTCCAGCTCGAGGGTCGGCAGATCGGGCTCCGGGAAATACCGGTAGTCGTGCACCTCTTCCTTGCCACGCATCGGACGCGCCTCACCGCGAGCCGGGTCCCATAGCATCGTCTCGTGCTCGACCGTGCCGCCGCCCGATATGATCGAGATGTGGCGCGCCGCCTCGAACTCCAGCGCTTTCTCGAGCTGGCTGAAGGAATTCATGTTCTTGACTTCCGTCTTGGTGGTCAGCACGTCGCTGCCGGCCGGCCGCACCGAGACGTTGGCATCCACCCGAAGGCTGCCCTCCTCCATGTTGCAGTCGCTGACCTCGAGGTACTCCAGCGCCTGCCTGAGCCGCCCGAGGAAGGCGCGCGCCGCGCCGGCGGACCGCAGGTCGGGCTCGGTGACGATCTCGGCCAGCGGAACCCCAGCCCGATTGAGGTCGACGGCCGTCCGGCCCGCAAAGCGGTCGTGGAGTGATTTGCCCGAGTCTTCCTCGACGTGAAGTCGCCGGATGCGGACGTCGCCCGGCCCGGATTCCCCCTCCCCGGGCATCTCGAGGGAACCGCCGACGGCCAGCGGTCGGTCGTACTGGCTGATCTGGTAGCCCTTTGGCAGGTCGGGATAGAAGTAGTTCTTGCGTGCGAACACGGAGCGGTCGCGCACCTCGCAGCTCAGCGCCAGGGCGGCGCGGACGGCGAGCTCTATGGCGCGTCCGTTGACGACGGGCAAGGCGCCGGGCAGGCCGAGGCAGACGGGACAGACGAGCGTGTTGGGCGGCGCACCGAACTCGACCCGGCAGCCGCAGAACATCTTGCTGGCCGTCTTCAGCTGAACGTGGATCTCGAGCCCGATCACCGGCTCGTAGCCATTCGACGCGGTCATGGCTCTGAAGCCTCGTCCGCCAGCGCGCGCTCCAGCGCCTGCGCCGCCCGCAACATCGTCGGCTCATCGAAGTGACGCGCGATGAACTGGCCGCCGGCGGGAAGCCCGTCGATCCAACCAACGGGGATCGAGACGGCCGGCGTGCCTGCCAGATTTGCCGGCACGGTGAACACGTCGGACAGGTACATCTGCACCGGATCGTCGACCCGCTCGCCGAGCCGGAACGCCACAGTCGGCGATGTCGGCGCAAAGATCACGTCTATCCCCGATGCGAAGGCGCGCTCGAAGTCCTCGACGATCAGACGGCGCGCGCGCTGGCCGCGGCCGTAGTACTCGTCGTAATAACCGGCCGATAGACCGTAGGTGCCGAGCATGATGCGGCGCTTCACCTCCCGGCCGAACCCCGCGCCGCGCGTTCTCCGGTACACCGCCAGCGTGCTCTCCGCGTCGGACGCGCGCTCCCCGTAACGCACTCCGTCGTAGCGCGCCAGGTTGCTCGAGGCCTCGGCATTGGCCACCAGGTAGTAGGCCGCGATCGCGTACCGCGTGTGAGGCAGCGTGATCTCCCGAACCTCGGCGCCCAATGCCTCCAGTCGTTCGATCGCTTCACGGCAGAGTCCGGCGATCCGCGGGTCCAGGTCGTCCGGGAAATACTCGCGCGGCACGCCAACCACGAGCCCTTCGACCCCGGCGCCCGCCGGCCCAGAGAGGTCCGGGACGGGGACGTCTTCCGCAGTGGAGTCGAAGCGGTCGGGCCCGGCGATCACGCTCAATAGCGTCGCCGCATCGGTCACGGTCCCGGCGAGCGGACCGATCTGATCGAGGCTCGAGGCGAAAGCCACGAGCCCGTAGCGACTCACGCGGCCGTAGCTGGGCTTCAGACCGACGACGCCGCAGAACGAACCCGGCTGTCGGACGGATCCGCCGGTGTCCGAGCCGAGCGCGAGGGGCACGAGGCCGGCGGCTACCGCGGCCGCCGATCCGCCGGAACTGCCTCCCGGTACCCGCTCGCGGTCCCAGGGATTGCGCGTCGGACCGAACCCGCTGTTCTCCGTCGACGACCCCATCGCGAACTCGTCCAGGTTCGTCTTGCCAACGACCAGTGCGCCCGCCGCGCGGAGCCTGCGCACGACCGCGGCCTCGTACGGTGACCTGTAGCCCTCGAGCAGCTTCGACCCACACGTCGTCGGCAGGTCCAGCGTGCAGATGTTGTCTTTCAACGCGAGAGGCACACCGGCCAGCGGGCCGACTTCGTCGCCAGCGGCGAAAGCTCGATCGAGTGCCTCGACCTGGTCGTCCAGCTCGGCGACGGCCACCGACAGGAAAGCGCCCAGCGCCGGCCGCTCCGAGTCCGACGCCGCTATGGACGACAGGGTTCCCCGGAGCACCGCCTCCACGCTGACCCGGCCGGAACGCAGATCGTCCCGCAGCTCGGCGACGGTCGGGCTAGCCGGCCGCATCATCCTCTTCAACCTCGGCATCCATCGCCGCCAGGCGCGGCAGCAGGAAATAGCCGTCGCGCCATTCGGGCGCCATCGCCTCTACCGGCCTCTCCAGCGGATCCGCGTCGGCCAGATCCTCGCGCAGCGGCGCCGCTCTTTCCAACGCGCCCGCCGGGGGAACGCCACCTCGATCCAGTTCGCGTATGACTTCGAAGTAGCCGAGAATCGCCTGGCAGTCGCGGGTCAGGCGTTCTATCTCGGTGTCATCGAGCTCGAGTCGAGCGAGCTTCATCACTTTTTCGATGGTGGTACGATCGATGGTCATCTGTTAAGCCTTAAGTAACACCGAATAACCGCCAGCCGACAGCCGACGCCCGGCTAACTCACCGACGGCGAATGACTGATGACCAACGCTCGACTTTCGACGGACGTTGGAATTCGGCCATTGGTCATTGGACGTCGGGCTTTTAACCGGGCGTCGGCTGTTGGCTGTCGGTTATTCGACATTGCTGTGCTACCGCCCTCACTCAATCTCCAGGTTAGCATAGCGGACAACTACTTTCTTCCTTCCCGACTCATCAAAATCGATCACCGCTTTGACTTCCCAGCCATAGCCATCCAGCGCCGCGATCGTTCCCGCACCGAAACGCGGATGCTTCACGCGCACACCCTCGGCCAGGTCGGGAAGGCTCGGGACGTCTTGCGAGTCCGAGTAGTCGTACGTCAGGCCGCCTCGCTCCACGGCGAACCCGCGCTCGACCGGCCAGTCTTCCCAATCAGTCGAGCGACGCCGCCTCGAGACCCGCTCCGTATAGCGCTCCGTTTCGCGCCGCTCCAGCAGTTCCTCCGGCAACGGCCGCAAGAACGAAGAGGGGCTCGACACCAGCCACTCGCCGCCGCGCCGCCGATTCACCGCGTGCGTCATGTAGAGCTTCTTCTGCGCTCGGGTGATCCCCACGTAGAAGAGCCGGCGCTCTTCTTCGAGCTCGTCCAAGCTGTCGTGGGACCGCGATAGCGGGAACAGCCCCTCCTCCAGCCCGGAGATGAAGACGACAGGGAATTCGAGCCCCTTCGCGTTGTGCAGCGTCATCAGGGTGACCGCATCGGCGTCGGGGTCCAGGTTGTCGATGTCGGCGATCAAGGAGACCTTTTG
>JBDHAL010000192.1:0-6580 GCA_039588075.1 Gemmatimonadota bacterium | reverse complement strand
CGCAATCCGGAAAGGAAATCCCCCATGATCGGTCCTACTTAACGAGGGCTTCCTTTGCCAGCGTCACGAGGTCTCCAAAAGCGTTGGGGTCCCGCACGGCCAGATCGGCGAGCGACTTGCGATTGAGCTCGACGCCGGCGTTGCGCAGGCCGTTCATGAATTGCGAGTAAGGCAGATCGTGCTGCCGCGTCGCGGCGTTGATCCGAGTGATCCAAAGGCGACGGAAATCGCGCTTGCGGCGACGCCGGTCGCGATAGGCGTTGGCCCACCCGCGCTCGACGGCGTTCTTCGCCGAGCGGTAGAGCTTCGACCGCGCACCTCGGTAGCCCTTCGCCTGCTCCCGTACCTTCTTCTTCTTCTTGTGCCGTGCGACCTGATTCGTCACCCGAGCCATCTATGTACTCCTTTCATGCGGCAGTACCGGGCGATGCTCGTCCTTCTCGGCATCGCCCGGTCACATACCGAGCATACGCTTCACTCTCTTCACATCGGCGGCCGCTACAAGGGTTGCCTTGCGCAGGCCGCGCTTACGCTTCCGACTCTTCTTGGCCAGTATGTGGCTCTTGTACGCCTTTCGGCGCTTGAGCTTGCCGCTGGCCGTCCTCCGGAACCGCTTCGCTGCGGCCCGGTGCGTCTTCATCTTCGGCATCGCTACTCCGTTCTCTCTGCGATCAGTTCCGCCGCGGCGCCAGAACCATTGTCATGTTTCGGCCTTCCATCCTCGGCCGCTCCTCGACCTGCCCGAGGTCGGACAGAGCCTCCGCAAACTGCTCGAGCACGGCCTGGCCCAACTCTGAGTGACTCATCTCGCGGCCACGAAACCGCATCGTCAACTTGACCTTGTTGCCCTCGACCAGGAACCGGCGCGCGTGGCCCGCTTTGAAGTTGAGATCGTGCTCCTCGATCTTCGGACGCAGCTTGATCTCCTTTATACGGACCTGGTGTTGCTTCTTCTTCGACTCCTTGGCCTTTCTTGCCTGCTCGTACTTGTACTTCCCGTAGTCCATTATCCGGCACACAGGTGGCCGGGCTGTTGGAGCGACCTCCACCAGATCAAGGCCCCGCCCCGCGGCCGCGGTTCGGGCCTCCTCGATCGAGACGATTCCTAGCTGCTCGCCGCCCGAGTCGACCAGCCTCACCGGGCTGATGCGGATCTGGTTGTTTACGCGGGGCTCGTTTTTGTCGATTATCGGTCTCCTTCGTTTCGGCGCTCCGGGCGCAACAACAAAAAAGGATGGACCAAGCTGGATCAGACTAGCCGCCGACCGCTGCAAACCGGCCGCTGGCAGGGCTGCTCCCGCTTGACCCGGCGGCTCCGCACCGCGTGCGGGCCGAAAGGTGGGCGATGTCCATCAAACCGCCACTTTCCTCATTGTGGGGGAAAAACTTGGTCAATTCCGTCGGAATGTCAACCATAGGGGCCGGTGAGTGGGAGCGGTAGGGGCTACGTCGACAACGACAAGGACAATGACTGCGAGAAGCGAGAAACGCACAGGCTAGCACGCGGATCTGGCTTTCTCGTTTCTCGCTGTCGCTGTCGTTATCGTTGTCGTTGTCAACAGATTCAGTCCTCTGGTTCCGCTGTCAGGCCAGCGCGCGAGTCCGGTTCTCCTCCTCGACCTGTTGGACGAACTCGGCCACGGGCATGACGATTTGCTTCTTGTCGGCGCCGCGTTTGCAGACCGCCACGGCCCCGGCGTCGGCCTCGCGCTGGCCGATCACGGCCAGGTAGGGGATCTTGTTGAGCTCTCCGTCGCGGATCCGGTAGGACAGCGTCTCGGAGCGATCGTCGACCTCGGCGCGCAGCCCGGCGTCACGCAGGGTCTGCTGCACCCCGCGCGCCACCTCGCTCAGGTCGTCCGAAATCGGCAGCAGTCGGACCTGCACGGGGGCGATCCAGAGGGGGAATGCGCCGGCGAAGTTCTCGATCAATCCGCCGATGAAGCGCTCGAAGGTGCCATAGATGGCCCGGTGGACCATCACGGGGCGGTGCCGCTGGTTGTCCGACCCGATGTAGTTGAGATCGAAACGCTCCGGCAGGACGAAGTCGAGCTGGATGGTCGAGCCCTGCCACTCGCGGCCGATAGCGTCGAGGAACTTGACGTCGATCTTCGGGCCGTAGAAGGCGCCGCCGCCCGGGTCGACGGAGTAGGTCAGCTCGCGGCGCTCGATCGCGACGCGCAAAGCGTCTTCAGCCTGGTCCCAGGCCTCATCGGAACCGATTCGCTTCTGCGGGCGGGTGGCGAAGTCGAGCCTGTAATCGAGGCCGAACGTGCCGTAGATGTAGGCGACCAGGTCGAGCATCCCGTAGATCTCGTCCTCGATCTGGTCCGGCCTGCAGAAGATGTGGGCATCGTCCATGGTCAGCCCGCGAACCCGGAGCAGGCCGTGAAGAGTGCCCGACTTCTCGTTGCGATAATCGCTGGCGATCTCGGCGTAGCGAAGCGGCAGCTCGCGGTAGCTGCGCTGCCGCGCCGCATAGATTTCCATGTGGAAGGGGCAGTTCATCGGCTTGACCCGATAGTTGCTCTTGTCGCCTTCGCTCTCCATTGCAGGGAACATCACCTCGGAGTAGGCCTGGAGGTGACCGGACCGCTGGAACAGCGCTTCGCTGGCGATGTGCGGAGTATACACGAGGTCGTAGCCGCGCCTCAGCAACTCGTCCTCCAGGAAACGACGCAGCACGAACTGGATCATCGCTCCCTTCGGGTGCCAGTGCACCAACCCGGGACCCACGTCCTCCTGGATGCTGAAGAGGTCGAGCTCCTTGCCGATCAAGCGGTGATCGCGGCGCCGGGCCTCCTCGAGCCGGTGAAGGTGCTGGTCGAGGGTGGGCTTCTCGAAAAAGCTCGTCCCATAGATGCGCTGGAGCATCGGGCGGCGCTCGTCGCCGCGCCAATAGGCGCCCGCGGCGTGGAGCAGCTTTGTGTTCTTGACCCGGCCCGTAGAGGCCAGGTGCGGCCCGCGGCACAGGTCGAGGAACTCGCCGTCACGGTAGACCGAAATCGTCTCGCCCTCCGGTATCTCGTCCAAGCGCTCTCGCTTGTACGGATCGTCGGAGAACAGCTCCTCTGCCTGCCCCCGTTCGACTTCCTGGCGCTCGAACGAGTCGTCGGCCGCGATCACCTCGGCCATCTTCGCCTCGATCCGCTCGAGGTCTTCCGGCGTGAAGGGCTGCTCCACGTCGAAGTCGTAGTAGAAGCCGTCGGCGATGGGCGGACCGAATCCGATTCCGGCGTCCGGCCAGAGGCTGCGTACCGCGGTGGCCAGCACGTGCGCCGCCGAGTGGCGAAGCACGTAGAGCGAGTCCACGTCGCCGTCGTCCTCGGTCAAGAACTTGATTTGGCCGGACCGTTCGATCGGTCTGGAAAGATCGATGATCTCATCGTCCAGCTTGGCCGCTATCGCCGCATCGACGAAATCACCATCCAGCTGCTCCGCCAGGCCGCGGGCCGAGATACCGGGCTCGACCTCCACCTGGGAACCGTCTGGAAGAACCAGCTTCAGTTTTCCCGCGCTCACTTTGGATCACTCTGTTGGGTAGCGGAATCAAAAACCGGGGCGCCCTCGGATACGGCCCGGGGGCGCCCGGCACTCGTTTGTCGAAAGCTGAATGTGGAAGGGGGAAGTGTCAAGGTAGAACGGGGGTTGGGAATTCTCGAATGTTGATTCCGGGATTACGGAATTGGGGAGTTTGGAAGTTAGACGTTATTGGAAGCCGTGGGGAGCGCGATTCCTTGGTTCGACTGCCCACACTGCGGCGAAGCTTCCCACTTCCAAACTCCCTCATTCCGTAATCCCGGAATCAACATTCGAGAATTCCCAATCCCCATCCACCTTGTTCCCCGCCCCGCTTATTCCCATCCTTCCCTCGTTCCCAAGAGGAGGAAAACGGACATGAAGGTGGCGTGTGCGCAGTTTCGCCATGAGGGAGACCGGGCGGCGAGCTTGGACAAAGCGGTCGACTGGGTCGCGAGGGCCTCGGACCAGGGGGCCGACCTGATCGTGTTTCCCGAGCTGGCATTCGATTTCTTTTTCCCGCAGGTGCGAGCCGACGCGAAGTACTTCGACTGGTCGGAGCCGATCCCGGGGCCTACTACGGAGCGGTTTCAGGCGGCGGCGGCGAAGCACGGGATCGTGACGGTCATCAACGTATTCGAGCGTGCGGCGCCCGGCCGCTACTATGATGCTTCTCCGGTGATCGACGCCGACGGAACTCTGCTGGGCGTCAGCCGCATGCTCCACATCGCGGAGGAGCCCGGGTACAACGAGAAGTTCTATTACTGGCCGGGCGATACCGGTTGGCCCGTCCACAACACGAAGGCGGGTCGAGTGGGCGTTGCGATCTGTTACGACCGCCATTACCCCGAGCATTTCCGTGCACTGGCTCTCGGGGGCGCCGAGCTGGTCGTCGTTCCCACGGCCACCTCGACGTCGGAGCAAGCCTTCAAGGACGTCTGGGAGCTGGAGATTCAGGCCGTCGCGGTGGCGAACCAGATCTTCGTGGCGGTCGCCAACCGCGCGGGCGAGGATGGAGAGCTGCAGTTCTTCGGAGAGAGCTTCGTCGCCGGCCCCACGGGTCGGGTAGTCTCGCGAGCGAAGCCGGACGAGGAAGAACTGTTGGTGGCGGAAATCGACCTGGGCGAGATAGAGGCGACGCGCCGGCACGTGCCGTTCCTTCGCGACATGCGGTACGATCTGTACGGTCCGGGACGCGCCATTTAAGTGGGCGGCGCGGCGTGAAACGCCCAGGGCGGTGGGAGTGTAGGAAGAAAAGTTGCGCGGGGGCGGGTTCCGGGCTACAATTGTGCTCCCTGCGACTCCACTCAGAGATTTTGCCTTCTTTGCCCGCTGCCCAAGGTATTGGCACGGCTCAACTTATGCCATTTGGCGGATGTGATGGAGGACCTGGATGATCCGCAGGCTCACGCTGGTCGCAGGACTGATCGCCCTTACCGCCGCACCGCTTATGGGACAAGTGCAGGTGGGACTTTCGGCATTTGTCGGCGGCTACCTACCGTTGAACAACCTCTTCGACTCGGTCCGAATCGGAACCGAAAACCCGGTCATCTTGAATCTGGGACAAAAGCCCGGCCCGATACTCGGGGGTCGGCTGACGGTGAGGTTGTCGCGGGTGGCCTTCGAGGCCGAGATGGGCTACGTGCTGTCGGACCTGGAAATCCCCGGTGGAGCGAACGGGGGCGGCGACGCGTCTGTCGTCCTGGGCAGCCTGAACGTGCTGTACGATTTTCTGCGGACGCCGTTCACCCCGCTGAGCCTCTTCGCGTCTGGAGGAGTAGGACTGGTGAGCCGTAGAGGCGAGTTCTTCGACGAATTCGATGGCACGACCAGCTTTGCGGCGGTGCTGGGGCTGGGTCTCCGCTACGGACTATCGCCGACAATCTTCTTGCGCTTCGACCTCAAGGACTACATCTCTTCGTTCCAGCCGACGGCGCGCAGCGGCTTCGAGTTCGATTCGAAGACTCAGAACGACCTGCTGGCCACAGTGGCGATCGAGTTCTCGCTGTCTCCAACCCGCTGACCGGATCACTGCTCGAAGCGTTCCAAGCGCCAGCCGTCGGCATCACGCCTGAAGAACATCCTCAGCGAAAATTCTGTGGTGCGGGGCTCGTGCGTGCGAGCGAGGCGGTAGGACATCATCTGCTTGACACGCACCTCCGCAGCGTCGCCGGAAACCCGAATTGGGTCCTCGAGCTCGATGGAGATATCGAGCGAATCGGCACTCTCCATCCACAGTCCCAGGACAGAACCGTCCCGACTCGGTACGGCGCCTCGATAGACCTCGCGGGCCAGTCGATCGAGGTCTTCATCTTCTAAAGCCTGACGGTAGAGGTCGATCAACGCGCCGATGGCGACATCATGCGCGACGGGCGTCTGGGGAGCCAGGCCGCTGTCGGGCGGCGACTCCGGATCGCCAGCCGATGGGTTCTCCGCTTCTTCCCGAGCCCGCGCGGCGTCTTCGATCGCCCGCAGCGCCTGCCCCTCCAGGTCGTCGAATTCCTGCCGGGCCGTGGCAAAGGCGTAGGCGGCGGTGACGAGCTGGCCCTCATCCAGCGCCTGAATCGCCCCGTTGTACTGGTTGTCGATGGCGCCGAACCGCTCCGGGAAGATGGAGTCGGCTCGAGCGGTCCGCGCGGATTCCCGGGCATCGCGTGCGGCCTCCTGCGCTAGCTGGACCTGACCTCGCTCGGCCGGGTCTTGCCCTTGCTCCCGCGGCGCCTCCGAGCCGGGCACCGCTGGCGGGTTCTGTTCCGGCTCGGCCAACGAGGCCGACAAGACCGCACCCGCCTCATCGCCCCCCGTGCCCACGCTGTCCTCCGCGGCGCGAGCCGTGTCGAGCGGCACAGCGCCGTTCCCGATCATCGGCCCCCCTGCATCCGCGGAGCCGTCCCGCTGCAGCCACAGGGTCGACGCGCCGCCGCCGATTGTCACGACCACGATCGCTGCCGCAATAGCGAGCCTTTTGCCTCGGCGCGCCGCAGGCCTCGCGGGCCTCGGTACCGCGACCGGCTTGCGTCTCACTCCTGCCGCTAGAGCCGTCGAAGCCCCGAGCGCTGCC
>JBDHAL010000191.1:0-10271 GCA_039588075.1 Gemmatimonadota bacterium | reverse complement strand
CACAGCTTCATGAAGATCGCCGGTATGCTCTCGCGTAAAGGCCCCGATCCAGTAAGCCCGCAGAACACCGCGCTTGTCGATAAGGAGCGTGCGCGGCACCCCTGGAGCCCACCCGAACAGGCGGCCCAATTCATAATCGTCACCCATCAGGTTTGTGTACGTAACGCCGTGATCTTCGAGGAACCGAGCGACCTTGTCCCCGCCGGTTACGTCGATACTGACGCCAATGACTCTCAGCCCTTGATCCTGATAGTTCTCGTGCAGTCTCTGAAGCATCGGCAACTCCACCACACACGGCTTGCACCACGTCGCCCACGCGTTGAGTACTACCACTTGTCCCCTTAGATCTGCCAGGTCGAACGTGTCCCCTTCGAGAGACAGGGCTCCATAGGCTGGCACAGCCTCGCCTACTTCGGGTGCTTTGCTCAAGCGTTCGCTATAACGTGTGCGGCCTCACGGTAGAGGCCGTCCCGCAACAGCCTCTCGCCCTGCAGGTACTCCTTCGTCGCCGGCAGCGAAGCCGACGTCACCGTCGCCAGCTTCAGCAGGCGATCGACTGGACCTGACATCGAGCCGGCCAGCAGATCGGTGACCAGTCCATCGATCACCTCGAACAGCTCCTCGGTGCTCCCCTCGATCGTCGCCTGCTGCACCGGCGAGTCCGCCTGCCGGGTATCGTGCAGGTACGCCGTCAGCGTGATACGACCGGCGAGCTCCAGCAGGTCGCCCGTCACGTACAGGCCGGCGCCTAGCCGTTGCGCCAGCCGGCGGCCGGCCGCGGGGTCGGAGACGTCCACGCCTTCCCCGCTGACCAGCGAGATGACCACCCTGGGGTTCACCGCGGTTAGCGTGCCCGCCCCATCCAGCTTCGCGCTCAGAAGGTCGACGATTCCTTCGCCCAGGTAGGCCAGGTCGCTCGAGCCTCGAACCGTGAACGGTACCACGGCGATGACATCGGTCGAAGAGAACGCGCCGGGCTCACTCGAACCCGGCGACATAGCCACGTAGAGCACCGCCGCCACCAGCAACGCCAGCGCCGCCGACCCGAGAACAATCGGTTTCCGGCCAGCGCGGCCCGGCCTCCGCGGCGCTCCCGCGCCAGCCTGCCGTGCCGACAATACGTCGCTGACTACGCCCGCGCTCTGCGGTCGATCGTCACGATCCTTGGCCAGGCATTCCGCGACGATCCGCATGACATCGTCCGGAATGTCCGATCGATGGTCGGAGAGTGGTGCCGGCTCTTTTTCCAGGATGGCGTACATCACCGCCGGTGCCGAGTCGTCGCCGAACGGCACTCGGCCCGTCAGCATCTCGTACAACACCACGCCCAGCGACCACAAGTCGGTTCGCCCATCCGCCTTCTGCGCGTCGATCTGCTCCGGACTCATGTAGGCGACCGTTCCCACGCTGGCGCCCGTCCGTGTCAGGTCCTGCCCCGACATCAACTTCGCCACCCCGAAGTCCAGCAGCTTCACCTCGCCGCGATCGGTGACCATGATGTTGGCCGGTTTCACATCGCGATGGACGATTCCAGCGTCGTGCGCCCGCTCCAGCGCCCGCGCTACCTGAAGCGCGATGTCCACGCAGCGATCGACCGACAGCTCCCCGCCCTGAAGTAAGTCCCCCAGGATTTGGCCCTCGTAGTAGGCCATGACGATGTACAGCTCGCCGTCTTCCGTCTCCGCGATGTCGTGGATCGTGCAGATGTTGGCGTGGTCGAGAGCCGAGGCCGCTTTCGCCTCCCGGATGAACCGCTGCTTGGCCTGGGGATCGGAGCTCAGTTTCGGTGGGAGGAACTTGAGAGCGACGGTCCGGTCCAGCTTGGTGTCATGGGCCTTGTAGACGACGCCCATGCCGCCCTGGCCCAGCTCCTCGATGATCTCGTATTGGGATATGCGCTGGCCTGGATGCATGATCTCGAATTCCGCAGGTCCTTCCCCAGTCGTCGTGTTCAGGGGTGCCAATCAGACTACACTAAGTAGAGAACGCGCCACCCGCCAAAGATGTTCGCGACGCTGGGTCGCCATGCAGTATCCGGATGATCTCGTTGCCGTAGGGAGGAATTGTTCTCGCTTCTCGTTGTCGTTGTCGTTGTCGATGAGGCCAGAGCCGTCGATAACGACAACGACAACGAGAAGCGAGAAGCGAGGGTGACGCGCTACTCGTAACGTAGTGCGGTCATCGGGTCGACCCGTGTCGCGCGACGAGCGGGGACGAACGAGGCGAGCAGACCGGTGCTGACCAACACCACGATGATCGACACAAAGATCACCGGATCCAGCGGCCGGACGTCGAACAGGATGACCTCCATCCCCTTTGAGAGTAGCCCGCCCAAGACGAGACCGAACACGATGCCGAACGCCAGCTGCCAGGCGCCCTGTTTGAGGATCAGTTTCACCACATCGCCACCCTCGGCGCCCAGGGCCATGCGCACGCCCATCTCCTTGGTACGGCGGCTGACCGAGAAGCTGGTGACGCCGTACAGCCCGATGGAGGCGAGGAAGAGTGCGACACCGCCGAAAACCATGAACAGAGTACCGAAAACCAGGTAGAACCAGGTGGACTGAGACATCGTCTCCTCCAGCGTCCTCACCCAGTAGATCGGCAGGTTCTCGTCGATGGCGATCACCTGGTCGCGCACGCGCGGCGCCAGCGCCATTGCATCGGTCTCCGCACCAGCGATCATGAACATGAAGCGCGCTACGTTCTGCTGCATCGGAACGTAGAAGCCTTCCGGGTCCTCGTTTTCGGGGCCGCCCATGAACATGTCGGGGACGAGTCCGACGATCAGCAGCCAGGGTTCCTCGGACTCCGAGGTACCGGTGCGGACGCGCCGGCCCAGCGGGCTCTCGCCGGGGAAGAAGCGGTCGGCGAAGCTCTGGTTGACGATGGCGACGGGCAGCGCCTCATCACGGTCCTGCAGGTTGAAATCACGGCCCTGCAACAGGCCGACGCCGAAGGTATCGAAGTAGCCGGGCGAGACGACGTTGCGGCGCGCCAGCGGGTAGTCCTGGTCGCGATCGTAGGTTTCGCCTTCGATGGCGAGGCGCCACCTACCGCTTCCGAGTCCGGGGAGATTCGTGGATATCGCGGCGCTGCTGACCCCCGGCATGCTGGCGAGCCGGGCCTTCAACTCGTCGAAGAACTGCACGCGGCTTGGGTCGTCGGGATAGTCGGTCTCGAACAAACCCACCCGCGCTGTGAACACATCTTCGGTGGTGAAGCCGTAGTCGATGTTCCTCAGCTTCGTCACGGTCTTGATCATCAGGCCCGCCGCGACGAGGAGGCCGAACGAGACCGCGATCTGTACCACCACGAGTACCTTGCTGAACCGCCCGATCCGCATGCTCGACGAGCCGCGGCTCTCGTCCTTCAGAACTTCGTTGACATCGGCCCCCGACGCCTTGAGAGCGGGGACGATCCCGGCCATGAGACTGGCGAGCAGCACGAGACCGATCACGAAGACTATGGCGACGGGGTCGATCTTGATGTCGATCCAGAAGGGCGGATCGGTGTCGACGATGCTCCTGTTGAAGAGGTTGACGCCGATCCAGGCCACGCCGGTGCCCAGAACCCCGCCAACAATCGAGATGACGAACGTCTCGGTCAGAGAGCCGTGCGTACGGCTACCTCTTTGCTGCGGGTCGTCGCCCGAGCGAGCAACAGGTTGGCCACGTTGACGCAGGCGATGATCAGCACACCGAAAACCGCACCCAGCATCACCAAAAGCAGCTGTGTCGGCTCTTCGCCGATGAATTCCTCCGTGTAGGGCTTGATGACGACGCCCACGCCTTCATTGGTCTCGGGATACTCGAGCTCGAGGCGCTGCGCGATCGCCGAGTACTCCGCGTACGCTTGATCGACGCTCACGCCATCTTTCAGCCGGCCGAAGACCTCGAGCGTGAGCCCGTCGCCGCGCTCGAGTTCCAGCGGGTTCATCCGTAAGGGCGTCCAGACCTCGTCGTTCTCCGGAAACAAGAATCCCTCGGGCATTACGCCGACCACCATCGTCTGCTCGCCGTTCATCCGAACGATTCTGCCGATCACGTTCGGGTCGCTGGCGAATCGGTCGCGCCAGGCGTTGTAGCCGAGAATGATCACGGGCTCGGCGTCCGGAGTGTCCTCGCCTTCGCGGAATGTCCGCCCGAGAATTGGCTGGACCTTTAGTATGTTGAACCCGTTGGCGCTGATGAAGGCGCCATCGTAACGGTCGGGGCGGCCCTCCGACCCGGCGATGTTGACGGTCCCCTGGTAGAAGCCCGCGATCCCCGTGAATGACGTCTGTTGCTCGCGCCAGTCCATGAAGTCGTGGATCGTCACCTCCATGCTCTCGATGTCCTCGGCGAGGTTGCTCCTCTCCAGGTGCAGCAGGCGCTTCGGCTCCTCGAACGGAAGACCTCTGTAGAGGGCGCCGTACACGATGCTGAACATCGTAGTGGTGAGGCCGATTCCGAGGGTGAGGGCGATGACGGAAATCACCGCGAGCCCGGGGTTCTTGATCAGCATGCGAACCCCGTAGCGGATGTCCTTGAGGATGGAATCCATAGATATCTACCCTGGCGATGGTTGAGGCTGCAGAGGTACCCTGGAGAGGGTGCCCACCTGCTCGCTAATGGGAATCATTACGGGCAAGCCGAGCCCCAGGTTTCGTACGCTCAAAAAACGGTGGGCCCGCCCCGGGAGGAGCGGAGCCCACCTGCCCGCTGCTGGTGAATCCTACGATGGGTGGTTGGAGATTGTTTCGCTAATTTGGAAGCGAACATCGACCATCGACCATCGACCATCGACCATCGAACGTCGAACGTTGAGTGCTACCCCGGCGCCGGCTGGTCCCGGTGTTACCGGTCACCGGTTACCGATTACCGGTCACCTTCCTTCAAAGTCATCCATACTCCGGGTAACTCCAAAAAACCCGACCAGAGCATCGAAGATGGGAACAGGCAACAAACGAAGAGGCGGTGCCACGTAGATGAAGCGGGGCATGAAGAGGCGGCGGCGGTTCTTTTTGATGGCTTTGACGGTTTGAGTCGCCACGTAGTCGGGGTCGAGGATGGGGAGGAGCCAGGAGAAGCGGGTTTTCACGCCCTCGAACATGCCGGTGTCGGAATAGAAGGGGCAGACGAGGGTGGTTTTGACCTTGCTGCCCTGTCGCTTGAGCTCGAGGCGCAGGGATTCGTCGAAGCCAACGGCGGCGAACTTGCTGGCGCTGTAGTCGGTGAGTCTCGGGGCGCCGACCAGGCCGCCGGCGGAGGCGATGGTGACGATGTGGCCGCTGTCGCGCTCGATCATCGACGGGAGGAAGCCGCGTGTCGTCCAGAAGTGGGCGAGCGTGTTGATGTCGAAGGTGCGTTTGATGTCGTCGTCGGATGCGTCGAGGATCGGCCTCCCGGAGACGACGCCGGCGTTGTTGATCAGGATATCTACGGGTCCGAGCTCTTCCAGGACGGATCGTGCCGCGGCTTTGACGGCTTCTCGGTCGGAGACATCGCACTGCTGGGCGGTTGCGCGACCGCCCTCCGCCTCCAGTGCCGCGGCGAGGCTTCTCACTCCCTCCGCGTCTATGTCCCAGAGGATGGCGTGAGCGCCCTCGGCGACTGTCTTCCGCGCCAGCAGACGGCCGATGCCCCGGGCGCCGCCGGTGATGAGTATGTTCTTGCCCCTAAGATTTGTCATGGAGTAATAATCGCCACCGAAGCCGTCGAACAACAGGTGAACTGAGATCGGCTCGTTATTAAAGCATCCGAGAGCCCGGGACTACAAGGCGGAAGGGCTTGCGTCCGGTGGTCTTCAGGTCCACGATGGGGTCGCTGATGCGGTCCAGTTTTCCTCGACATCGGGAGATCCGGAGTAATGGCGGAAGGCGAAAGGGTACACCCCTACATCCCCAATTCTGTTCCTGAGGTGAAGGCGAGGATGCTCGCCGAGATCGGCATCGATGATATCGATACTCTCTACGAGGATATCCCGGAAGAGCTCAGGTTTAGAGGGAAGCTAAACATTCCTGACGGATTGACTTCCGAAATCGCGCTCAAGCGTCACGTGGAGAGAATCCTCTCCAAGAATCAGACCTGCGGCGAGAAAGTCAGCTTTCTGGGCGGTGGCTGCTATCAGCACTACGTCCCCGCCGTGTGTGACGAGATCAGCGGCCGTTCCGAATTCCTCACCGCCTACGCTGGCGAACCTTATGAGGACCACGGCCGGTTTCAGGCGCTGTTCGAGTACCAGAGTCTGATGGGTGAGTTGTTGGAGATGGACGTGGTCAACGTGCCTACCTACGACTGGGGCCAGGCCGCCAGCACGTCCGTCCGGATGGCCGGCAGGATCACCGGACGCAAGGTGATCCTCGTCGCCGACACCGTTTCCCCGGATCGCCTGAAGGTGATCAGGACCTACTGTGAGCCGGTGATGCGCATCGAGCTGGTGGGACATTCTTCGGACACCGCCGGACTGGACATGGGTGACCTGGGCGGCCGCCTGAACGATTCAGTGGCCGGGCTGTACCTGGAGAATCCCACGTACCTGGGCACGGTGGAGGAGAGTGGTCGCGCGATCGCCGACGCGCTCCACGGCAACGGCAGCCTCATGATCGTCGGTGCGGACCCGATCTGCCTCGGCCTTCTGGCGCCGCCGAGCCAGTACGGAGCGGACATAGCCTGCGGAGACATCCAGAGTCTCGGCAATCACGTCTACTTCGGTGGAGCCCTGGGCGGCTTCATCGCGACTCACGACGACGAGAAATACGTCATGGAGTACCCATCCCGGCTGTTCGGCATCTGCCGAACGGAGCGGGCCGGGGAGTGGGGGTTCAGCGATGTGGCCTATGGACGGACCTCCTTCGCGGTGAGAGAACAGGGCAAAGAGTTCGTCGGCACGGCCGCCACCCTCTACGGAATCTCGGCGGCGGTGTATCTGTCGCTCATGGGTCCCGAAGGCATGCGCGAGCTGGATCAGAACATCATGCAGAAGTCGCAATACGCGATGAAGCGGCTATCCGAGCTCGAAGGCGTTCGTCTCAGGTTCGACGCCTTCCACTTCAAGGAATTCGTGGTCGATTTCTCGGCCACCGGCCGGACCGTCGGCGCGATCAACAACGCTCTCCTGGCACAGGGGATCTTCGGTGGCAAGGACCTGGGAGACGACTTCGACGAATTGGAGGGATGCGCCCTCTATGCTGTAACGGAGGTTCTCACACGGGAAGACATCGATCGTCTCGTGGATGCCTTGATGGCGTACCTGAGCTAGGGGACCACACTCATGGATATACAGACGGGAAGCAGGCTGCGGAATTTTCATCAGGCCAAGTGGGATGAGGAGGTGATCTTCGAGCTGAGCACGCCCGGGCAGCGCGGCATCCACATCCCGGAAGTCGAGACGGAGATTGCGGGTCTGGTGGGCGACGGTATTTCGAAGATCCCGGCGGCCATGCGGAGAGCGACGGCGCCTGCCCTGCCCGAGGTGGGGCAGATGCGAGTACTGAAGCATTTCCTGCGTCTCTCCCAGCAGAATCTGGGAGCCGACCTGAACGTGGACATCGGCCAGGGAACCTGCACGATCAAGTACAATCCAAAGATCAACGAGAAGATCGCGGGCTCGCCGAAGGCGCAAGACATCCATCCATACCAGCACGCAAGCACGGTGCAGGGCGCGCTGCGGGTGATCTACGAGCTGGATCTGTTCCTGCGCGAGATCTCGGGGCTGGACAGGTTCTCGCTTCAGCCCAGCTCGGGCTCGCACGCGATTCTCACGATGGCCGCGATCATGCACAAGTACCACGAAGTGCGGGGACAGGCGGACACGAGGGACGAGTTGATCACGACGATCTTCTCTCATCCTTCCGACGCCGCTGCCGCCGCGGTCAAGGGGTACAGAATCATCACCCTCTATCCCGACGAGCAGGGTATGCCCGACCTGGAGGCGTTGAAGGCCGCCGTTTCGGAACGCACCGCCGGCCTTTTCATCACCAACCCCGAAGACACCGGCATCTTCAATCCCGAGATCGCCGAATTCACACGCATCGTTCACGAAGCGGGCGGCATCTGCGGATACGACCAGGCCAACGCCAACGGCATCCTGGGAATCACCCGGGCGCGTGAAGCGGACTTCGATCTCTGTTTCTTCAACCTGCACAAGACGTTTGCCGGCCCGCACGGGTGCGGCGGCCCGGGCGCCGGAGCCCTCGGCGCCACCGAGGAGCTGGCCGATTACCTGCCCGTTCCGCTGGTCGGCCTCGATGGCGACAGCTACTTCCTCGACTACGAAGTTCCGCACTCCATCGGCAAGGTGCGCAGTTTTTTCGGAGCCTTTCCGGTAATTCTGAGGTCCTACGCCTGGGTTCTCAGTATGGGGGCGAAAGGCCTCGAGGAAACCGCGCGGATTGCGGTCCTCAACAACAACTACCTGCTAAAGAAGATCTCAGAGATAGACGGTGCCGCCTCACCCTACACGGGTGGCAAGAGAAGGATCGAGCAGGTGCGCTACTCCTGGGAGAAACTCTACGAAGAGACCGGAATAGACACCCACGACGTGACGCACCGCCTGGCCGACTTCGGTTTCCACCTGTGGCAGAGCCACCATCCGTTCGTGGTGCCGCAGCCTTTCACCATCGAGCCCACCGAATCCTATTCTAAAGACGAGTTGGATGAATACCTGGATGGGCTGCGACACGTGGTGCAGGAGGCGCGGACCGAGCCAGAGACCGTCAAGCGCGCACCGCACAACAGTGTCGTGCACAAAATCGATGAAAGCAGTATGGACGACCCGGAAAAGTGGGCCGTGACGTGGAGGGCCTTCCTGAAGAAGCACGGAGAGGACGCTGCGAAGATCCGGGGATAGCGTGAGAGCGGCCCGATGAAGAAACTGGGCCTCATCGTCAATCCCGTGGCCGGCATGGGTGGCGCCGTCGGTCTCAAGGGCACGGACGGACCCGAGCTGCTCCAGCGGGCCGAACAGCTCGGTGCCCTCCCACAGGCCGGTAAACGTGCCGAGCAGGCTATTGCGGCGCTCTCTCCGCTCGCCGACAGCCTGGAGCTCCTCACCTTCAGCGGCAGCATGGGGGAAGCTGCCGCCGCGACGTGCGGGATCAAGCCACAGGTGATCGGATCCGGTTCATCTCCGCGCACCACACCCGAAGACACCGCGGAAGCCGCCCGCCGGATGGCGACGCACGGCGTCGATCTGCTGCTGTTCGCCGGCGGGGACGGCACCGCCCGGGATGTCTGTGATGCCATAGGCACGTCTCTCACCGCCCTCGGTATACCGGCAGGAGTCAAGATCCAGTCCGCCGTCTTCGCCAACAGCCCCGCCGCGGCCGGCCGCGCCGCCGAATCGTTTCTATCGGGAAGGATCCGGCGCGAAAAGGAAGCGGAGGTGATGGACATCAACGAGGACGACTACCGGCGCGAGATCCTCTCGACGCGCCTGTACGGTTACCTCAAGATCCCGGACGCCCGGCGCCTCCTCCAGGGCGGTAAGTCGGCCAGCGCTCCCGATGAGCGGGCGATACAACAAGCCATCGCCGCCGAACTCGTCGAGCAGATGACCGAGGATCGCTGCTACATAGTGGGCCCCGGCACCACGTGCAGACCGTTGATGGAGATGCTGGGCCTCGACTACAGTCTGCTCGGCATCGACATGATCCGCGGCCGGCGTCTGATCGGGAAGGACATGAGCGAGCGCGAGATCCTCGGCAAGATGGTCGACGGCAACTGCAGCCTGATTCTAACACCCGTCGGCGGCCAGGGATTCCTTCTCGGAAGGGGAAACCAGCAGATCTCGCCCGCCGTCATCAAGAAGGTCGGGAAGCAAAACATCATTGTAGCAGCGACGGCCGAGAAGCTGAGTTCCCTGAGGGGCAGGCCGCTCCTCGTCGATACCGGGGATGCGGAAACGGACTCCTACCTCTGCGGCTACTACCGGGTCGTCACCGGCTACCGTGACACCACGGTCTACAAGGTCTCCGACTGCGCCTAGGCGCGCGTCCCCGGGAGCCCGCTTGCTTGTAACCAGCCACTGCCCCCGTTGGAACCGCAACGCCCCGCCGGTTTGGTTGACGGGGCGTTGCGTCGTTCTGGTTTTCTCAGTTTCCCCCTGGAACCGGTTCGCCCTCGACTTTGCGGAACGTGCCTTTCCTGGCGCCAGGCGGCCAGTCGCTCGGCCAATTCAAGTGAAGGGTCTCGTCCTCTATGCGGAACGTGTAGGTGTACGCGTTCTCGGGCCAGTCGCCCATGTAGTTTGGGTCCTTTGCCACATAGGCTCGAGTGGTGAGCTCGTTT
>JBDHAL010000190.1:0-6666 GCA_039588075.1 Gemmatimonadota bacterium | reverse complement strand
AGCGCGGTCGCTGAACTGGTTGCCCAGGCAGGATTCGTCGGCGTGTATGTAGACCAGGCTGTTGAATATTGGAGTGCTCATGGCCCCCAAACCTAACCCGGAGCGCGGCTCGCGGCGACGCGGGCTACTCGTTCTCGAGGATGGGAGCGTCTACCGGGGTTGGCTTGCCGGACGCGACGACGCACCGGCGTTCGGGGAAGTCGTCTTCAACACGAGCCTGGCGGGCTACCAGGAGATCCTCACCGATCCTTCTTATGCGGGCCAGATAGTGACGATGACGGCTCCGCAGATCGGCAACTACGGCGTGACACCTCTGGATGACGAAGCGGCGCGGCCGTGGGTCGCCGGGCTGGTGGTGAGGGAGTTGAGCGCGACGTACAGCAACTGGCGGGCGCAGGGTGGTCTGGGAGAGTACCTGGAGCGTCACGGCATCATCTGCATCGAGGGCATAGATACCCGCAAACTGACGCGGCACATTCGCTCGGAGGGCGCCATGCGGGCCGCGATTGGCCCTGAAGAGCTCGGGTCGGATGAGATACAGGCGCGGGTCTTGGAGCACCCGTCGATGAACGGCCTCGATCTGACCCGAGTCGTCACGGCACCCGAGGCCTACAGCCTGGCGGCTCGCGGCGAAGCCCGTTTCCGGGTAGCCGTCTATGATTTTGGCGTGAAGCGCCGCAGCCTGGACCTGCTGGCCGAGCTCGGGTGCGAGCAGACCATCTATCCCTCGACCACGCCTGCGGCGGAAGCGCTGGCGGATGATCCCAGCGGCGTCTTTCTATCGAACGGGCCCGGCGATCCCGGCGCCGTGCCCGGAGTCGACTCTCTCATCGCGGCCTTGACCGAGCGGGAGATCCCCGTGTTCGGCATCTGCCTGGGCCACCAGCTGATTTCCCGGGGCTTTGGCGGCGAGACGTTCAAGCTGCTCTACGGCCACCGAGGCGGGAACCACCCCGTTCGCAACCTGGCCGGCCGGCGCGTCGAAATCACCTCTCAGAATCACGGTTTTGCCGTCCGGGCGGACGGAGAGAGCGTTCCGGGCGCCCCAGATCTGGTCGCCACCCACGTGAACCTCAATGACGGCACCCTGGAGGGGGTGCGCCACCGGGAGCTGCCGATCCTCGCGGTCCAGTATCATCCCGAGTCCGCGCCCGGCCCCCACGACAGCCGCTACCTCTTCGACGACTTCGTCGGGTTGATGAAAAAGCGAGGGGGCCAACCTTGACTTACTCGTTCTGATTACTTAACTTAGGCGCCCATCTCCTCCCCGTTTTTTTCCCTTTGACGGCACGCTAGAGGGTTCGTCCTCAGGCCAATGGAAGCTCGACGAAAAAGTCCCCGAGGGTGGTGGGTTGTCTTGATCGTGGCCGGCGTGGTGCTGCTGTTCACCGCTGGCATGATCATGGTGGTCTACACCGCTTCGCCAGGCGACGGCGCCTCCGTCCTGACCCGTGACCGGATCGCCATATTGCCGTTGCGAGGGGTCATCACGGAGGGCCACAGGGCGCTCCGCGAGCTGAGGGAGTACCGCAAGGACAATTCGGTGAAGGGCTACGTGCTCTGGGTCAATTCGCCGGGAGGCGAGGTGGCTCCCTCACAGGCCCTCTACCGCCAGCTCGCCAGCGCACGAGACGAAGGATATCCGGTCGTCGCGGTCATCGGGTCGGTTGGCGCATCGGGAGCCTACTACGCCGCGTTGGGAGCGGATAGCATCATCGCGATGCCGGGCTCGTTGGTCGGTTCGATCGGTGTGATTATGGAGTTCCCGAACGTCGAGGATCTTCTAGAAAAGATAGGCCTGCAATTCGAGATCGTGAAGAGCGCCGAGCACAAGGATATCGGATCACCGTACCGGGAGGTTACTGCCGAGGAGCGGGCGCTCTTACAGGAAGTGGTAGATGACGTTTACGACCAGTTCGTCGATGCGATCGCAGAAGAGCGCGGCATGAGTCGCGACTCGGTGGATGTGGTTGCTGACGGGCGGGTCCTTTCTGGCCGGCTTGCGATCGAGTACGGCCTGATCGATGGAGAAGGTGACTTGGTCGATGCCATCGCGATGGCAGGTAACATGGCGGGACTTGGGCCGGAGCCGCGAACCGTGACCCGAGAAGAACGCCGCGTGACATGGCTCGACCTGATGACCTCGGCAGCCCGATGGGTGACGGGCAGGGGCGGCGCTGCGGCGTCCCTGGCCGACGTCCTTTCGGACGGCGGGTTGGACCGGGGGCCGCGGCTGTTGTACATGCTTCGCTACCGCTAGGGTGCGACGTTGGTCGCTGGCGGTACTACCGTTCCGATGCGGGCGTTGGACTCAGTCGAATTCTGGAGGAAGGGATGACCAAGGCCGATTTGGTCGAACAGGTCGCACAGGCGATCGGGCCCGGGATCACGAAGAAGGATTGCGCTGCCGTTGTGGATGGCTTTCTGAATGCCATCCGGCAGGCGCTGGCGGATGGCCACCACATCGAGATCCGCGGGTTCGGAACCTTCAAGGTGCGCAACCGGCGAGCTCGTGTGGCGCGGAATCCCCGGACCGGTGACCCGGTCAGGGTGGAGGCGCGCGCGGTTCCGGTGTTCAAGCCGTCCAAGAACTTCCGGGCGCAGGTAGCAGGTGAGGTGGAGGAAACCGTAGAGACGTACTAGGACCAGGCGAAGCGCCAGTTCCCCCGCCAAGTTGGACGCAACGGTCGCTTGATCAAAGAAGGTACGATCCGATGACGAGAGAAGCTCTGGTATCCCTGTCGCCAGACAAGGTTGTCGACCTGGCCAAGAACTTCTTCACAGATGCACGATCGGGCTACTCCGGCTCACTCGTTGAGGAGGGTGAAGGCTTCGCCCGCTTCGAGGTCTTCCGCGGTCACCTGGCGATCGCCGCGTCGCCCGACGGCGACCGGACGCGGGTCCGATGCTCGACCCTCCGCTACCACCCCTCCATAGGGAAGTTCATAACGCTGCTCGAAACCGAGACCTCAGCAAGCGGGTCCTGAGTCGCGACGATCACCCGATGGTGCGCATCACAGCTCTCTTCTTCGCCGCCTATCGTGACGTGTTCGGGGCAGACGAGCTCGAGATCGAGCTCCCCGAAGGCGCCACGGTCGCCGCTCTGATCGATATCGTCAGCCGGCGCGCCGCCTCCGCGGTTCCGCCCGGCTCGATGGCGGTAGCCGTCAATCAAGACTACGCGGCCCGGGACACCGTGCTCCGCGACGGTGACGAGGTCGCCTTCATACCGCCCGTGGCCGGAGGCTGACGTGTACTGCGAGGTCACCCGGGCTCCGCTCGATGTCCAAGACATCATGAGTCGTGTGCGTAGCGATAGCGACGGGGCCGTCGTCGTGTTCGCCGGCGTGGTGCGAAACCACCATGGAGGGCGGGCCGTGAAGAGCCTCGCCTACGAAGCCTACGAGGAGATGGCGGTCCAGAAGCTGGATGCGATCTGCCGGGAGGTGAGCTCGCAACACGAGATAGGCGACGTCGCCGTGGCCCACAGGGTCGGCCCGCTGGCCGTGGGAGAGGCCAGTGTGGTCATCGCCGTGGCGGCGCCCCACCGCGATGCCGCGTACAAAGCGTCCCGCGAGGTCATAGAACGCCTCAAACACGAGGTCCCGATCTGGAAGCGCGAGCGCTATGCGGATGGCGAAGAGGAGTGGGTCGAAGGCGCGACGCCCCGCATTCCAGAAGATGATTGAGTAGGACTGCCATTTGGCAGTATTAAACCCCGTTAATCTCTTGCGGCCGGCACAGTTCCTGCTTTAGCTTCCGGCGCGAAGACCTTACAGCACCTAGCCCCATCACTTGCTAAGCCCGCGGGCGTCCGGCGGGCCAGCGTTTTCGTTCGCCGGGGTACTCGTGCGCCGAGGGGTCGTGCCGGACCGACGCGGGGGGAACGGGAATGCAGCATGTTTGAACGAATTACGGTTGTTGGTGCGGGACATGTCGGCGCGACGCAGACCCAGCGCCTAGCCGAAATGCATGTCGCCAAGCAGGTCGTGCTGGTCGACATCTTGGAAGGCATCCCGCAGGGCAAAGCCCTCGACCTCTACGAATCTGGCCCAATCCTGGGCTTCGACACTCACGTCATCGGTTCCAACGGATACGAAGCCACGGCGGGCAGCGAACTCGTCGTCATCACCGCTGGTATTCCTCGCAAGCCGGGCATGAGCCGGGATGACCTGCTGGCCACGAACGCCGGCATCGTCCGTAGCGTCTCGCAGCAGGTGAAGAAGACCAGCCCCGACGCCATCGTCATCATCGTTTCCAACCCCCTCGACGTCATGTCGGAGGTGGCGAAGGAGGCGACCGGTTTCCCGGCCAATCGAGTCTTTGGTATGGCGGGCGTGCTCGACACGGCACGCTACCGGACGTTCATCGCCGAGAGGCTGAAGGTGAGCGTTGAGGACATCCAGGCGCTGGTACTCGGCGGGCACGGGGACACCATGGTGCCGCTGGTCAGCTACACGACCATCAGCGGCATCCCACTGACACAGTTCCTCGCACAGGATGAGATCGATGGGCTGATCGAGCGCACCCGCAAGGGCGGCGCCGAAATCGTGGGCTATCTGAAGGAAGGCAGCGCCTACTACGCGCCTTCCGCCGCGGTCGCTCAGATGGTTGACGCGATCGCCCACGACAAGAAGCGCATCCTTCCCTGCGCGGCCTGGATGGATGGAGAGTACGGCATTTCGGGCACCTACCTGGGCGTTCCCTGTAAGCTGGGTGCAGGCGGAGTCGAGCAGATCGTCGAAGTCGAGCTGACCGACGACGAGCGGGCCGCTCTGGAGAAATCGGCCGAGCACGTGCGGAGCACGGTAGAGACGTTGAAGAGTCTGTGACGTTGACGGGAGGGGCGCGAATCCGGCGCCCCTCCCGTCAAGGCGTTCATAACCACCAGGAAGGGTGGAGCACCAAGATGCCTGAGAGGACGAGCTTCCGGGACGGATTACGGTACCGGGGCGGCGCGAACATGTGGGCCTGGAGGCTGCACCGCATCACGGGGCTGGGTGTGCTGTTGTTTCTCTGCATTCACATCCTGGAGACATTCACGGTCAGCTTCGGCCCGGATTTCTACAACCAGACGATGGAGCTCTACAACTCTGCCTTATTCAAGGTGGGAGAGGTCGGGCTGCTCTTCGCCGTCCTGTACCATTCGATCAACGGTCTTCGAATCACGATTCAGGATTTCTGGCCCTCGCTCTGGCGACACGAGCGCGCCTTCCTCTGGGCCAGCGCGATCATCCTCTTCCTGGTGTTCGTACCCCTGGCTATCTGGGGTTTGCTTCCTGTCTTTAGAGGGGAGCTCTGATCATGGCCAGCTACGCGACAGCTCGACCGACGGGCCGTTTCGAGACCTACTCGTGGCTGTTCATGCGGGTGTCGGGGATCGTTCTTCTGGTGATGGCCGTTTTCCACTTGTTGCTCATGCATTACGGCATCGGCGTGGAAAACCTTTCCTTCGATGTAGTGGCCGCGCGTTGGGCGAACCCATTGTGGAAGCTCTACGACTTCTTCTTGCTTCTCTTCGCCCTGACCCACGGAATGAACGGCGCGCGGATCCTGACCAATGAGTACATCGGCGCCGGCGGCTGGCGCGTGTTCCTCAAAACCGTGACCGCCCTCCTCTACGGGGTACTTGTCGTGATGGGGGCCTGGGTGATCGTGACCTTTACCAGTGCACCGGCATAATGTCGACACGAGTGGAATATCATCAGCTAGATGCCGTCGTGGTTGGTGGCGGCGGTTCGGGGCTCGCCGCCGCGGTCTACCTGGCACGACAAAAGGGAATCCGCACCGGCGTGATCAGCAAGCTGTATCCCACACGGTCGCACACCGGCACAGCCCAGGGCGGGGTCGGCGCCGCTTTGGGCAACTGCGATGCGGAGGGCGACTCGTGGGAATGGCACATGTTCGACACGGTGAAGGGAAGCGACTACCTGGCCGACCAGGACACCGTCGAGATCATGTGCAAGGACGCGATAGACATCGTCTACGAGTTGGAGCACATGGGGCTGCCGTTCAGTCGAACGCCGGAAGGTCGCATAGCCCAGCGCCGTTTCGGCGGACACGCCATCAATTTCGGCGAGGCTCCGGCGCGACGGGCCTGTTATGCCGCCGATCGTACGGGCCACATGATCCTCCAGACTCTTTACCAACAGTGCGTCAAGCACGACGTCGAGTTCTATGACGAGTTCCAGGTCGTAGACCTCTTGCTGGACGGCAACCGCTGCCAGGGCGTCGTGGCGATCGAGATCGATACCGGCGTATTGCATTTCTTTCATGCCAAGACAGTTCTTTTCGCCACCGGCGGCTGGGGCCGCATGTTCCAGATCACATCGAACGCCGTCACTCTGACCGGCGACGCGGCGGCGATGATCTGGCGGGCCGGTCTGCCGCTCGAGGACATGGAGTTCTTCCAGATCCACCCGACCGGCATTTACAAGCTGGGCATTCTGATCACCGAGGGAGTTCGCGGCGAGGGCGGTGTCTTGAGGAACAGCGAGGGCGAGCGTTTCATGGAACGCTACGCTCCGACGATGAAGGATCTGGCGTCGCGTGACGTGGTGTCACGCGCGATTTACCTCGAGGTCAAAGCCGGACGCGGCGTGGATGAAAAAGCTTTCGTGAACCTCGATGCGACGCACCTCGGTCGCGCGGTGATCGAGGAGAAGC
>JBDHAL010000189.1:3516-10200 GCA_039588075.1 Gemmatimonadota bacterium | reverse complement strand
CTTCAATGCGGGCAACCACACGGAAGCCGTGCGGGTGAGCTACGCGGATTTCGAGCGGATGGCGAAGCCGGTAGTCGGACAGTTTGGGGAAAAGTGAATAGCGAACACCTAATCACTGAGTAAACACCGAATAACCGACAATCGACAGCCGACTGCCGGCTAACACACCGACGTCTAAGTCAGAACCTCCGACTGCCGACGTTCGAGGGTCGGGAGTCGGAGATTGGGCCTTAGACGTCGGTGTGTTAGCCGGGGGTCGGCTGTCGGCTATCGGTTATTCGGTGTTTACTTGCCAATTCCCAAGTCGAAAGTCGTCTCTCACCCAGTAGCCGGCTTGGCATCGCCCTCCGCCTGACTAACATGCTCCGACAGAAACCGCTTGAGCAGCGTCTCGAAACCCACGGCATACCTCAGCTCTGAGGCGCGGAGGCCGAGCGTATCCTGGACGTGCTGCCAGAAGTTCGAAGGCGCGCTGTAGCCGAGGCGGTGCACCACGTCGTAAAGACTGTAGCCGGGGTCTTCCAGCAGCTTGGCGGCGTACATGAGGCGCAACCAGAGCAGGCAGGTCTTGGGAGTTGGCAAGCCGTTGGACCTGAAGGCGCGATAGAAGGAGCGGTGCGACGAGCCGAGGTAGCGGCTCCACTCGAGAGCGGAGCGGATCGTGTCAACGTTGTGCAGTGCTGTGCGGAAGGCGTTGACGATCTCGTGCGCGTTGACATCGAGGCCGTCGAAGATGCGGGACAGGATCTGCTCCGATATCGAGCACGAGGCGGCCTCGTCGACGGCGCGCTTCAGACCGAGAGGCGTGTCCTCGTGGTCGAAGAAGACGGCGCTGTGCACGCCGACGTTGCCGAGCCGAAGCAGCGCATCGGCGAGCGCCGGTGAGAACGGCATGTAGAGAACAACGGAAAGCGAGGGGTAGTAGGCCCTCAATCTCTCGACCGCAGGTACCTCGACGGTGTCGGCACGTACGGGATCCACCACCACCAATTCGGTCGGGACCCTCCTGATAAGGTGGTCAAGCTCCGACCAACTGGAAGCGAATAGCAGATCGTACTCGTCGCCTACCACCGCCTCGAGGCGCGAGCGAGCCTGCGGTGCCGTGAGATACGCTGCAGCGTGCATTTATCTGTAATAAAGAACGAGCTTGCGACGTAGGGCGGGCGCCGAAACAGGCCTCCGGGTCAGCCGAACGGCGCCCATAACCGATCCGAGCGGCGGAACCTAGTGGGCTTCCTCTTTTTTCGAAGACTCGACGTTTGCGACGTCATTGTCACCGCCGGCGAGCTTAGGCTCTTCCTCGGTGGAGGTCAGCGACTTCTTGAATTCCTTTATTCCCTTGCCCAACGACTGGCCGATCTCCGGCAGCCGGCGCGCGCCGAACAGCAGAAGGAAAAGGAAGGCGAGCAGTATGCCTTCGGTCCACCCGATATTGCCGATACCCATTACAACTCCAAGTTGATTCGCGACAGTGGCTTGCCCTCAAGGTACCGGATCGGAGCCGGTTAGGAAAGAGGGGGGCCACCGGGCGGTGCCCGGAATCGCGTCAGGATAGGCCTATGGGTCGCGGTTTTGCGCCCAGGACGCGGCGCCGGCCGCGCTCCTGCAACACGCCCGCCCTCTGCAGGGCTTCCTGGCCGAGATCGCCCAGCAGCTCGCGCTCGCGGTCGATCAACTCGAGGGCGACATCGCGGGCCGGTAGCTCGCCGCTCCAGACATCCTCGATCACCCGCCAGCCGACATCGCGAGCGACGCGCTGAAGGACGTAGGCGCTGACGAGGGTGTCGTCGAGGTAGCCGTAGGGACCGTACTCTTGCTCGGGCACCGCGTCGTCGCCTGTGACAAAATAGGCGATCGCGGCGTTAACCCAGGTACGGTGACGCGACTGCAGTCTGGGGTCTTGGGACAACGCCATGAGTGTTGCCGCGAAGATCGGGGCCCACTTTACGGCATTGGAAAAGAAACCCCGGTACTCGCCGACGTTCTCTCTGACCACATGAGCAAAATCGCGCACCTCGAACCCTCCCCTCGCTTGCCGGCTGCTACGAGTTTCAAGTCCCGCGGCTATGGCTTCAGCCGCCGTTCAGCCGCCCGCTAATCCTCTCCGACGTATACGACGCGCCAGATGCGGCCTCCGTGGTCGTCGCTAACATATAACGCTCCATCCGGAGCCACCAGCATCTGTACGGGCCGGCCCCTGACCTGACCGCCCTCGGCAAGCCAGCCGGTGAGGAAATTGTCGACGGCGCGCGGCCGGCCTGCGACGACGCTGACGCGGACCACGCCGCAAGGCGGCGCCAGGCGGTCGGGGGAGCCGTGCAAAGCGACCAAGAGGTCACCGCGGTAGTCGGGCGCGACCCGATCGCCATCGTAAAAAGCGATTCCCAACGGCGTCGAACCCGCGGCGAAGGTCAAGATCGGCGCCTCGGTGGCGTCGCAGCGGACGGGGTCGGCATAAACGGGGTCGGGGACGCGGGCGCCGTAACAGAACGGCCAGCCATAGTGTCGCGAGCGGAGGATCGCGTTCAACTCATCCGGCGGCAGATCCGCGCCCAGTTGCTTCCGACCCACCTCGGTCGCCCACAGTTCACCCGTCTCGGGATGGAAGGCCAGGCCGCTGGAGGAACGCAGGCCCGACGACCAGGTCTGTATCACACGGCCGGCCAGGTCATACCGGGCGATGGTCGCGCTGTGTCTCTCGCTCTCGCGGCACAGGTTGCAGGACGATCCGACGGATAGAAAGAACCCCGAACCCGAAGGGTCAAAGGCGAGGGCGGGGGCCATAGTCGCGCTGGCCGGCAGGCTGTCGACGACCACCGTGTAGCTCGACCCAGCATCGTCATCCAGCGGAGCGTCGATCCGGATGACCCGGGTCATCTCGGCGACCCAGAGGCCGTCGGCCTGCCAGGCGATCCCGAACGGCCGGTCGAGGTCCTCGATGACCGTGACGCTGCTGTCGGCCCGGCCGTCGAGGTCGCCGTCGATGAGCCTGACGACTTTCCCTTCGCGGCTCAGAGTGACGTAGAGGTGCTGATCGGGGCCGAGCGCCATCCCGGCCGGAGTTCCGAGACCTTCAGCGAAGACGTTGACAGTGAAGCCGTTGGGAGCGACGAGCCAGTCTTCGCTCGACTGGGCCTGCAGAGCACCGAATGACAGCAGTAGGATCGATCCGCAGATCGCATGAACCCGGGGCCGGGTCGGGTACTCAAAGCGCATCGTGCTCCACACCCGTTGAAGAAAGTTGGCGACCCCAACAGGGGTGGCCGGAAGGTGCCGACGCAAGCTACACGGTCAAGGCGATATCCTGCAACAGGGCCCCGGGATCCAGGCCCCAGCTGGACCACCCGGCCTGCAGCACCTCGAGGTACGCGGGCGACGGGTCGCGGCGCTCGAGGTCATTGACCTTCACCAGGATGCCGCAACGCACAGGCTCTCCGGCCCCGTTTGCGACCGAGGTGAAAGCCCAGACGTAGCCGTCGGGCGCGCCCGAACGCTCCACCGCAGCGCGACCTGCGTCATCGATATCGTAGAGTAGGCGAAGTAGAGCATTTAGTTCTCCGTCAGGATAAAACGCGTTCTTGCTCGTTCGAGTTCCGGCGTTGAATGACAAAGGCGCCATCGGACAGCCGACAGCCATCAGCCGATGTCCGGCTCACACCCCGACCCTCAATGACCCACTCCCGCAGCCCGACGATCACGAGAGTCGGGAGTCGGGAGTCGAGAGTGGATAGTCGGGGTGTGAGCCGGAAACCGGCTGTCGGCTGTCGGTTATTCGGTATTGAAGTTGAAGTGAGGCCCCACCATTGCGGCATCGGTAGCCGCTGGCTACAAGTGTTCGAATCCACAGACAGTATCCGTGCAAGGAGGGGCACATGCAGCGGCGAAGAAGCGCAATTCTGATGTTGGCGGCGATCGGTCTCGTCGCCGCGAGTCTCGATGCCGCGGCTCAGGAGCGGTTCACGCTCGAGCAGGTGATGAGCTCGCCGTTTCCCAGCGATCTGGTGGTAGCGCCGGCGGGCGCAAAGGTCGCCTGGGTGTTCAATGCGAGGGGCGTTAGGAACATCTGGGTGGCGGAAGGGCCCGACTACGTCGCCCGCCAGGTGACGGCTTATGACGAAGACGACGGACAGGCGATCTCGAACCTGGGCTGGACACCGGATGGGACGCGCCTGGTGTACGTGCGGGGCGGCGGCCCAAACCGGCAGGGCGAGCTGCCCAACCCGTGGAGCCTGCCGAGCGGAGTGAAGCGGGAGATCTGGATCGTCGATGTGGCGGGCGGCGAGCCGGGCCTGCTGGCGGAGGGCGCATCGCCGGCGATCGCGCCGGCGGGTGACCTGGTAGCGTACCTGAAAGGCGGCGCTGTCTGGACGATCGCGCCGGTCGGCGGCGAGCCGGAACGCCGGGTCGATGCGCGCGGCGGCATCGGTTCGCTTCGCTGGTCGCCCGACGCAACCAAACTGGCCTTCGTGAGCAGCCGGGGCGATCACAGCTACATCGGTGTCTATGACGCGCAGGAAAACACGATCGGCTGGCTCGACCCCGGCGTCGACCGCGACTTCAACCCCGCCTGGTCGGAGGACGGCCGCAGGATCGCCTTCATCCGTATCCCTACCGTGAGCGGCAATCTGCCGTTCGGGCCGCGGCGCGCGGGCCAGCCGTGGTCGATCCGGGTCGCCGACGTGGCGAGCGGATCGGGGCGCGAGATCTGGAAGGCCGAGGAAGGGGCCGGGAGCGTTTTTCACAGCGCCGTGGCGCAGAACCAGCTGCTTTGGGGAGCTGGCGATCGAATCGTCTTTCCCTGGGAAGGAGACGGTTGGCTACACCTCTACTCGGTCCCCTCACGTGGCGGCGCGGCCGAGTTGCTGACGCCGGGCGCGTTCGAGGTGGAGGACGTCACCCTCTCCGCCGACCGCCGCCGGGTCATCTTCAGCTCCAACCAGGATGACGTCGATCGGCGCCATATCTGGAGCGCCCCGGTGGACGGCGGCAGAGCGGCCGCCCTGACTCGAGGCGCCGGCATCGAGTGGTCCCCGAGGCAGACGGCCGACGGCGACGCTCTGGCGTTCCTGCGATCCGACGCGCGCCGGCCGGCCGGCGTGGCCATTCAAGAGGCCGGGTCGGACGCGCCACGCGATTTGGCGACCGAGGCCCTGCCCGCCGACTTTCCGGCCGCGGCCCTGATCGAGCCACGGGCCGTCGTGTTCTCGGCGTCGGACGGGATGCAGATCCACGGCCAGTTGTTCGTGCCGAGCGACGCCCGGCCTGGCGACGGGAGGCCGGCGGTGATGTTCTTCCACGGCGGCTCTCGCCGGCAGATGCTGCTGGGCTGGCACTATCGGGGCTATTACCACAACGCTTACGCGCTCAACCAGTACCTGGCCAGTCGCGGCTATGTCGTGCTCTCGGTCAACTACCGGAGCGGCACCGGCTACGGGATGGAATTTCGCGAAGCGATCAACTACGGGGCGACCGGCGCCAGCGAGTTCAACGACGTGCTGGGCGGCGGCCTGTTCCTCCAACAGATGGCGGAGGTCGATCCAATGCGGATCGGGCTCTGGGGCGGCTCATACGGCGGCTACCTAACGGCCTTGGGGCTGGCCCGCGCTTCCGACCTGTTCGCCGCGGGCGTCGACGTGCACGGCGTGCACGATTGGAACGAGACGATCAACGGTTTCGTCCCCCGCTACAATCCGCTGGAGCACCCGGAATTCGCGCGCACCGCCTTCGAGTCATCGCCGATGGCGGACGTCGACACCTGGCGCTCGCCCGTGCTGCTGATCCACGGCGACGACGACCGCAACGTGCCGTTCAGCGAGACCGTCACGCTGGTCGAGCAACTGCGCCAGCGAGATATCGAGTTCGAGTTGCTGGTCTTCCCGGACGAGGTGCACGGCTTTACGACCTATGCTCACTGGCTGCAGGCGTATCGAGCCGCGGCCGACTTCTTTGGGAAGCATCTACAGGAGCGCTGATACAGATTCAACAGCCAACAGCCGACAGCCTACAGCCGACGCCTAAGTATTATTGGACGCCCGATGCTCGACTCCCGAATCACGACGCCCAGCTATGTGCCGCAGCAGCTAGGTCGAGCGTCGGGATTCGAGAGTGGAGAGTCGTGAGTCCAACAATACTTAAGCGTCGGCTGTAGGCTGTCGGCTGTCGGCTGTCGAGGATTTTATCCCTCACTGCCCTTCCACCTGTCCACTGCCCGGCCCCTCTAGCTGCCAGTCCAGCTCTTCAAAGCGGTTGATCTCGGCGACAAGGTTGGGTTCGAGTTCGCGCATCTTATCAAACAGCCGCGCTTTGAACTCCATATAGCGATCGATGAAAGCTCCTTTGAGATCCTCCTCGCGCTGCCGCCCCATTTCCAGCTGTATGTTCGTGTAGTGGCGCGTCAGGGTCGCCCGCTCTTCCTCCGACATCTCCTCGCCGGTCTCCTCGACCTCTTGGAAGCGCGCTTCGATTTCCTGCTTTCTCTGCATGAGTCCCTGATGGAAGCTGGAGTTCTGTATGATGGCCGTCTCCACGTCGGCCAGCAGCTGCTGCCAGTCCGCCATCAGAGTCTCGTCCAACATCGCTTCCTGGGAGACCGGCTCGAGAATCGCGCCCAGCCGCTGGTACTCAAGCTCGGGATCTTCGACTCCCAGGCCAGCCGGCTGAGCCGCATCTGCGCCCGCGCTGTCG
>JBDHAL010000189.1:0-3492 GCA_039588075.1 Gemmatimonadota bacterium | reverse complement strand
CTGCCCGACCATCCGACATCCTCGGAGCGGCCGCACGAGGCCAGCGCCAGCAGCGAAACGGCGATGGACAGGTATCTAAATATCATACTGCTTCCTTTGCACTTGCTGAACAGCTGTTAGCGACGTATTGGATCGTTTTAGGGGAGCCAACCTAGCCTGATGTGATCGGCCGGCGCAAACGCGCAAGGCCGGTCCTCGGATGCGGAGGCGGAGATGAGTGACCTGCAGGACCTACCGATAGAGGACTTCAAGCGCGCCGGCGCACGCGCCATCGATTGGATCGCCAACTTTTTGAGCCACCCGGAGGAATATCCGGTGCTCGCCCAGGTGGCCCCAAACGAGATGAAGGCGCAACTCCCGAAAAGCGCACCGCAGGCCGGCGAATCGATAGACGAGATCCTGGACGACTTCGAGAAGATCGTCGTGCCGGGGATCACCCATTGGAACCACCCCTGCTTCTTCGCCTACTTCAGCATCACCGGCTCGGGGCCCGGCATACTGGGCGAGCTACTGTCCGCGGCGCTCAACGTGAACGGGATGCTCTGGCAGACGTCTCCGGCGGCCACGGAACTCGAGGAGGTGGCGATCGACTGGCTGCGCCAGCTGCTGGGCCTGCCGGAAGAGTTCGAGGGCGTGATCATGGACACCGCCTCGGTCTCGACGCTCTGCGCCATCGCTGCCGCGCGGCACGCGCTCAGCGACCTGGAGATCCGCGAGCGCGGTATGGCCGGCCGCAGCGACCTGCCGCTGCTCTGCCTGTACACCTCCGACCAGTCGCACTCGTCGGTGGAGAAGGCTGCGCTGGTGCTGGGGCTGGGGAAGGACGGGGTGCGGAAGATCCCGGTCGACGACGCTTACCGCATGGATGTCAGCGCGTTGGAATCCGCGATCGCCGAAGACCGGGCGGCAGGCCACCGACCGTTTTGCGTGACCGCCACCGTCGGCACCACGTCAACGACCAGCATAGATCCCGTCCCCGAGATCGCGCGGGTCTGCGAGGACGAGGGTCTCTGGCTGCACGTCGATGCCGCGTACGCCGGGCCGGCGGCGATCATACCCGAGTACCGCCACGTCCTGGATGGCTGCGGAGCCGCATCTTCCATCGTGGTCAACCCGCACAAGTGGCTGTTCACGCCCATAGACTGCAGCGTCCTCTACACCACGCGGCCCGACACGCTGACCGGCGCTTTCAGCCTGGTGCCCGAGTACCTGAAGACGGGCGTGGATGAGGTCAAGAACTACATGGATTGGGGAGTCTCTCTGGGCCGTCGGTTCCGAGCGCTGAAACTCTGGATGGTGCTGCGGAGCTTCGGGTCGGACGGGATAGCGGCGCGGCTCGGCGAGCACGTCCGGCTGGCGCAAGCGCTCGCCGGCTGGATAGACCAGCACCCGGAATTCGAGCGACTCGCACCCACACCGCTCAGCGTGGTCTGCTTCCGCGCTCGACCGGCGGGCCTCACTAACGACTCCGAGCTCGACGAATTCAACGAGGCATTGCTGCAGCGATTGAACGCAAGCGGCGAGCTCTTTCTGTCGCACACGAGCCTGCGCGGTCGCTATACGCTGCGACTGGCGATCGGAAACGTGCGCACGACGGAGAAGCACGTGGCGAGAGCCTGGGAGATCATCCAGGGGGAGAACGCGGCGCTGGCCGAGGAGCGGGCTCTCTAGGTGGCCACGGTGCTCGGCCCGCGCTTGCCGATTGCTGGGGCCGCAGCGCTGGCTGCCGCCGCGTTCATCGGCTGCCCACAGCCGGACGGTGACTCCGGCGCCGCAATCGTGCATTGGCAAGTCGAGATCAGCGAGCCGGCGGCCGGGCTGGCACACGTGCGGGGTGAGTTCCCCGCGGCGGCGCTGAGCGGCCTGGTTTCGCTCCAGCTGGAGTTCGGCGAATTGAGCGCCCACCCGGAGCGTCTTCGGTCGATCGAGGCGCGCGCCGGCGACGAAGCGCTGTCCGTCCAGGCCAACGGCCACACGCTCGCCTTCGATCTCGCGTCTGTCGCGGGTCCGGTGGTGATGGACTACACCATCGACCCGACCTTCTATCCGCCGGGCGGAGCTCCGACGAGCCCGGCGGACGCGCGAAGCCGGATCACTGAGGATCTGGCCGTCGTTCGAACGACTGCCCTCTTCCCTCGAGTCAATATCAGAGAGCTTCCGGCGACGGTCGTCTTCGACCTGCCAAACGGCTGGCTGGCCGTGACACCGTGGCACGCAGCAGACGCTGGTTTCGCCCTCGAGCTCGAGCCCGCCTCGACGGTCGAGTACCTGGGCCTCGGGCCGCTCGAGCTGGGTGAGATATCGGCGGGCGGCTCGGTCTTTCGCGTGGCGACCGGCGACGCCGACCTCTCGCTGGATGCGGTCACCAACGTCCTGCGCTTCGAGCTAGAGCTGCTCGGAGCACCACCGGCAAGCCGGGGCCGGCGTAGCATCGTCGTGGTGCCGGCCGCTTTCATGCGCGGCGGAGCCGCGGGCCGAAACAGCATAGTGCAGCCACCACGAGCGGACGTCCTGGCCCACGAGATGTTCCACTGGTGGAACCGGCCCGCTCTGACTCGAGCCGAGACGACCTGGTTCCGCGAGGGCTTCACACAGTACTACGGCGTGAAGGCGGCGTTGATGAGCGCGGCCTGGACCGAAGAGGATGCGGACCGCTGCTTGGCCGACCTGAACGCCGAGATGCGTTACCTGGAGCGAGACGGCGCATTGAGCCTGAGCGCAGCATCGCTGGATTACACCAGCGACGGTCGTGCTCGACGACTCACCTATAGCAAAGGCGCCCTTCTCGCATTGTATCTCGACCGAGAGTTGGAAAGTACAGGACGCAGTCTGGACGAAGCCATGCGCAAACTGTTGACGGGAGAATACGTCAGCATGGGGAATGATGATGTTCGCCGCGTCGTTTCCGAAACCTACGAAGAGTCGGTCGATTCTATTCTGGAGAGCTACGTCGTGGGAAACGCGGCGCTCCCCGATCTCGCTCTGGACGCTCATACAGGGAGCAGCGGCTGCGCCCGCTTCTTGCCCGACCGCTAGCTACGCGGGTACTGGCGCGTGTCGCCGCCGGCCAATGAGACGATCCATTCGATGTAGTCGCCAGGCAGACCGTGGCTGCGGGCGCCACGAAGCATGAGCGCCAGGTAGGCCGTCGCCGGCGTGCCCTCATCGACGACCCAGCTCGGTTGCGCGAGATAGACGAGTGTCGCCTGGCGGGCCTGGCGGCCGACCGGCTCGACCCAGATCGTGGTGCGCCGGTAGTGCTGCGGCACGTCCTCGAAGGCGTCGAGCGGCGCGAAGGCCGCTTTGGGAAGGCTGTAGACGACGCCGTACGAACGGCAGCCATCGGCCTCCACCAGGTTGGCGACGACTTCGTCGTCGCCCTCACCTTCCCCACCCTTGTTGAACGCGAGTCGCCAACCGTTGATGCAAGCCACCGAGCCCGGCCGCACGCTCGCACCGATGACGCCGGACAGGAACTCGACGTCCATGTTG
>JBDHAL010000188.1:0-8040 GCA_039588075.1 Gemmatimonadota bacterium | reverse complement strand
CGGCTACACCACGGCAAGATCGCAGAGAGCTGGACTGCCTGGGATACGCGGACTGCACTCATGAGTCTGTCCTGAGCTGCGCCCATCGGCCGCGCTCTGTCAGCTCTTACGGAATTATCGAGGTCACTCGTCCGTGTCAGCGATTCGGCTCCTCGGGTCCGGATCTCGTGCCATATCTTCGGAGGTTCTCGGCTATCCTCTCAAGCACCTCGGAAGCTTCCTCCAGGGTCGTCGTGCCCGCGCTCCATACTGAGGCCGCTTCTGAGCACTCCTTACACAGATCGTTGGCTAGCCATGTCGTCCAGGCTGAGCCGCCGCATCCGGCCACTGCACACCTGTTCATCGCTGGCTCCTTCCCTCGTTCTCCTGGTGCCTTGTAGCGATCCGACGGCCGAAGCGCCGATCGGTGGCCTCGCCCGTGATACACTGTAGGCGTATCGCTGTCCTGTTGAGCGTACCCCTCTTCCACGCTCGGACGGTAACTGGTTCGGAGGAGTGACAATAGTCCCGCAAGGGGCGAAAGGGGTACACGCTCAGTGGCCAACAAACTATTTATCGGAGGCTTGTCCTTCGACACTAACGACGGGTCTCTAAAGACCTTCTTTGAGCAGGCGGGGGCCGTCGAGTCCGCAGCGGTCATCACCGACCGCTTCTCGGGCAAGTCCCGCGGCTTCGGTTTCGTGGAGATGTCCTCAAGCGCTGAGGCGCGCACGGCCATCGACACTCTCAATGGCCAGGTCCTGGATGGTCGAACGATCAATGTCGACGAGGCGCGCGAGCGCAGCGGTGGCGGCGGGGGTGGAGGCCGGCGGGAACGCTGGTAAACGACAGAATCGTCACTACTGAAAAAGGAGCCCCCTCTAACTGGGGGCTCCTTTAATCCTTCTTGCGCCCTGAGTCGCTGACGATAGGGGCACACGGCGACGATGCTTGAAAGCGGCTTCCGAATAGCGGCGAATTTTCGTAAAGAGTTGCTCGTCGGCGCGGCTGCGCTCGGTGGCCTGCTCGCCATCGGCGTGCCCGCCCGACTGGCTGAAGGCCGCCCGAAGACGTAGCCGATGTGCACGAGATACTGAGCAGATGCGGTCAAGACATGCGTGCAAGGCTCGGCCTTGGCCCGCCATAGCCACGACGATGGTCTGCTGCGAGGGACCGAGAACGAGGCCGTCGCGGCGGGACGTGGAGTACTTCTCGCTGGAGACGACCATCGCCGACCCAGATGCGGACGCCAGCGTCGAGTCAACCGCCGCTAGGCAGCCTAATTAGGACGTGCCGCTAACATCACCGAACATTCGGCACCACATATCGAAGCCCGTATTCGCCCGTGCTACGCCCACGATGTGTTGCTCCGCGGCGCCCAACGCGACGAGCACCGCCACGTACACAAGCTCTTTCGTCTTGCCATCTAATCGACGGTCGCTCAGGTACAGCGCCCGCATCATCTGCTCGTATCCAGCAAGCGCGTCTGGATCGTGCTTCGCAAGAACTTCGTGCAGCGCCAGCGAATACCCGCGGGCATTGCTTACAGAGTTGAGCAGGTCATCCGATTCGTGCTTCCGACTCATTCCGCAGCACATTCAACTGGAATCTCGTGCGCCTTCGTCGCTACGCGCAACGACTCCCCGAAGGCGTCTACCACGAAATCAACGTCGTTGTCGGTGTGCGCGAGTGATAAGTAGAATCGTGTCTGCATCTGAACAAGGACTCCACGCCCCATCATCCGCCGGTTGACCGCGTCGCGTAGAAGTACGCCCGCCCCGCGCTCCGAGCTGTCGTCGAACCGAACAAAAGCGATCGGTCCGCTGCCAACTACGATCCCACCGATGTTGAGCGAATCCATTTTCTCCTGTAGCCCATTGCGGAGCCTTCTCCCGATCTCATGCAACCGCTCGTACACGCCCGGCCTTCCTAGCTCGTCCAGCGTCGCCAAACCCGCCGCCGCCGACACTGGATTACCACTCATTGTCCCGCTCAGGTGCACGAAGTCCGGCGTCGCTGTCAGCTTCGGGTCGGCCCGGCCCATGATTTCGCGTTTCCCCGCAACCGCAGAGAGCGGGAATCCCCCACCGACGATCTTGCCGTAGCAGACGAGGTCCGGTTGCACGCCGTAGTACTCCTGCGCCCCGCCGTATGCCAGGCGGAATCCGGTGAGGACTTCGTCAAAGATCGTGATCGCGCCATGTTCGTGTGCAGTGTCCACGACTGCCTGCAGGAATCCGGGCAATGGGTCGACGGAGCGCTGCTGCGGCTCCATCATCACCGCCGCGATTTCGTCGCCATACATCGCGAACGCGGTCTGTACGCTCTCGACGTCGTTGAAGTTGGCGAGAAGCGTGTCCTTAATCACACCGTCGGGCACGCCACCCGTGGACGCCATCGCTGGGCCGCGGAACCCGACAATCGCCACGTCGTGGCTCCCGTGGTAGCCGCCGGTGAAGATCAACACCTTGCTCCGCCCCGTGTAGGCTCGAGCCAGGCGCAGCGCGTGCATCGTCGCCTCTGTACCCGTCGACGCGAACCGCACCAGTTCGCTACAACCCGGTATCGCCACGAGCCGCTCGGCGAGCTCGATTGCACGGCGGTTGAGAGCGTTGAACGCGAATCCGTTCGCCATCTGTTCTGCGACTGCTGACCGTACACTCGCGTGCGAGTGTCCCAGGATCATCGGACCTGACGAGAGTAAGCAGTCGATGTACTCGTTACCGTCGTCATCCCAGACACGGCTGCGTTCGCCACGCGCGATACAACCCTTGAGGGATAGCGGGAAGGCGGAGTTCGTGCCGCCGACGAGAACATCGGAGGCGTTGGTCTCCTTTGTTGAGGATGTGGGACGCGCTTTGTCCCTTATCTCTGCCCGAACCGCCGCCTGTACCATCCACGAGTCCTCTCGACTAGGAGCCAGGCATCAGAAAAGGCCGCACTCCACTGGTGTGTGGCCTTTCTAACGCCTACGGACTTAGCTGATCGGTTCGGGCTGAAAGGCTTGCCCTACTCCAGATTGGAACCCGGAGATTCACCGTCGAACCGGCTCGCCCGCCTCCCCGGATGTTTCGGGAACTCGGCGGCTTATTATGTAATCGCGTCAGTAAGTATAACGCCGCCCCTCCCTGATTCGTTACCTAATAGGCTGCGGAATTGGCGGTCGATCTTCTTGAGCATCGATATGAAGTTCCGCGAATCCCACCGTCACTCTCGGGCTAGAGATTCTTCAACAAGAGAGCCTTCATGGAACGTCGGGCGTCGCGCAGCAATCACTCGATGGGGTAGACGTTGGTGTAGCATCGCCCTCCGGGCCAACAGCCGCGTTACGCGAGGAGATATGAGAACGTTGTGCATCTGTGATCTCTGCACCGCTGGCCCGAATCTGATACCGGACTGTGCTCGACGGTATCAGATCGTAGGACTGCCGTGAACGGATCTGGAGCGCGAGACTGGGATCGCCCTGCAGGCCCGTCCGGGAACTTGCGACCCTCCACCGACCAGGCTATTTGCGTGGCAGGCTACTCGCGGGCGGAGGCTCCACAATGGCGGGGCTGCTGTCGTCGGCCCGGCCGATCTCGACCTCGGCGGTGTGCGACTGGCGGTCGTCGACGAGCCGGATCGACCCCTCCTCCTGCTCAACACCGTCGACGACGACGCGCACTCCGTCAACGGCGCCCGCTCGCCGAACGGTGATGGCATAGGTCGTGTCCCGGTAGCGGTAGCTGAGGGTGAACGATTGCCAGTCGGGCGGCAGACAGGGCGTGAAGGAGAGCCGGTCCACCTCCAAGCGAAGGCCGAGCAGCGATTCGACGATCAGCCGGTACATCCAGCCGGCGGCACCCGTGTACCAAGTCCAGCCGCCTGCGCCCGCATGCGGCGGCAGCGCATAGACATCGGCCGCGACAACGTACGGCTCGACGCGATAGGTCGCCGCCTTCTCAGCACTCGACGCGTGGTTGAGTGGGTTGATCAGCGAGAGCAGCTCCCAGGCGCGGCGGCCGTCGCCCAGCGCCGCGAACGCCATGACCGCCCAGATCGCGGCGTGCGTGTACTGGCCGCCGTTCTCCCTCACGCCCGGCGGATACCCCTCAATGTAGCCGGGGTTAAGGCCGGACTTGTCAAACGGCGGGTCGAGGAGCTGGATGAGAGCCTGATCGCGGCGCACAAGTAGTCGGTCAACCGACTCCATCGCGATGCGACTGCGGCGCGGGTCGCCGGCGCCAGAGATCACAGCCCAGCTCTGGGGTATCGAGTCGATCCGGCACTCCGGATTGTCGGCAGAGCCAAGCGCCTCGCCGCTGTCGAAGTAGGCGCGACGGTACCAGTCGCCGTCCCAGGCGTGCGTCTCAACGGCGGTATGAAGGGCTGCGGCCTGCGACTCTAGGCGCTCGGCGAGGGCGGTGTCGCCGTGGAGCCGCGCGACCGCTGCGAACTGCACGAGCACATGATGAAGGAAGAACGCCAGCCAGACGCTCTCGCCCTCGCCACCCCGGCCGACGATGTTCATACCGTCGTTCCAGTCGCCGGAGCCGATCAGCGGCAGTCCATGCTGGCCGAGCCGCGTTCCCCGCTCGATAGCCCGGACGCAGTGCTCGTAGAGCGTGCCCGTCTCCTCTGACCGTACGGGTAGGTCGTAGTAGGAGTCCTCGTCCGGGTTGAGCGGCCGCCCCTCGATGTAGGCGACGGGCTCCTCTAGGACGCCGGTGTCACCCGTGGCCAGGACGTAGCGGGTCGTCGCCAGTGGCAGCCAGAGCAGGTCATCGGAGCAGCGAGTCCTCACGCCACGCCCGGTCGGCGGGTGCCACCAGTGCTGGACGTCCCCCTCGCGAAACTGGCGGGCCGCGCAGCGCAGCAGGTGTTCGCGGATGAGCAGCGGCTGCGCGTGAAGGAGCGCCATCACGTCCTGGAGTTGGTCGCGGAAGCCGAAGGCACCGCCCGACTGGTAGAAGCCGGTCCGCGCCCAGAGACGGCAAGCGATCGCCTGATAGAGGAGCCAGCCATTGGTGAGGATGTTGACAGCCGGCTCCGGTGTCTCGACGCGGAGGGCGCCGAGGAGGCTCTCCCAGTGTCCCTTGACCGCCTCCAAGGCCGCGTGCGCGGGGCCGGGGCCGCGGAAGCGCCGCACCAGGTCGCGCGTCTCCTCCTTGTCGCGCCCGACGCCAAGGATGAAAACGATCTCCCGCTCCTCGCCGTCGACCAGGTCGACCTGGACCTGCAGCGCGGCGCAGGGGTCCAGCCCGGCGCCGACACGGCCGGATAGGCGGGCGCGCGTCATCGCGGCGGGCTGGCCGGTCAGGCCGTTGCGTCCGAGGAACTCGGTGCGGTCACAGGTAACGGTGCGGGTCGCCTGGTCCACGTCGAAGAAGGCAACCCGGCGGGCGAAGTCGCCGTTGTATCGGTTACGGGCGAAGATGGCGCCGCTTTTCGCGTCGATCTCCGTGACGATGTGGAGGAGCGACTTTGCCCGCTGCTCACCGAGCACCCACTCGACGTAGCCCGTCGCCGAAAGGCGGCGTGCGCGGCCCGATTCGTTGCGAAGCGTAAGCACCATCATCTTCACCGACGCGTCGAGCGCGACAAGCTCGGTCAGCTCGGAGGTGACGCCGGCTTCCGTGTGTTCGAACACCGTGTAGCCGAAGCCGTGGCGACTGGTGTAAGCGGTGGCACCGCGAACGGGTAGCGGCGTTGGCGACCAGTAGCGACCGGTCTCCTCGTCGCGTATGTAGAATGCCTCGCCGCTGGCGTCGGTCACCGGGTCGTTGTGCCAGGGCGTGAGTCGCAGCTCGTGGGCGTTCTCGCCCCAGGTGTAGGCACCGCCGCTCTCCGTGATCACGGTGCCAAACTGTGGGTTCGCCAGCACGTTCGCCCAGGGCGCGGGTGTCGTCTCGCCTGGCCGCAGGGTGACGACGTACTCGCGTCCGTCCAGCGTGAAGCCGCCGAGGCCGTTTGAAAGCACGAGGTCGCGCCGAGGGAGCTCGCCAGGGAGCTCGCGTTCCGGCACTACATCCGCGTCTGGCGTAAGCGCTTCCACGGCTGGCTCGACGCGGCGGCGCTCGATCTGCTCGGCGAGCGTCCCGGCGCTGTCGATGATCACTGCGCGGGCGACGGTCTGCTGAAGGATCCTGTCCTCCTCTGACATCAGGTTGGCGTTCCGGACGAAGATGCGGCCCGGCCGGTCGCTGACGTGGGGCTCCGTTCCGGCGGCGAGGAGCCCCATGATCTCCTCGTGCAGTTCCTGGCGGTAGCCGGGCAGCTCCTCGTTCCAGATGACGAGGTCGACTGCGAGCCCGCTGAGGCGCCAGTACTCATGTGCCTGGACGAGCTGCCGCACGAGCTCGATCTTCGATCGGTCACCGATGCGCAGGAGGACGATCGGCAAGTCGCCGGAGATGCCAAAGGCCCAGAGGTCGGATTGCTCGCCCCGGTTGCGGGCGAGGACGTTTGCCGGGGCACGGCCATCCGGGTTGAAGTAGACGATCGAGCTGGCGAGGCGGCCGTAGAGCTGGGCGTCGGACTCGGTCGCGTTGAGCTGGCGGAGGACGACCTGCCGGTGGGTCATTGCCAAATCGAAGACACGGTTGGCCAGGCGGCGGTCGTGGTACTTGCCGGCGAGCGCCATCGCCGCCTCGCGCGTCTCGCCGACGCCGGTCACCACGTTCACCCATACCGTCTCATCCGGACCTGCCGTAACCTGGCGGCGGACCGAGACGATCGGGTCGAGCACGGCCCCCTGGCTGTCGGAAAGACGGACGTCGTCCGCCATCGCCTTGGGGTTGGCGAGCGACCGGCCGCGCCCGATGAAGCGCGACCGGTCCGTCTCGAATGACGCCTCGCCAATGGAGGTCGTCGCCCCCACGTCCATGAAATGGATCATCCAGGGCGTCGGTTCGCTGGGTGAGCGTGGCCGCCGCGAGCAGAGGATCGCGTGCTGCGAAGGAACGATCTGCGTCTGGACGAAGAGGTTGCTGAAGGCCGGGTGGGAGGCATCGTCGGGCGGCGGCGCCATTACCACCTCCGCATAGCTCGTCACCTCGATCGTCCGCCGCGTGGGCGAGCGATTCGTTATCCGGATGCGCCTGATCTCGACGTCGTCCTCTGGCGAGACGACGATCTCCGTATGTGTGTCGATCTCACCATCGCGGCGCCGGTACTCGGCGCGCGCCTGGGAGAAGATAGCGTCGTAGGTCGTCGGCTGTATTAGCGTCGGCTGGTAGGCCGTGGACCAGACCTCGCCGCTCGTCAGGTCGCGAAGGTAGCAGAACGTGCCGTAGCAGTCGCGCGTCGCATCCTCATGCCAGCGTGTGACCGCGAGGTCGCGCCAACGGCTATAGCCGCCCCCGGCGTTGGTCACCATAACGCTGTAGCTGCTGTTGGAGAGCAGGTGCACCTCCGGCGAGGCGGAGTTGGGGTCGCTGAACACGCGGAGGAGGGCCTGGTACTCACCGGCGCGCTGCTGCAGGCCGGACGCCGCGGCGGCGCTTGGATAGAAGGGCGCGACCTTCGGTACGCGCTCCTGCAGCAGCACCTCCGCCGCCTGGAAGAGTGGCTCGGCGAGGAAGCGGCGCTGCATCGGCCGGTCGAGGAGCGCGTAGGCGAGGGAGAGGAAGCTCATGCCCTCGTGATGTGACATGAACGACCGCACGAGCGCGAACGTCTCGCCGTGCGGCAGCCGCAGGGGCGTATAGTCGATCGACTCGTAGAGGCCGTAGCGGCCCTCCGCGCCGAGGTCGACGAGCCGCTCAAGGTTCGCGCATGCCTTCTCGCGCGCGACCATCAGCGCCATGGCTGTCGCGTAGGGTGCGACGACCAGGTCCTCGGCGAGGTCGCGCTTGAAGCCGAGGCCCGGCACGCCGAAGGCACGGTACTGGTAGTTGAGGTGGGCGTCCATCGTGTTGTAGCAGGACTCGGAGATGCCCCAGGGGACGCCCCGCTGGGCGCCGTACTCGATCTGGCGCCGGACGATAGCCTCGTAGGTTCGGTCAAGCACGGTTCCATCGTAGGTAGGCATGACGAGGAGCGGCATGAGGTACTCGAACATGGAGCCGCTCCAGGAGAGAA
>JBDHAL010000187.1:0-6710 GCA_039588075.1 Gemmatimonadota bacterium | reverse complement strand
GCCATCGCTTCGCTCGAGATACCCTCGACGCGGCGGGCGTAGCGGTACGCGACGGTCACATAGGTGACCAATCCCAGTAGCAACAGCGCAGCTTCGATCCGGCTCAGAATACCGTTCAGGAAGAACAGCCCTGCCAGCAGAGTGGCGCCAATAGAAGCCGCGAGGTGGCGGAGTGTGCCGGCCGCGTCCAGCAGCAGCGGGAAGGCCAGCGCCGCCGTGCCCAGCACCAGCCCGAGGTTGGCGATGTTGCTGCCGACCACGTTCCCGACCGCGATCTCCGGCGCGCCGCGCAGATCGGCCAGCACCGTCACCAACAGCTCCGGCAGCGACGTTCCGAAAGCCACAACGGTCAGCCCGATGAACAGCGGCGACAGTTCCAGCCGCAGCGCTAGTTGCGAGGCTCCGCGCACCAGTGCGTGGCCGCCGGCGAATAGGCATGCGACGCCGACCGTCAGAGTGGTCAAGGCGATCAGCAAGACTTATTGGACCCGGGTTTCGCCGACTCGCACGGGCCGGGCTTGTCGAGGGCTCGTTCCGCGGATGTGCACACAGGTTAAAGCGCGGCCGGGCCCGTGTCCACCGGGGCCGAGGTGACCCTGGTGATGTGCTGGGAGCGAAGGGCCGCATCGAGTGCTGCCAGCGTCTCGGCGTCCGATCCAGCCCGAATCAGTCGCTCGCGCACGGTGGCCTCGGCCAGGCCGCTTGCCAGCGCCGCAAGGATCTGGAGTTGTAGCCCGCCCTCGCGCTCGGGACTGAGCAGCAGGAAGACGAGGTGAACAGGCAGTCCGTCCGGAGCGTCCCATTCTACCCCGGCGATCGACCGGCCGAACGCCAACACCGGCCGCCTCAGGCTCGGCAGCCGCGCGTGAGGGATCGCGACGCCGCCGCCCGTGCCCGTCCCCTGGAGCTCCTCACGCTGTCGAACCGCCGCAGTGCAAATCCCCGCTGCGGGTGTCCCGGCGTGGCCCGCCAGGCTGCCGCACAGCTCGTCGATAACCTCCCAGCGTGTCGTGCCGCGCAGGTCGGGAACGGCCGCCGGGCGCGCGAAGAAGGCGAGGACGTTCACGGCCTTGCGCCGGTGGATCGACCAGGAAAGCCATGGCGCGACGAGCAACGACGAAACGATCGCGGAGACCACGATGCCGACGAAGACCTCAGTGGTGAGGATCCCGTGTTCGAGCGCGAGGTCGGCGACGACGATGCCGGTGACACCGCTCGGCGTGAAGGCGATTCCTATGGAAAGACGGTCCTCCCGAGACAGCGCCGTCCCAATAGCTCCGAGCCAGGCGCCGCCGAACTTGGCGACGATGGAGATCACGGTCACGAAGGTCACGATGAGCCAGTCGAAATCGGCAAAGAAATCGTACTGCAGACCTATGCCTGCGAAATAGAGCGGCACGAACACCGAATGAACCATCTGCGACACGACGTTGCGCGTCCGTTCGGCCAGCGCGTGTGATTCCCCGGCCATGATCCCGGCGAGGAAGAAGCCGAACAAGGCCGTCAAGCCGACGCGCTGGGTGAGGGCTCCGCATGCCAGGCCCACGCAGCTGACGAGGCTCAGAACGGCGCCCGGCTGATCGGGCAACCGCTCGCTCACGTAGGCGATGGCGCGATCCACACCGCGCAGACCCCAGGTCAGGCAGAAGGCGGTGAAAGCGATCGCCACGACCAGCGATAACGCCACCGAGCCGAGTTGCACGCCGATTGGCGTCGCCATGCCGAGCACGACGGCCAAGATCACCCAGGCCAGGACGTCGTTGACCGCGTAGCCGCACAACGTCACGAGCCCCAGGTCGCTCTTCACCAGGTCGAGGTCGTGCAGCACTCGCGCGATGATCACCATCGCGCTGATCGCCATCGTCGTACCGAGAAAGAGCGCGAACGGCAGGCGAACACCGGGATCGGGCATGTAGCGGTCGGGTAGCAGCAACGAGAAGCCGAAACCGAGGGCGAGGGGAACCAGCACGCCGACTACTCCGATCCGTAGCGCCGGCCCCCGCTGGCGCCAGGCCGCCGATACGTCAACCTCGAGGCCGGTCTCGAGCAGCAGGAACAGCACGCCGAACCAGGCCACGGTGTCGAGCATCGCCAGCTGGATGGGGTCGGGAGGGAAGAGGGCGCTCTGCAGCGCGGGCCAGGCGCGGCCAAGCAGGGTCGGTCCGAGTAAGAGCCCGATGGCGATCTCGCCGACCAGGGGTGGATGCCCCATACGCCGCAACACCTCGCCGAGGCCCCGGGCCAAGCCCAACAGTAGAAGGACCTGGAGCAGGAAGATTCCAAGGTGCTGCTCGGTCATGCGTGGCTCCCCTCGAATTTCTGCCTCGGCCCACGGGCGCTGGGGCGGCTTACTCGCAGTGCCAGGCTACCGATCTGATATTGGAGATGTGGGCTATCTCTGCGAAAGGGCCCGCGACGCGGCTCCAGGCATGACGCTGTGCACGATAGGGTGCCTTCGGTCTGACACACCTCGCCGGCCGGGAAGTGATCGCAGGTGATCCCCGAGCCGATCGCAGCCGCCCTCGCACAGCTCCTGAAGGAGTTCGCTCTCTCGCGTGGCCTGCGGCTCAGCGATACCGCGACGCCCGAGGTCCTGCACGAAGGCTACTGGTACGACGACGGCAACGAGCCGTGGGCCGAATTCGCCGAATCCTCTCAGCCAGATCCCGAAGGAGATCTCCATTCCTGATCGCCGCGCGATACCTACCGTCCCTGGCTCAGGGCGACGCCCTGCCGCTCGCCTGCACGCCCAGCTCGATGTTCGGCCGCGGCGGGTTCAGGTAACGGGCTAGGAAGTCGTAGATCACCCGGCGGACCTCCCAGGCCTCGGGCACGTCGAGTCGGTCGAAGCTGTGACCGCCCGGCAAATCGTAGATCTCGTACTCGAAGTCCTTGCCGGCCGCCGTGAGCGCCTGGATCAGGTGCTCGACCTCGATCACGTTGACGTCCTCGTCGTGCACGTTGCCGTGGATCCGCACCGGACGCGTCAGCTTCTCGACGTTCCAGACCGGCGAGCGGCGCTTGTACTCTTCGAGGTTCTCGCGCGGCGTCGCGTCGATGTGGTACTCCGCCTCGTAGTAAGCCTGGTAGCCCGGGCCCAGGTAGCCCATCCGCTGCACCAAATCGGAGACGGGCACGCCGGCGAACCCGACGACGTACTTGTCTGGGTGATCGAAGAGGCTGTGCAACGTGATGAGGCCGCCGTGGCTCCAACCGATGAGCCCGACCCGATCTTCGTCGACGCGCGGATGGTTGGCGACGACCCAATCGCGGGCCGCGAGACAGTCGCCGACCTCGCGGCCGCCGTAGTCGATGGCCCTGTACATGCCGCGGCCGTAGCCGGTCGAGCCGCGGTACTCCGGTGCCACGACTATGTACCCCTGGGCGATGAGCTCCCTGACGATTCGGCTATGATAAGTCGTGAAGTCGGCGTGCACGCCGCCGTGGGGGAGCACCAGCAGCGGCAGCTTGCGGCCGCCGAAGTCCTCACGCGGCGTGAAGACGTACGTGTAGAACTTGAACGGGTTGCCCGCGCCGCTGGGCGGTGGGTTCGGCTCGTTGGCCAACGGCGGCCCGTAGATCCGGACCTTCTCGACGACGGCCACGTCGCCGACCCGGTCGAACCAGAGCACATCGTCGATCAGCTTCTCGAGGATGTCGAGGCGGTGGTCCAGGGCATCGTGCTCCCTTACCAACCGCTCGGCCATCTCCACCGCCTGCTGGGCCGGCGTCTGGCCCCGCGCAGGCGTGGCGGGGAGAAGCACCCCCAGCACAGCCAGGGCCGTGAATACACGCAATACACGCATCGTTCCCTCCGTGAGTCAGGGCCTACCGGGACAGATGGGACAGGGTGAGAAAGTCTGGTCAGAAGGCGGCGGAAGCAAGGTGAGAGGATCGCTCGGCGCTTGACCCGCTCTTGACCCGATGCCGCCACGTTTGCGGCGAGCCTCGGCCATCGCGAGCAAAGGAGCTTGACGATGATAGCAATCAGGATCGCTTCACTCGCTGTAGCAATAACACTGACCGTACCAGTCGATACCCTCGCCCAGCAGGCGACGTTTCTAGCGCCGGGGACCAGGGTGCGTGTCTCGGCACCGGCCGTCGCCGGCAAGCGCCTGGAAGGGACGGTCGCCCGGCTGGACGCCGACACAATGGTCGTCAGATCGGACGGTTGGGGGGCCGATCTCGCGGTCCCACTCGGGTCGGTAACCGCTCTCGACGTCAGCGGCGGCCGGAAGTCGAGGGCACTCAAATTCGGCGGAATCGGAGCCGCCATCGGCGCCGTCGTCGGCACGTTCCTGATGATCGTCGACGAAGGCACCTCGGCGCCGGACGTCGATATCACCGATGATGAGGCGCCGGTCGAGTGGGTCGCGGGGCCCGTGTGGCAGAAAGTCCGGTATCCGGTGGTGTCCGCCGCCGCCGGGTTTGGAATCGGCGCGATCATTGGGGCCGCCTTTCCCGGCGAGCGCTGGGAGGCGGTGCCCCTCGAGGGGCTGCGTATAAGCGTGGCGCCGCTGCCTGCAAAGGGGGTCGTTCTCTCGGCGTCGTTCACCCCGTGAGTCGCGCGCGCTGCCGGCAGCGCAGGAACGGGGGCGCGACCCGAGTGTATACTGATTCCCTCCCACCGCCCTCCCGGAGTTCCTCAGCAGGAGAGTCATCGTGGCAAGGCAATTCAAGTTCCGTAAGGGAGACGGGCGCAAGAAGAAGCGGAGAGAGGGCCAGTACCACTGGGTCGAGGAGACCACGATCATCCATGAGGTTGGTGATGGGGAGGGAGCTGAGGACTATCCTGAGGCGGGGGGAATTCAGGAGATCGCCAGGCAGGTCGGCGAGGACCTGTCCAGCGGCAAGATCACCGAGGAGGAGGCCAAGCAGCGGCCCTCAGGCGCGCTCCAGGAGCTAGTGAGTGAGGGCGGCGAGATCTGCCTGATGTGCGGCGGGAAGAAGCATCCCGGCGCGTTCGTCTGCGACCTATGCGCTGATGATGTGGAGATCGAGACCGAGTTTGAGTTCTTCGACGACGAGTGAATAGGGTCTAGTACGACAGCGGCGGGCCCTCTTGAGCCCCCGTCCCACGCGGACGGGGGCTTTTTGCGGCTGAGCACTTGCCGTTGCCTGTCCGGGTTCCGACCTTGAGCGTCTCAACCCTGGAGGAACGGTCATGAAGCGCGTGTGCTTGCTCGCAGTCATGTTGGCTCTGGGCTGCGCCGGCGAGCCGGTCGAAGTGAGGACCGGCTATGTCGACGTCGAGGGCGCCCGTCTCTACTACGAAGAGGCGGGGCAGGGGGCTCCGGTGGTTTTGATCCACGGCGGTTTCCTGGACCGTCGCATGTGGGACGGCCAGTTCGAGGTCTTGGCGCGCCGGTTCCGCGCGATCCGCTACGACGTGCGGGCCCACGGCCTGTCCCGGGCCGACTCGGTGAGCTTCGCCGACCACGAGGATCTGCGCCAGCTGATGGTGGCGCTGGAGGTTCCAAGCGCGACCATCATCGGACTCTCCATGGGTGGCCAGATCGCAACCGATTTCGCACTGGCATACCCGGAGGTGGTTTCGGCGCTCGTGCTGGTCGGTCCCGGCCTGTCCGGCCACACGGCCGAGGACGAGGAGCTCCAAGCCTACATGGAAGACCTGACGGCTGCTTTCGAGACCGGCGGCTTCACGTCGGCCATCGAGGTGTTTGCCAGGTATTGGTGCGACGGTCCCCAGCGTGAACCGTCGCAGGTAAACGCTGCCGTCCGGGAGAGAGTCCTGACGATGCTGGAGGGAGGCGACGAGCGCTGGCGGTACTGGGCTCTGAGCCGGCAGCTGGAGCCGCCGGCCATCGAGCGCTTGGGTGAGATCGATGTGCCCACGCTGGCGATCGTTGGCAGCATCGACATGGCGGTCATCCACGAGATCGTCGATCTCATTGCGGGGCAGGTGCCGGACGTGCAGAAGCTCGTGATCCCGGACGTTGCCCACATGGTGAACATGGAGAAGCCGGACGAGTTCAACGATCTCGTGCTCGAGTTCCTCGCGGACTTGAAGTGATCGGCTCGCCTGAGTTATTGATACGCGGCGATGACTGACTTCCGGGAGAAGAACGTCCTCATCACCGGCGGTGGCAGCGGGATCGGCCGGCTACTGGCCGAGAAGATCGCCGCCGCAGGCGCCCGTGCCATCCTCTGGGACATCGACGAGGCGGCGCTCGCCGACGTCGGCCGCGCGATCGAGGGGCGCGGCCAGCTGGTCTCTTCCTATCGTTGCGACGTCTCCGACGCCGACGAGATCAAGGCCACCGCCCGCCGCGTGCTCGATGACTGGGGCCCGGTAGATATCCTGATCAACAACGCCGGCATCGTGACCGGTAAGCCGATCCTCGAGTCCGAAGACGCCGAGATCCGGCGCACCTTCGACATCAACACGCTGGCCCACTTCTGGACGGTCCGCGCTTTTCTACCCGGCATGCTGGAGCGGGGAAGTGGCCATATCGTGACGGTCGCCTCGGCTGCCGGCCTGGCTGCGGCCCCGAAGCTCAGCGACTACAGCGCCAGCAAGTTCGCCGCCGTCGGGTTCGACGAAGCGTTGCGCACGGAGCTCGCCGGCGCGGGACACGAGATCAAGACGACGGTCGTCTGTCCCTTCTACGTGAGCACCGGGATGTTCGACGGCGTGAAGACCCGTTTCTCCTGGCTGCTCCCCATCCTCGAGCCCGAGTACGTGGCGG
>JBDHAL010000186.1:0-16533 GCA_039588075.1 Gemmatimonadota bacterium | reverse complement strand
TCCAGGAAGCGGTCGGCCACGAAATCACGACGATCGAAGGGCTGACCGGCCCCGGCGGCCCGCATCCCCTGCAGGACGCGTTCGACCTGACGGGCGGCGCGCAGTGCGGGTTCTGCACGCCGGGCATCATGATTTCCGCCGTTGCGCTGCTGGCCGGGAACCGGGACCCGTCGCGGGACGAGATACGTGAAGCGCTCTCCGGCAATCTCTGTCGCTGCACCGGCTACACGAAGATATACGAGGCAGTGGAGCTGGCGGCGCGTGCGATCCGCGAAGGGCGCGAACCGGCGGAGTTGGCGATCTCGTGAAGCTCGAGGACTTTCGCGCCAGGCAGGCCGCGGCGGCGGCTTCCGAGGAGGAGCTGCGCGAAGCGCTGGAGCAGGAGTTCCGGGTGATCGGTCGCCGGCTGCGCAGGACCGATGGACTCGCCAAATCCACCGGCCGCGCCACCTTCACCGACGACATCTCGCTGCCCGGGATGCTTCACGCGAAGATCCTGCGCAGCCCACACCCGCACGCGCGGATCCTTTCGATCGACGTCTCCGACGCGCTCGCCCTCGAGGGCGTCCACGCCGTCGTCACCGGCGGCGACATGCCGCTGCCGTACGGAATCATCCCCTGGGCGCGTGACGAATACCCGCTGTGCATCGACAAGGCGCGGTACGTGGGTGACGGGGTGGCCGCCGTGGCGGCGGTGGACGAAGAGACAGCGGACGGGGCGCTGGACCTGGTTCACGTGGATTACGAGATACTGCCGTACGTTCTGGATCCCGAGGAGGCGCTGGCCGGCAGCGACACGCCGATCCACGAACCCAAGACGCCGGACGGGAACGGTAATGTCTCGAAACACGTAAACCTGGAGTTCGGTGACGTCGACGAGTTGATGGCGGAGTCGGACGTGGTGGTCGAAGGCGAGTACTTCTTCGAGGGCACGACTCACACGGCGATCGAGCCCCACTGCGCCATCGGCTACTTCGATGGCGCGGAGAAGCTCACGGTATGGTCGACGACCCAGGTGCCCCACTACCTGCACCGCGAGCTTGCCCGCATCCTCGATCTGGACGTGGCGAAGGTGCGGGTCGTGCAACCACCGATCGGCGGCGCGTTCGGCGGCAAGTCGGAGCCGTTCGACCTCGAGTTCTGCGTCGCCAAGCTGGCGATGATAACGGGGCGGCCCGTGAAGATCCTCTACACCCGGGAGGAAGTCTTCTACGCGCACCGCGGCCGTCACCCGATGCTGATGCGCTACAAGACGGGAGCCAGCGCCGACGGCGTGATCAAGGCGGTCGATGCAAGGACAATCCTGGACGGTGGCGCCTACGAGTCGTTTGGCCTCGTTACGACGTATTACTCGGGCCAGCTCATCACGGCACCATACACGATGGAATCGTACCGCTTCGATTCGACACGCGCCTTCACGAACAAACCGTGTTGCGGCCCTAAGCGGGGTCACGGGTCGGTGCAGCCGCGTTTCGCGATCGAGGTCCAGCTCGACAAGATCGCCGAGGCGCTCGGCATTGACCCCATCGAGTTGCGCCGGCGCAACTTCCTCGGCTCCAATGCCCGAACGGTCAACGAGTTCCGCGTCACCTCGAACGGTTTCCTCGAATGCCTCGACGCCGTCGAGAGCGCGTCGGACTGGAAAGCGAAGCATCGCCAGTTGCCCTACGGCCGCGGCGTCGGCGTGGCCGGCTCGTGCTACATCTCGGGCACCAACTACCCGATCTACCCCAACGAGATGCCGCAATCGGCGGTGCAGTTGCAGGTCGACAGGTCGGGCCGCGTCGCCGTTTTCGCCGGCGCCTCCGAGATCGGCCAGGGCTCCGATTCGATGTTCGCTTACATCGTCTCGGAGGAGCTGGGCGTCCCCCTGGACTACGTACGCATTCTGTCCGCCGACACCGACCTGACACCGGTCGATTTGGGCGCGTATTCTTCGCGGGTCACGTTCATGTGCGGCAACGCCTGCATCGACGCGGCGCAGAAGATCAAGAAACTGGTGCAGGCGGCGGTGGCGGAGGCGTGGGACTGCAAGCCCAAACGGGTTGCGCTGGCCGGCGGTTGGGCGTTCGACGCGACGGACACCGAGCGGAAGGTCACCATATCGGAGGCCTTCAACCTGGCTGAGGCCAAGTTCGGGGCACTCGGCGCCACGGGCTCCTACAACACGCCAAAGGACATCCACGGCACCTACCGCGGCGCCACCATCGGCTCTTCGCCGGCCTACTCGTTCACCGCCCACGTAGCCCAGGTGGAAGTGGATCCTGAGACCGGGTTCGTCGAGGTCGAGAAGATCTGGGTCGCCCACGACTGCGGGCGCGCCCTCAACCCGGTGCTGGTCGAAGGGCAGATGGAGGGCTCCGCCTACATGGGGTTCGCGGAAGCGATCATGGAGGCCCACGTGTTCAAAGACACGGGCCTGCACAACGCGCCCTCGCTCCTCGACTACAAGATCCCCACCAGCCTCGATACTCCAGAGATGGCGTCGCTCATCGTCGAGTCGCTGGACCCGGAGGGCCCGTACGGCGCCAAGGAAGCCGGCGAGGGACCGTTGCATCCATCGATACCTGCGATCGCCAACGCGATCTTCGACGCCGTCGGCGTGCGGATCGATCGACTGCCGTTCTCGCCGCCGCGTGTGTGGGCGGGTATACGGAAGGTGGCCGGTGACCGGTAACTGCAGAACTCCGAATTCTGATTTCTGAATGTTGAGATTACACTCTTACGAGTATCATCGGCCGAACGGGCTGGGTGAGGCGCTTGAACTGCTCGGGCGGCATGCCGGCGATGTGATGGCGATCGCGGGAGGCACTGATTTGGTGCCGAACATGAAGCACAAGTTGTTCACGCCGGGGCACCTGGTGGCGCTGAAGGGCATCGGGGAGATGTACGGAATCGAGGCGCGCGACGGGGAGTTGGTGATCGGGGCGGCAGAGAGTTTGACGGCGGTGGCGAGCGACTCGTTGGTGGTGAAGCATCTGCCGGCGCTCGCCGGGGCTGCAGGGGCTATCGCGCATCCGATGATTCGGAACCAGGGTACGATCGGCGGGAACATCTGTCTCGACACGCGATGCACGTATTACAACCAGACGTACTTCTGGAGGAAGGCGCTGGGGTTTTGCTTGAAGAAGGACGGAGATATCTGTCACGTGGTCAAGGGCGGCACGAAGTGCGTGGCGGCCCACTCGGCGGACACGCCGCCGATCTTGATGGCGCTGGGCGCCGAGATCGACATCGCGTCGGCCGACGGCGAGCGCAGATTGCCGCTGGCGGATTTCTTCACCGCCGACGGCATCTGGAACAAGAAGCTAGGGCCCGAGGAGTTGCTGGTTCGCGTGCGCGTGCCGATTCCTGCGTCGGGCACGCGGATGAGCTATCAGAAGTTGCGCGAGCGGAAAGCGGTGGACTTCCCATTGCTGGGCATCGCCCTGGCGGTCGGCCTGGACGCCGACGATATCGTAGAATCGATCTCGCTCGTGGTCGCCGCGCTGGGTGCCAGGCCCCGTGTGATAGGCGGCCTGGACAAGCTCGCCTCAGGAAAGAAGCTCACCACCGACGCGATCGAGGAGATCGCCCAGCAGGCATACCGGCAGTGCAATCCCCTCGACAACCTCATCGTCGAGACCGAGTGGCGCCGCGCGATGGTTCCCGTATACGTGCGCCGAGCCTTCACTGAGATATTACCCTCTACCGCTCAACCACAGATTGCGCAAAAACCTCGACCGGCGTCTGAACCGCATCCCAAGGACTGAACTTCCAGACCAGGGTGGCTCCGTCACGGTCATCGGCGTTCTCATCGCTGATCCGTCCCGGCATGTTCAGTCGAAAGATGATCTCCGTGTTACCCGCCAACTGCACGCCGGGTAGCTTCTCCTCGATGAAGGTATCCAGCTGGTCGTCCTGGTCGTCGTATAGCTCCTCGAGCAGAGTGGCGAAGGTATGCGCCTCGGCATCCGGGTAACGCTGGCGCAGGATTGGCATGCCCTGTCGCGTCGTGCGATCTACGTAGGCCGATATCAGCTCATCCTCTCGATCACTGTCCGCATCGAGGACACCCTGGTCCACGAGCGCCCAGAGACCGCCCCTGACGAGGCCAGTCAGCTCGCCCCTCTCGCCGGAGCTCAAGTCGGGGTAATCCCGATCTAGCATGCTTTCGAACGACACCAGAAAACCCTCGACCAGCGCATCGAGCAGTTTATCCCAGTAGAACGTCTCCCGGTATGTGAAGGTGCGACCCTCAGGTCCCTGCCCGCTCTCAACCATGACGGAATTCCGGAAATGAACGTCTCCGAGACGGAAATGCCTGATCGACGATCCGCTGTTGGCGATCGTGGCGCCGGCGATATGAATGTCGCCGCTTGTCTCTGTCCAGGACGCCAGGTTCCGGACTTGGGTCTCGCGCCGGAACACGTCAACCGTATCCTCCTCGTCCATTTCCACTGAGTGTGTCCAACCGTCATTCTCCGTGACATGCATGAGCTGCAAGAAGTCTTCGGAAGACACCACGAAATCCGTATCGTCGGCGTCCGCGACAACCATCCGCTCAACACGGTTACCGCTGCCGTCCGCTTCGAGAGTGGCTTCCACCGTGTACTCGATGCAGCCGCCCAGCCCGATCAATGGGACTACGAGGACAGCCCTCAGCGCTCGCCGATATTCGTCATTCCAATTCATGATCTTCACCTCGCATTTATGACCTGCCTGCAGTCAGGATCATCCAGCGCGCAACGCTCCCCTCGAGAAGGAAAGGATACGCGCCGAAGGGATTCGCCTGCTGGAATCGATGTCGAGCCTCAGGATAAGCTCGAGCAGCTCGCTGGCCTGAATGCCGTCCTCGGCACTGACCTCCTCCAGCGCCTCACGCCAGGCCGAGCCGATCCAGAGGGGTAGGCTCGAAATCAACGCCTCCACATCCGACTGGCCGAACAACGTTGTCCTCGACGGCAGGCTCGCCAGCATTTCGGTAAGGTCCTCAATACTCACTGTCTCCCGGCGCTCTAGCGTGCGCTGCCAGGCCCGGGCGGCTGATAGGGTGCCCCTCCGCAGCAGGAGGGGGCTGTCGGCCGGCCGGTCCAAACGCGACACCCGCCGCTCATGATCAACGATCTCTTGAACCAGCAAAGCTTCCCTGTCACGCAGCCGCCTCAGCTCACCGAGCAGGAACCCGGTGCCGATCAACAGGACCACTGAAGCTGCCGCCAGGGCCGGCAGTAACCAGCCCGCCTGCCGCCAACCGCTTGCCCTGGAAGGCCGTCGGGATTCCTTAACGGCTATCTCCGCCTGAACCCGCCGCCAAACGGAATCCACGAGCGCCCCGGGAACTGCCGCTTCCAGATTTCCCGGCGAAGTCTCGGCTAGATGCTCCCGCATTCTCAGCAGCGTGGCGCACTCAGAACAGGTGGCAGCATGGCGCCGGAGCAGATCTATGCCTTCCTCCGACAGCGCTTCTCCGGAGAGAGCGTCTAACTGGTCCTGAAAAACTTCGCAGTCGATTCCCTTTTTCACAGCGATTCCTCCATCGCAACCAGGACCGCGGCAAGCCGCTTACGCGCGAAATGCAGCGTCGTTCTCAACGTGGTAAACTTCATGCCCAGCGCCTCCGCGACTTCCCTCTGATCGTTTTGCTCCAAGTCGACTCGAACGAACACCTGTCTCTGGCTCTCGCTCAACTCGCCGAGCGCCACGAGCAGCCGCTCGTGGAACTCGCGCCGCTCCAGGTCCTCATGCGGATTCCCAAACGAGGAGGCGGCGGCATATCCGCCGATCGCTTCATCGCCCGGCGCCGACTCCAGCCGCACCCAGGCCCGACGCAGGTGGTCCAGGCAGCCGTTACGATGCACCGTGAGGAGCCAACCGCGGAACGAACGGGCCGGATCGTAACTGTGGATCCGATCGTGAACCTTGATCCACGTCTCCTGGGTCAGGTCACGCGCCCATTCCCAGTCGCCGGTGTAGCGATAGGCCATCGCGATCAGCCCCCGGCTGAGCCCATCGACAAGGGTTTTGAAGCTTCTCTCGTCACCTCGCTGGTATGCTACCGCCAGCGCTGATATCTCCCGTTCGTCCACCAGTGGCTCCTGTCCGTATCCGATACCTATACGGGCGAGTGGAACAATGTGTTTATTTGGGTGCGACGTTGAATATTTAATATCGGACTTCTAAGGAATTTCGAACACCGCACACCGAACACCGCCTGTCGAAGGGGGCACTGCAAGGCTTGATCACTAATCACTGAGACCGAATCATCGATGATTAGGCGAGAGCACAGAGCTGTCGCCTCTTCGACATCAGTGATTGGGTCTTAATGATCAATGATTGAAGTGCCACCTTCGAAAGGCGGTGTTCGGTGTGCGGTGTTCGAAATTCCTTGGAAGTTTGACCTCAAATATTCAACATTGAAAAGGCGAGCTCGAAGCTCGCCTTTCCCTGTACAACACCGCCAGCGAAGAAACTCAGAAGTTCCCCTCGCCGCGGTACTCAAACATTCGCGCTCCCATTCCCAGGACCTCGGGTACGACGCCTTTGAGCGTCCGCTCTCTCTTCTGCCTCATGATCTGGAAGGAGACCTCTTCGTCGGCATCATAGGAGCGCAGGATGCGCATGGCGTGACTGGGATCCCTGACGGCTCGGCCATCGATGGCCTGGATCACGTCACCGGCCATGAGGCCCAGCTCGGTGTCCTCGGGAACGCTGACGACGAGAACGCCCTCATCGGTCCCGAAGTACTCGCCGAGGCCGGAGTTCAGCCGGGCAGAGAAGCGCCGAGCCTGAAGGCAAAGTTCTCGGGCCCCTGTATGTGGATTTCCGGGAGCCTCTCGAGTCTTTCGAACGTGCTTCGCAGCCGGGCCGAGCGATCGAACGCGTCAGCGATGACGACACCCAGCCGCCCTCCGAACTCGCCGGCCACGAGATCGACCGTGTGTTCGTCACCATCGCGGCGATACTTGACCGAAACGGTGTCTCCGATATCGAGCTCGTGTGAGACTTCGATCAGGCGCTGGCCTGGTGCCGACAGCTCTTCGTCGTAGTCCTCACCGCCGCTGAGAAGATCCTCACCGTTCAGCTCGATGATGATATCACCAGCCTCGATGCCCGCCTTGTCGGCCGGGCTGCCGTCCTGCACCCGATCGATCAGCGCGCCGTAGCGGTCGGTCTCCGGGTTCGCCTCTTGGTGCACCCAGACGCCGAGGCGCGCCTGGCGATCGAAGGCCATGACCCCGGTGAATCCCTCGCGCGGGAGTACCCGCAGGCTGTAGGAGCGGGGGCAAACGCACTCCTCATCCGGCTCCTGGGCCTGTAGGGGCCCAACGACCCCGGTGACGAGCAGCGCTCCGCATAGAATCAACTTAGACCACCTCATTGTTCCTCCTATTTGTTTAACGAATCCCACCTGCTCGAGAACATTCTTCTTCTATCGCCACACGCGCTCCGGCTGCTCAGCCAACCGAAGACCGACGAGAGTTTCCAGCGTCTCGACTCGCTCGTCCCAAAGGCCGACCAGTAGTCTGCGGTCGACGCCGATCGCATGGCTTTCCTCCAGGGCCCGGTCGAGTAGAACGATCCGATCCTCGAGGACGGAGACCGCCAGCGCGGTACGAGCATCGTATACGCGGGGGGTCGGCGAATAGACCCGAAGCATCGTCTCCAGCTGACGCGAGCGGCTGATGAACGGACCCAGGTCGCGGCTCGTCGATTCGGCCACCCACACGTCGTGCGCTTCCGCCGGCGGCGATGCGGCAGGTCCCCGCATCACGATGAAGCCGGCCAGGACCGCCGCCGCGGCGAGCCCAAGCGTACCGAGGGCGAAGCGGTTCCGCACGCGGCGTCGCTTCACGTCGGCGGCAACTTTCGACCAGAGCTCGCGGGGCGGTACGAACGTCGGTAGCGCGCGCAACTCGGCGCGGACCCCGTGCAGTCGCTCCAACTCGCGCCGACAGGGCTCACACGTTTCCACGTGCCCACGCGCGAACGCGGCTCCTTCGCCGTCACGCAAGGCGAGCAGCTCATTCATATCCAGATGACGAACCCTCAACATCAGTCCAGCCACTCCCGCAGCCGCCTGTGCGCCCGCGACAACTGCGATTTCGAGAAGCTCGCCGTCTTCCCCATCATCTCACCGATCTCCTCGTGTGTGTAACCTTCTACATCGTGCAGCCACAGAACCGCGCGGGTCACCGCCGACAGCCGATTGAGCGCCACTTCCAGGTCGATCGGACCCGTCGGCTCCGGCGGCGTTTTCCCTATCGACTCCAAATGGAAGCCATCGCCGCCCGCCCAGCGCCCGGAGCGCGCCCGCTCCCGACGCAGCAGCATCAACGCCTTGCTCACCGCCACCTGCCGGATCCAGCCCCAGAGCGACCCATCGCCGCGGTACTTTCCGATCGAGCGACAAACCTCGAGAAACGTGTCCTGGAGCACCTCTTCGGCGTCCTCCTCGGTGCCACAGATCCGGCGCCCGAGGTTGTACACAGCCGACCGGTAGGCGAGGTACACGCCTTCCAGAGCCTCCAGATCGCCCGCCCGGGCGCGGCTCACCAGCGTGTTGGCCAATACGAGAGCGTCACTATTCATTCCACCCTGTATAGATGCGTGAGGGGCCAAAAGGGTCGCCCGCTCGAGAGAGGCACGGAAGCCGAGGCGCGGCGCGGCGCAGCGAGAACGAGAAGCAGTTTCGTCGTCGAGCGGCGGCGGGTAGTTTAGAGGTACCCCGGCAGCGGCCGCCCCGCCGCTGTCCGGGGGAGGTCCTCTACTGTCAAGCGAGAGAACGAGCAGCGAGAGGATGGCACCGATGGAAACGAACGCCCGGGCTGAGCGCGAGCCGGAGTCGAATCGTGCTTTTTCTCGATCCATGCTGAAAGACCTGCGAGCGCTGGAGCGCATCCTGCAGGAAGGCAAGATCGAAGCGGATGTGCGGCGAATCGGCATGGAGCAGGAGCTGGTTCTCGTGGACAGCGGCTTCCGACCGGCGCCGGTGTCACTGGCGGTGTTGGAACGTCTGGGCGGGGACCCCTACACGACGGAGCTGGCGCGGTTCAACCTCGAGATCAACCTGGAGCCGCTGTACCTGGCCGGCGACTGTCTCAGGGTTCTGGAAAGCAACCTCACGCAACACATAGACACTGTCCGGGAGGCAGCGCGGAAGGAGGGAGCGGACGTACTGCTGACGGGAATCCTTCCCAGCCTGAACAAGTCGGACCTGTCCCTCGACAACATCACGCCGAAGGATCGCTATTTTGCTCTGAACGATGCGATGACACGTCTACGCGGCGGCCCGATGCTCCTGAACATACAGGGGATAGACGAGGTCAACGTCGAGCACGATTCGGTGATGCTGGAGGCCTGCAACACGAGCTGCCAGGTTCACCTGCAGGTGAGCGGTGAGGAGTTTCCTCAGTACTACAACGCCGCCCAGGTCGTGTTGGGGCCAGTGTTGGCCTCGGCGGCCAATTCGCCTCTGCTGTTCGGAAAGCGGCTGTGGTACGAAACGCGGATCGCGCTATTCCAACAATCGGTGGACACGCGTAGCGCGATGGCGCACCTGCGCGAGCAGACGCCGAGGGTGCGGTTCGGAGACGCCTGGGTCAAAGATTCTGTCTTGGAGCTGTTCCAAGAGGACATCGTCCGCTTCCGGGCGTTGATGCCGATGGAGATCCCGGATGACCCGCTGATCGAGCTGGACGAAGGCCGGGTCCCTCAGCTGGCGGCGCTGCAACTCCACAACAGCACCGTGTACCGGTGGAATCGTCCCTGCTACGGGAACAGCAACGGATGCGCGCACCTGCGAATCGAATGCCGCGCGATACCGGCGGGCCCGACGGTGGTAGATGAAGTGGCGAACGCGGCGTTCTGGGTGGGAGCGGTTCTGGGCGTGGTCGACGAGTTCGGAGATGTCACCGAGTTCCTGGAATTCGATGACGCCAAGGGCAACTTCCTCGCCGCGGCGCGTCGCGGACTGAACGCGGTCTTCACCTGGATGAACGACGAGACGATTGGGGCGACAGAACTGGTTACGGACCACTTGATACCCCTGGCGCGGGCCGGGCTGCGCAAGGCGGGAGTCGATGCGGATGATATCGACCGCTACCTGCACGTCATCGAAGCGCGGGTCGAGTGTGGCGGCACCGGCGCCCAGTGGTTGCTGCGCTCGCTACAGAACCTCAAGGACGAAGGTACTCGACCGGAGCGACTCGCCGCCCTGGCCGGTGCCACGGCAGCGCGGCAGGACACAGATCAGCTGGGCCACGAGTGGCCGCTGGCGCGGATCGAGGAAGCCGGCGGTTGGCGGAAGAACTACCTTCGCGTCGAGCAGTACATGACGACGGAGCTGTTCACGGTACACGAGGACGAGTTGGTCGATCTGGTGGCCTTCGTGATGGACCGGAAGCAAATCCGGCACGTTCTGGTTGAAGACGACGATCAGCAGGTGGTCGGACTGGTGTCGTACCGCTCGCTGATCAGGCTTCTAACGCGAGGGCAGATCGGCGAGCCGGGTCTCGCGGTGCCCGTGAAGGAAGTGATGGTTCGCGACCCGATCACCATTCCGCCGGAGACGCCAACCACCGAGGCGATCGAACTGATGCGGGTTCACCGTGTCTCCGTCCTGCCGGTGGTCAAGAACGGGAAGTTGGTCGGCACTGTGGGCGAACGCGACTTCATGCCGATCGCCCGGCATTTCTTGCAAGAGAAACTGAAAGAAGAGTGACGCACGAGGCAGCTCGTACGCTGGAGGCCGATGAACCGCTCCGGCGGGTGCTCGGCCGGGTCTCGGGTGAAGAGCCTGGGCCGACGCTGGTCTGTATCGGTGGAATCCACGGCAACGAGCCGGCGGGCGTCCAGGCGCTCCGCCGGGTCTTCGCCACGATCGCCTCGACGCGCCTCCGGCTACGCGGCGAGCTGGTCGGGCTCTCGGGCAACCTGGCGGCCCTCGCGCGTAACAGTCGCTACATCGATTCGGACCTGAACCGCCGCTGGCGACCAGACGCTCCGGAAGGAACAGGGTCCGGCGGCGCTCCGGACTCGGACAACCGCGAGCGTCACGAGCTCGCGCAGGAATTCGAACACATCTCGAAGCGCGCCCGCGGCGAAGTCTTCGTCCTCGACATCCACACGACCTCGGGCGCCGGAGTCCCGTTCCTGGTGCTGGGTGACACGCTTCCCAATCGCGCCTTCGCCAAGCAGCTCTCGATCCCCCTCATCCTCGGTCTGGAGGAGTACCTCGACGGCACGATATCCGACTACCTCACGGCCCTGGGCCACAGAGCTGTGACGGTCGAAGCCGGACAGCACGATGCGACGACTTCCATCGACAATGCGGAAGCAGCGGTCTGGGTCGGACTGGCGGCATCAGGTCTGATCGATGCGGGTGCCGTCGACCGGGTCGGCGAGTCGCGGGACTTGCTGTCCCGAGCGACCCGCTCCATACCCCGCGCCCTGGAGGTCCGTTACCGACACCCCATTCTCCCGGGCGACAGCTTCCGGATGGAGCCGGGCTTCGCCAACTTCGACCCCGTGAGCCCGGGCCAGTTGCTCGCCCGCGACCGCAGCGGCCCGGTCCGCTCGAGATGGCAGGGTCAGATACTCATGCCGCTCTATCAAGAGCTGGGCAACGACGGGTTCTTCATCGTCCGCCGATTCAGGCCCGTCTGGCTCTGGCTCTCCGCCGCGCTCCGCCGCGCGCGCCTCGATGCCATCCCGCACTGGCTCCCCGGCGTCTCACGACACCCCACGCGACCCGATACGCTGGTCGTCGATCGCAAGGTCGCCCGCTGGTTCGCTCTCGAGTCGCTCCACCTGCTGGGATTCAGGCGAAAGAGAACACGCGCTTAAATATTCTTCCACTTACTACTTTCTACTTCCCACTTCCCACCTTCTACTCTGCTGCCTCGGCCCTTAGCCGGACGTCGCGACTCGGGAGTCGTGCGTTGGGCGTCCAACAATACTTAAGCGTCGGCTGTCGGCTGTAGGCTGTAGGCTGTAGAATCTGTAACTCAACGCCCGCTGCCCGGAAACACAACGACGCTCTCGTTTCCATTGCCCGCCACGGAAGAGCGTAGCGGTGTGTTCTTTCCTGTCGAAGGTGATTACTTGATCATGGAGCACGGAGTTCAGAAATTCGAAGTCACTTCGGGCCTCCTAGCTCCTTGCTCCGTGATCACTTAATCACCTTCACGATTCCCGACAAATTCCCAAGACAACGCGCCCCCGACTTGGTCGGGGGCGCGGGGAAGGCCGACAATCTCATTCCATCAGAAGCCCGGCGAAAAGCCGATCTGCCAGAACCAGCCTTTTCTCGGCCGGTCGTTCGGGTGCACGTAGTCGATTTCGATCAGGGCGACGCCGAACAGATTGATCCGGGAGGCCACACCGTAGCTGGTGACCGGGTCCCAGGGCGCGCGGTTGCCGCCCACGGCCACGGCCTGGGTGAGGTCATACCATGCGGCGCCCGCATCGAAGAACAGAGCGACGGTGAACGGCGGGAAGCCACCCAGCGAGTTGAGGCCGAGCATCTGTGGGAACGGCAGGCGCATCTCCAGGTTGGCAACCAGCATTCGAGAGCCGAAGAGCTGATCGTAGACGGGGCAGCCCGCGTTCGCTCGGCCAACGAAGTAGTTGCTGTTCACGGGATCTATGCATTCTCCGCCGCTGAAGGTACCGGGGTCGTATCCTCGAACGATCTGTTGATATCCCACGAAGAGCGGCACGAGCCGGATGTCCTGGCTTCCGGCAGCGTAACGCCCGAAGTGGAGAAGGCGGCCAGCAAACGTGAGGTTTTGGATCGGCATGAAGTAACGGCGATAGTCCGCGGTCACGCTGACGAAGTTGATCGAGCCAAGCGTCGGAGCGACCTCGAGCCGGTAACGCTGGCCGAGAACGGGCCCCGTAAAACCGAAGAACGTATTGTCATACACGAGGGCCGCCGTTCCCGTCGCCAGGTTGAGCGCCGTAGGGGTACATAACGGCTCAATCGTCGGCGGGACATCGGAACAGGACGGGAAGGTGATGGTCTCTTCGTCGATTTGCTGTCCGGTCAGCGTCGTGGTCCGCACGTTCAACTCGTTCTTATACGAGATGTTACGGAACCTGCCGCTGAACTCGACCCGTCGCACCCGGCTCATCGGGTAGGAAATGAATCCCTGCAGTTCTCTGCTGGTACTCCGCAGGCGCAGCTCCTGCTCGATGATCGTCTGCTGGACATCGTTGAAGGCGATCCCGAAGCTCCGCGTCACGAATGGGATCTGCGCTACCACTCCGCCCCAGTTCCAGCGCGACTTCTTGTTTTCGTAGTTGACCAGTGCGGCTATATCTGCGAAGCTCCCGTTGATCTGAATCATGGTAGCGACGTTGTGCTCGCCCAGGATATCGCTCCAGAACAGCGAGGTTCCGCCGCCCACGAAGGTCCCGTAACTACCGCTTCCCACGGCCAACTGCGGAGGCGCGATGTAGTCGAGGGAGAGGCCGGCACTGTAGTCTTCGGTCTGGAAGTCTGCGGAGCTGGGTGGCAACCCGAGGTCGGGGTTCTCGACCAGCGCCATCACGTCGCCGACGGGGCGATCCGCCGGTGGCAGCACGGCGGGGCTCACCTGACTAAGGGGAGGCTCAACCGGTCCGCCGGCGAGTATGGAATCGGACTCGATCACGTAAAGGGAGTAGCGATCACCCTCGAAAGCGCTGAACACCAACCGCTTGCCGTTGGCGGAAAGCGACATGGCCGGGCTGCCCTGGGTGATGCCGCTGACGCCGGTGGTCAGATCCGTGACCTGGTAGATCTCGCCTTCCGCGAGCGATACGCGATATATATTCGCGATGCCGTTCTGGTCCGACAGGTAGAAGATGCTGGCCGCATCTGGCGACCACTGGGGGTTGATGTGATTTGCGCCGGAGAAACCCGGGGCCGGCTCGATGCCACCGGACTGGAGGTCGAGCAAGGCGACCTGATAGTCACCCATCGACAGGTTGTACAGGTCGCTGGTAAAGCGATCGGTGACGAAAGCGATGCGGCTGCCGTCGGGTGACCAGGCGGGGTGCATGTCGGCATAGGGATCGTTGGTGAGCCGGCTGCGCTCGCCGCTCTCTACATCGACGATGAATAGATCCATCACGCCGCCGACGCTGGCCGAAAACACGATCTGGCGGCCGTCGGGCGACCAGCTCGGATTGAAGATCTCGCCGACTTCTTCGATCTTGAACTCGTCGACCCTCCTGCCGTTTTCAGTGTCGATGATCGTAAGGATGGGCGTGCCCTGGCTGACACCGGCGAACACGAATCGCTCGCCGTCCCGGCTCCAGTCGCCAGCCGAATAGATGAACTGCAAGCTCTCGTAATGGGGATCTACGGCCGTCTTGACGATCCTCTTTCCAACTTCTCCCGTCTCCACGTCCACGGCGAACATCTCGATCGAGAACCGGCCCTTCTCGGACAGGAATACCACGCGGCTGCCGTCGGGGCTTATCGCGGGTCCGATGTTGAAGCGACCGCCTCCGGTCTCCTTGCTGACCAACGTGCGCCCGTAGTCCAGCGGACCCTTCGTCTTCTCGAGTACGTCTTGATAGGCGTCGTCGACAGCCTGCTTCCAGTCCGCCATGAGCTGGTCCGGCGAGACCTCGAGCACGCTGATGATCGCGCTGGTTACGTCGCCCGTCGCCGCGGCGGCCTTCAGTATCTCGCCGATCGCGGGATCGCCCCAGCGACCGCCGATGTACGCCCAGAGCGCGTGACCATAGCGGTACGGGTTATAGTACGGGCTGAACAGAGCGCCGAAGCTCGGCAGGCTGTTGCGGCGCGCGGCGTCGTGCATCCACATGGCCGTGAGCGGGTACTCCGGGCCCAGCGACATGTACTCGGCCATTCCCTCGATGAACCAGAGCGGCATCATCAAGGCGGAGGGGAAGCCGCCACCGACCGCGGTGCGGACGCCTGTGGTGATGTCGAACTGGAAGGCATGGATGAGCTCGTGCCCCAGCACGTGGTCGGTCTCACCGAGCGAGCCGGCCATCGGTAGAACGACACGACGCTTGAAGGCCTCGGTTACACCACCCGTGCCCTCGTCGATGTTGCCTCTGAGGACCGTCGTCTGCTCGAAGTCCGGATGGTCGGCGTAGAGGATGATGACCTGTCGACTGCTCAACTCATGGTTGAACAGCCGGGAGAGCCGAGCGTACCAGCGCTCGGCCATGCGGCCGGCCTGCTCGATGGCGTCGCGCGCTTCCGGGTAGTAGTGGATATCGAAGTGCTCGGTCTTCAGCACTTTGAAGTCGAAATCCTCGTACTGGACCTTGTTGCGCCCGAAGTACTGTGCGTCTGCCGCCCCCGCCCAAGGGCCGAGGCCGAACGCCAGAACCGCGAGTACTGCTACGGCATGCGCGCGGGCACGTTCTATTCGCATCGATACCTCCCACCACCTGATGCTGCGCCGGATATCGGAGCACCCGGGGACTTATCCGGTCCTGCGCTGACAATCATAATAGACCACCGATTCGCGAGATGCGAGCACTGCCCGGCGTGAAAGAACGGGTTCCGAATCACGCGATCTGTGGCGCCTGTACCCTCTAAAACTCCGACCTATGGGTCATAGTTCCACCGTCTGTTTGCTGCGCGGGCCGCACCTCGCTAGAATGCGATCACCCAGCCGGCCCTCGGCGGCCTAACCGCGAGAGCGGCGCTCATCTACAGGCAGAACTTCATGCAGCACATCAGGCACGCCGGGCTCGGCCTGAGTCTTCTGGCTCCATAGTCCGGGACCGCCGGGGCCCGAGAAACGTGAGATCGAAGAATCGGCACCATGCGAAGGACTGGATTTCTGGGCCTGGCCAGCGCCCATAAGACCTTGGCCGGCACCAACATAGGCCAACCGGAACTGACGCTGGCGGAGGCGCTGCGCCCGTTCCTGGTGCGCTTCGCCTGGGCCGGCGCGTACTTCCTCGCCGTGTTCCTGGTGGGCACCATCGGCTACCGAGTGGTCGAGGGCTGGCCCTGGGCGGATGCGCTGTACATGTCGGTCACGACCGTGACGTCGGTGGGTTTCATGGAGGTTCAACCCCTGTCGCCGGCGGGCCGGACCTTCACCATGGTTCTGATATCCCTGGGCGTCACCGGCCTCGGGTTCTGGTGGGCGCTGACTACCGCGCTGATTGTGGAACTCGACCTGGGAGGCGTATTGCGGAGGCGTCGGATCATGAGGAAAATCGAGCATCTCAAGGACCATGTCATAATCTGCGGCGTCGGCCGAATGGGTCGGGTCGTTGTGGGTGAGATCGAACGCTCGGGTCACGCGTACGTGGTTATCGAGCAGGATCCATTACGAGTCGCGATGGTGCAGGAAAGCCACACGGACGTCCTGGTCATAGAGGGAGACGCGACGCGAGAACAGACGCTGAAGAGCGCCCAGGTCTCGAAGGCCAGCGGTCTCGCGGCGTGCCTCGCTGATGACGCCGACAATCTCATGGTCTGCATCACGGCGCGCGATCTCAACCCGGACCTCACCACGGTCGCCCGCGCCTACAACGAGGAGTCGGTCGAGAAGCTGCGGCGCGTTG